>DASTZF010000247.1:0-6499 GCA_035764445.1 Burkholderiaceae bacterium
GTACAGCACGTCGGGGTCGAGCAGATGCCATTCGTTGCGCGGCCGCACGATGGCACCGGTGCGCTGGCGCGAGATCACCAGCCCCTTGGCCACCAGCACGCGGATCGCCTCGCGCAGCACCGGGCGACTGACGTCGTATTCGGCCAGCAGCACCGCCTCCGACGGCAGGCGCTCGCCGGGCACGAACCCGCCGGCGACGATGCGCATGCCAAGCGTGTGCACGATGCGCGCGTGCATGCTCTTGCGCGCCGGCGGCGGCTGCCGGTAGTCGCGGTGGACTTGGTGCGGGTTCATGTGCGGCAGGCGGCGCTGCGACGCGATGTGAGTGTGGCGATCGACATCGCTCAGGCCTTCTTGCGGTTGTAGACGTCGACGAACACCGCCGCCAGCAGCACCAGCCCCTTGATCACCTGCTGGTAGTCGATGCCGATGCCGAGGATCGACATGCCGTTGTTCATCACACCCATCACCAGCGCGCCGATCACCGCGCCCAGCACCTTGCCGACGCCGCCCGACGCCGACGCGCCGCCGATGAAGCAGGCGGCGATGACGTCGAGCTCGAAGCCGAGGCCGGCCTTTGGTGTCGCGGTGTTCAGCCTCGCCGCGAACACGAGGCCGGCCACTGCCGACAGCACGCCCATGTTGACGAAGGTCCAGAACGTGAGCCACTGTGTCTTCACGCCCGACAGGCGTGCCGCTTTCTCGTTGCCGCCGAGTGCGTAGATGCGGCGGCCGATCGTCGTGCGGCGGGTGGCGAAGTCGTACAGCAGCATCAGCAGCGTCATCACGACCAGCACATTGGGCAGTCCCCGGTACGAGGCCATCAGCCAGCTGAAGCCGACGATCAGTGCGGCGAACAGCGCCAGCTTGCCGAAGGCGAACGGCGCCGGCTCGCTGTCGATGCCGTGCGTGGCCTGGCGCGCGCGCTGGCGCAGCTCGGCCACCACCATCGCCGCCGCCACCGCGACGCCGACCACCAGCGAGGTGACGCGAAGGGTCTCGCCGTTGAACAGGTCGGGGATGAAGCCCGAGCTGAGCAGCTGGAAGCCGGCCGGGAACGGACCGACCGACTGACCCTGCAGCAGCGCCAGCGCCAAGCCCTTGAACACCAGCATGCCGGCCAGCGTGACGATGAACGACGGGATCTTGAAGAAGGCGACGAACCAGCCCTGCGCGCCGCCGATCGCTGCACCCACCGCCACGCACGCCAGCGTGGCCGGCACGAAGTGCCAGTCGTACTGCACCATCAGCACCGCCGCCACCGCGCCGATGAAGCCGCACACCGAGCCGACCGACAGATCGATGTGGCCGGCCACGATCACCAGCAGCATGCCGAGCGCCATGATCACGATGTAGCTGTTCTGCAGCACCAGGTTGGTCAGGTTCAGCGGCTGCATCAGCGTGCCGTCGGTGACCACCTGGAAGAACACCATGATCGCGATCAGCGACAGCAGCATGCCGTAGTCGCGCAGGTTCGCCTTCAGGTAACCCGCGTACCGGCGCGCCGCCGGCGGCCGCTGGTCAACGGTGTCCGTCGGCGACGATCGCATGCATGATCCTTTCCTGCGACGCTTGCGCGGCCTCGTACTCGGCGATGAAGCGGCCATCGTTCATCACCACGATGCGGTCGCACAGGCCCAGCAACTCCGGCATCTCCGACGAGATCATCACGATCGCCTTGCCGGCCGCGGCCAGGTCGGCCATCAGCGTGTAGATCTCGAACTTGGCGCCCACGTCGATGCCGCGCGTGGGCTCGTCGAGGATCAGCACCTCGGGTTCGGCAAACAGCCACTTGGCGAGCACCACCTTCTGCTGATTGCCACCCGACAGGTTGACCACCGGCTGCGCGACGCCGGCACAGCGGATCGCGAGCCGGCGCCGGAACTCGCCGGCCACCGCGTACTCGCGGCCGGCGTCGATGACACCGGCGCTCGACACCGCGGCCAGATTGGTCAAGGTCACGTTGTGGGTGATCGAGTCGTCGAGCACCAGGCCGAGCGCCTTGCGATCCTCGGTGACGTAGGCCAGCCCGTGCGCCACCGCGCGGTCGACGCTGCCGGTGTCCACCGGCTTGCCGTGCATGCGCACCTGGCCGCTGATGCGTTGGCCCCACGAGTGGCCGAACACGCTCATCGCGAACTCGGTGCGGCCGGCGCCCATCAGCCCGGCGATGCCGACGATCTCGCCGCGCCGCGCGCGGAAGTTGACGCCCTTGATGAACAAGCGGTCGTGGTGCTCGGGGTGGTACACGCGCCAGTCGTCGACCTCGAACACCACCTCGCCGACGTGCGGCTTGCGGTGCGGGTAGCGGTCGGCCATCTCGCGACCGACCATCAGCCGCACCACCTCGCGCTCGGGCACCGGGCCGCCGCGCGCATCGAGCGTGGCCACCGTGCTGCCGTCGCGGATCACCGTCACCGTGTCGGCGACCTTGGCGACTTCGTTGAGCTTGTGGCTGATCAGGATGCAGGCGATGCCGTGCGACTTCAGCTCGCGCAGCAACTCCAGCAGCGCGTCGCTGTCGGTCTCGTTCAGGCTCGCGGTGGGCTCGTCGAGGATCAGCAGCCGCACCTCCTTGGCCAGCGCCTTGGCGATCTCCACCAGCTGCTGCTGGCCGACGCCGAGATCGGTGACCAGCGTGGTCGGCGCTGTCTTGAGGCCCACCTTCTGCAGCAGAGCCTGGGTGGCGCGGAACGACTCGAACCAGTCGATCACGCCGCCACGCGCTCGCTCGTTGCCGAGGAAGATGTTCTCGGCGATCGACAGCAGCGGCACCAACGCCAGCTCCTGATGGATGATGATGATGCCGACGCGCTCGCTGTCGGCGATATCGGCGAAGCGCCGCTCGTGGCCGTCGTAGACGATGCGGCCCTCGTAGCTGCCGTGCGGATAGACGCCCGACAGCACTTTCATCAAGGTGGACTTGCCGGCGCCGTTCTCGCCGACCACGGCGTGGATCTCGCCGGCGCGCACCTCGAGGTTCACGTCGCGCAGCGCGACGACGCCGGGGAAGGTCTTGGTGATCCCCCGCATCTCGAGCAACGCTGTCATGGTGCCAGCTCCGTCGATTGCGCCGCCGAACCTACTTGATCTGGCTCTCCTTGTAGTAGCCGCTGTCGATCAGCACCGGCTTCCAGTTCGACGCATCGACACTGACTGGCTTCAGCAGGTACGACGGCACCACCTTGATGCCGTTGTTGTAGGTCTTGGTGTCGTTGATCTTGGGCTGCTTGCCCGACAGCACGTCGTCGATCAGCTCCACGGTCACCTTGGCGAGATCGCGCGTGTCCTTGAACACGGTGCTGTACTGGTCGCCGCGCAGGATCGCCTTGACCGAGGGCACTTCGGCGTCCTGGCCGCTGATCACCGGCATCGGCTGCTTCGGCGTGCCGTAGCCGACGCCCTTGACGGACGAGATGATGCCGATCGACAGCCCGTCGTACGGCGACAGCACCGCGTCGACGCGCGCGTTGCCGTAGTAGGCCGACAGCAGGTTGTCCATGCGCGCCTGCGCCACCGCGCCGTCCCAGCGCAGGGTACCGACCTTTTGCATGCCCAACTGCTTGCTGCGCACCACCAGCTTGCCGCTGTCGAGGTACGGCTTCAGCACCGACATCGCGCCGTCGTAGAAAAAGAAGGCGTTGTTGTCGTCGGGGCTGCCACCGAACAGCTCGATGTTGAACGGCCCCTTGCCCTGCTTCAAGCCGAGCTTGTCGACGATCGAGCCGGCCTGCAGCACACCGACCTGGAAGTTGTCGAACGTGGTGTAGTAGTCGACGTTCTTCGAGCCGCGGATCAGGCGATCGTAGGCGACCACCTTGATGCCCTGATCGGCCGCCTTCTGCAGCGCGTTGGACAGCGTGGTGCCGTCGATCGCCGCGATCACCAGCACCTTGACCTTCTTGGTGATCATGTTCTCGACCTGCGCCAGCTGGTTCGGGATGTCGTCCTCGGCGTACTGCAGGTCGGCCTTGTAGCCTCTGTCCTTCAGGTACTTGACCATGTTGTTGCCGTCGTCGATCCAGCGCGCCGACGACTTGGTGGGCATCGACACGCCGACGGTGCCTTTGTCCTGCGCGTGCGCGGCCAGCGCGAACAGCGCGGCGCCGGCGGCCAGGCCGAGGCGGATGAAGTGGTGGCGAAGCATCGGGAGATCTCCTTCGGTCTCGAGGTTTCGGGGGAAGACGGGCCTTCAGCGGCCCCAACGTAGCACCAGCGGATCGAGCCGGCGCGCGGTGCGCAGCAAGCCGTCGCGCACGGCGGCCGCCAGCGGCCGGAACGGGTGGCGCGGCGCATCGCAGGCGATGACGCCGCCTTCCTTCATCAGCGCCTTGGCGGCCAGCAGGCCGCACTGACGGTTCTCCACGTTGATCAGCGGCAGCCAGCGCTGGTAGTGATCGAACGCCTCGTCACGCTGGCCGGCCGCGAACGCGTCGACGATCAGGCGGATGCCGTCGGGGTAGCCGGCGCCGGTCATCGCACCGGTGGCGCCGGCCTCGAGATCGGGCAGCAAGGTGATGCCTTCCTCGCCATCCCACGGGCCTTCGATCGCGTCGCCGCCGACGCGGATCAACTCGCGCAGCTTGCTGGCGGCGCCGGCGGTCTCGACCTTGAAGTACGACACCTGCTCGATCTCGCGCGCCATGCGCGCGAGCAGCGGCGCAGACAGCACGGTGCCGCTGACCGGCGCGTCCTGGATCATGATCGGAATCGCGATCGCGTCGGACAGCCGCTGGAAGAACTCGACGATGGCGGCCTCGGGCACGCGGATCGTCGCGCCGTGGTACGGCGGCATCACCATCACCATCGCCGCACCGAGCGCCTGCGCGCGCCGCGAGCGCTCGATCGTGATGCGCGAGCTGAAGTGCGTGGTGGTGACGATCACCGGCACGCGGCCGGCAACGTGTTCGATGATCGTGCGCGCGAGCAACTCGCGCTCGTCGTCGCCGAGCACGAACTGCTCCGAGAAGTTGGCCAGGATGCAGACGCCCTGCGAGCCGGCGTCGATCATGAAATCGATGCACCGCTTCTGGCTCGCAAGGTCGAGCTCGCCGGCGTCGTTGAAGGTGGTCGGGGCAACCGGAAAGACGCCCCGGTAGCGGGCGCTCGAAGGCATTTGCGGGTCTCCTGATGCGGCGGCGTCGGCTAAGCCGAACTCGGCGTGCGCTTGAAATTTGGCAATAAAGTAAGCCTATATTTCGACAACTGCCCCAGTGCAAACCCTATTTCCGGCCAGTTCCTCGACTTTTAGTATGACTAATCGTCACCGAGGGCGCCCATGGCATCGCTCGCTCGTTACCCCAGTCTGGTCGACCGCGTCGTCCTGATCACCGGCGGCTCCACCGGCATCGGCGAGACGCTGGTCGAGCAGTTCGTCGCCCAGGGCGCGCGGGTCGGCTTCGTCGACATCGATGTGCCCAACGCCGAGGCGTTGGTCAAACGCCTGAAGCCGGGCGCGAAGACTGCGCCGCTGTTCGTGCACGCGGACATCACCGACACGCCGAAGCTCGAAGCGGCGATCGACATGATCCGTGGTCGGCTGGGTCCGATCACCGTGCTGCTGAACAACGCGGCCAACGATCAGCGTCACAAGATCGAAGACACCACGCCCGAGAGCTGGGACTTGGGGCTAGCGGTGAACCTCAAACACCAGTTCTTCGCCGCCAGGAAGGTCAGCACCGACATGAAGGCCGCCGGCGGCGGCTCGATCATCAACTTCGGCTCGGTCAGCTGGAAGCTCAAGCAAGGCGGCATGCCGGTCTACACGACGGCGAAGTCGGCGGTGCAGGGACTCACGCGCAGCCTGGCGCGCGACTTCGGGCCGTTCAACATCCGCGTCAACACCATCGTCCCCGGCTGGGTGATGACCGACAAGCAGAAGCGCCTGTGGTTCGATGAGCAGGGCAAGGCCGACGTCGCGCGCGGCCAATGCATCCACAGGGAGCTGATGCCGATCCACATCGCCAGCATGACGCTGTTCCTGGCGGCCGACGACAGCGAGATGTGCACCGCGCAGGACTTCATCGTCGACGGTGGCTGGGTTTGACGCGCAGCGCGCCGGCTGCCCCTGCGTCGCCGATACGAGGGCGTCTGGGACTTCACGAGCACAAGACACGAGCAAGAAGAGCAGATCTGCACCCGAAGCAGGCGCATGGCCTTTCACCGCAACGTCTGAGGAGACACGCATGAATCAGCAAAGAAGAACCGTGGTCGCGGCGATGGCCGCCGCCGGCCTGCCGTTGAGCGTCTTCGCTCAGCAGAAGATCGTGCTCGGCTTTTCG
The DNA here is from genome assembly GCA_035764445.1 of Burkholderiaceae bacterium. Taxonomy (GTDB): domain Bacteria; phylum Pseudomonadota; class Gammaproteobacteria; order Burkholderiales; family Burkholderiaceae_C; genus JAEUPI01. The sequence continues at coordinate 6,282 of DASTZF010000247.1, forward strand.
CAGATCGGCGCCGAGAGCGAGTGGCGCACCGCCAACACCGAGTCGATCAAGTCGTCGGCCAAGGAAGCCGGCATCGACCTGAAGTTCTCCGATGCGCAGCAGAAGCAGGAGAACCAGATCAAGGCGATCCGCTCGTTCATCGCGCAGAAGGTCGACGTGATCGCGTTCTCGCCGGTGGTCGCGTCGGGCTGGGGCACGGTGCTGCGCGAGGCCAAGGC
>DASTZF010000248.1:0-78292 GCA_035764445.1 Burkholderiaceae bacterium
CGCGTGCCGTTCGACTGGCGAGGCTTCTGGCTCAAGGTGCTGCCACCGGTCGTCGGCGTGGCGCTGTTGGTCGGCATCTGGGAGCTGCTGACACTCAAGAGCAGCTCCTTTCCGACACCCGGTGCGACCTTCGACGCCGCCGTCAAGCTGTTCGCCGATCCGTTCTACCAGAAGGGACCCAACGACCAGGGAATCGGCTGGAACATCCTGAGCTCGCTCAAGCGCGTGGGCCTTGGCTTCGGCATGGCGGCGCTGGTCGGCATCCCGCTCGGCTTCATGCTCGGCCGCTTCGACTTCCTCAACCGCATGGTGTCGCCGCTGGTCAGCCTGCTGCGGCCGGTGTCGCCGCTGGCGTGGCTGCCGATCGGCCTGCTGGTGTTCAAGGCCGCCAACCCGGCGGCGATCTGGACGATCTTCATCTGCTCGATCTGGCCGATGATCGTCAACACCGCGGTCGGTGTACAGCGCGTGCCGGCCGACTACCTCAACGTCGCGCGCGTGCTCAACCTCTCCGAGTGGCGCGTGATGACGCGCATCCTGTTTCCGGCGGTGCTGCCGTACATGCTGACCGGCGTGCGGCTGTCGGTGGGCACGGCGTGGCTGGTGATCGTCGCCGCCGAGATGCTGACCGGCGGCGTCGGCATCGGCTTCTGGGTGTGGGACGAGTGGAATAACCTCAACGTCAAGCACATCCTGATCGCGATCTTCGTGATCGGCATCGTCGGGCTGCTGCTCGAGCAGGCGCTGATGGCGATCGCCAGGCGCTTCTCGTTCGACGACTGAGGGAGGTTGCCATGCCTGGATTCATCGACGTGCAGAACGCCGAGATGGTGTTCGAGACGAAGAAAGGCAGCTTCCACGCGCTGCGCGAGATCAACCTCGCGGTGGCCAAGGGCGAGTTCGTCACGCTGATCGGCCACTCGGGCTGTGGCAAGAGCACGCTGCTCAACCTGATCGCCGGGCTGCTGGCGCCGACCGCCGGGGTGCTGCTGTGCGACAACCGCGAGATCGCGGCGCCGGGGCCGGAGCGCGCGGTGGTGTTCCAGAACCACTCGCTGCTGCCGTGGCTCACCTGCTTCGGCAACGTGCATCTGGCCGTCGAGCGCGTGCTCGGTGCACGCGAGAGCAAGGCACGACTCGACGCACGCACGCGGGCCGCGCTCGAGCTGGTGGGCATGGGCCACGCGCTGCACAAGCGGCCGCACGAGATCTCGGGCGGCATGAAGCAGCGCGTCGGCATCGCGCGTGCGCTGGCGATGGAGCCCAAGGTGCTGCTGATGGACGAGCCGTTCGGCGCGCTCGACGCGCTGACGCGCGCGCACCTGCAGGACGAGCTGCTGAAGATCGTCGCGCGCACCGGCAGCACCGTGGTGATGGTGACGCACGACGTCGACGAAGCGGTGCTGCTGTCCGACCGCATCGTGATGATGACCAATGGGCCCGCGGCGACGATCGGCGAGGTCCTGCAGGTCGACCTGCCGCGGCCGCGCAGCCGCGTCGAACTGGCCGAGGACCCCGGCTACGTGCACCTGCGCAAGGAGGTCATCGACTTCCTCTACACGCGGCACGCGCGCCACGAGACGCTCGCTGCGTGAGAGGGGCACCGTGAAACGCATGAAGCTGGTGGTGGTCGGCAACGGCATGGCCGGCATCCGTGCGGTCGAGGAGCTGCTGAAGATCGCGCCCGACCTGTACGACATCACGGTGTTCGGCGCCGAGCCGCACCCCAACTACAACCGCATCCTGCTGTCGCCGGTGCTCGCCGGCGAGCAGACGATCGACCAGATCATCCTCAATCCGCTGAGCTGGTACGCCGAGCACGGCATCGCGCTGCACACCGGCAAGAAGGTCACCCGGATCGATCGCATCAAGCGCCTGGTGATCGCCGACGACCGCACAACGGCCGAGTACGACCGCCTGCTGCTGGCCACCGGGTCCAACCCGTTCGTGCTGCCGGTGCCGAACAACGATCTCGACGGCGTGATCGCCTACCGCGACATCGCCGACACCGAGACGATGATCGACGCGGCGGCGCGGCACTCGCACGCGGTGGTGATCGGCGGCGGCCTGCTCGGCCTGGAGGCCGCCAACGGCCTGAAGCAGCGCGGCATGGACGTGACGGTGGTGCACATCATGCCGTGGCTGATGGAGCGCCAGCTCGATGCGGTGGCCGGCAAGTTGCTGCAGGGCTCGCTCGAAGCGCGCGGCTTGAAGTTCCTGATCGGCGCGCAGACGTCCGAGCTGCTCGGCAACGAGCACGGCCGCGTGAGGGCCGTCCGGTTCAAGGATGGCAGCGAGATTCCTGCCGACCTGGTGGTGATGGCGGCCGGCATCCGCCCGAACACCGAGCTCGCCGAGCGCGCCGGGCTGCACTGTCACCGCGGCATCGTCGTCAACGACACGCTGCAGACGATCACCGATCCGCGCATCTACGCGGTCGGCGAGTGCGCCGCGCACCGCGGCGTCGCCTACGGGCTGGTGGCGCCGCTGTTCGAGCAGGGCAAGGTGTGTGCGACGCACTTGGCGCAGTTCGGCATCGGGCGCTACGCGGGCAGCCAGACCTCGACCAAGCTCAAGGTCACCGGCATCGATCTGTTCTCGGCCGGCAATTTCATGGGCGGCGACGGCACCGAGGAGATCGTGCTGTCCGACCCGATCGGCGGCGTCTACAAGAAGCTGGTGATCCGGGGCGACAAGCTGGTCGGCGCCTGCCTGTACGGCGACACCGTCGATGGCAGCTGGTACTTCAAGCTGCTGCGCGACGGACGGCCGATCGGCGACCTGCGTGACCGCCTGATGTTCGGCGAGTCGAACATCGGCGATGTCGGCCACGAGGGCCACAACAAGGCCGCGGCAATGGCCGACAGCGACGAGGTCTGCGGCTGCAACGGCGTCAACAAGGGCACGATCTGCAAGGCGATCAAGAGCAAGGGCCTGTTCACGCTCGAGGAGGTGCGCAAGCACACCAAGGCGAGCGCGAGCTGCGGGTCGTGCACCGGGCTGGTCGAGCAGCTGCTGATGGCCACCGCCGGCGGCGACTACTCGAAGGCGCCGGCCAAGAAGGCGATGTGCGGCTGCACCGACTCGAGCCACCAGGAGGTGCGCGAGGCGATCCGCGCCGAGCACCTGCTGACGATCGACGGCGTCTACCGGCGCCTGGCCTGGCGCACGCCCAACGGCTGTGCGTCATGCCGGCCGGCGATCAACTACTACCTGATCAGCACCTGGCCGAAGGAGGCCAAGGACGACCCGCAGAGCCGCTTCATCAACGAGCGTGGCCACGCCAACATCCAGAAGGACGGCACCTACTCGGTGGTGCCGCGCATGTGGGGCGGCGAGACCACCGCCGCCGAGCTGCGGCGCATCGCCGACGTGGTCGACAAGTACAGGATTCCCACCGTCAAGGTCACCGGCGGCCAGCGCATCGACCTGCTGGGGGTCAGGAAGGAAGACCTCGTCAACGTCTGGCGCGACATCGGGATGCCGAGCGGACACGCGTATGCGAAGGCACTGCGCACCGTGAAGACCTGCGTTGGCAGCGAGTGGTGCCGCTTCGGCACGCAAGACAGCACGCAGATGGGCAAGGACCTCGAGCGTGCGCTGTGGCGCATGTACGCGCCGCACAAGGTCAAGCTCGCGGTGTCGGGCTGCCCGCGCAACTGCGCCGAGGCCGGCATCAAGGACGTCGGCGTGATCGGCGTCGACTCCGGCTGGGAGATCTACGTCGCCGGCAACGGCGGCATCAAGACCGAGGTGGCGCAGTTCTTCGTCAAGGTGAAGACGGCCGCCGACGTGCTCGAGCACGCCGGTGCATTCCTGCAGCTGTACCGCGAGGAGGGCTGGTACCTCGAGCGCACGGTGCACTACGTCGGCCGCGTCGGGCTCGACCACGTGAAGAAGAAGGTGCTCGACGACGCCGCGACTCGCCGGGCGTTGTGGGAGCGGTTGCAGTTCGCGCTCGATGGCGAGCCCGATCCGTGGTTCGAGCATGCGAAGGCGAGCATCGACCTGCGACAGTTCGCGCCGGTCGACAGCAGCGCCACGCACGAGGCGTCGGCGTGAAGGCAGGGCGGGCATGAACGCGCGCTCGACGATCTGGCAGGCGGTGTGCCGGGTGACGGACATCGCGCCGCTCGGCGCGCGTCGTATCGCGCGCGAGCGGGGCCTCGCCGTGGCGCTGTTTCGCACGGCGTCGGACCAGGTGTTCGCGCTACTCGACCGCTGCCCGCACAAGGGCGGCCCGCTGAGCCAGGGCATCGTGTTCGGCGACAGCGTGGCCTGCCCGTTGCACAACTGGACGATCTCGCTGGCCGACGGCCAGGCTCGGGCGCCGGACGCCGGCTGCGCGGTCCGCTTCGCGTGCCGGGTCGAGGAGGGACAGGTCTACCTCGACGCCGACGAGCTGGCGCACAAGGCGCTCCAGGTCGCGGCACCGATCGCGGGCCCGCGGGTCAAGCAGGGCGCTTGAGCGTCGCATCGCGCTGGTGATCGAGGAGGGTCGCCATGAAAGACACACGCACGACCTGCCCCAGCCGACCGGGACGCTGAGTCGTGCGCGAGACGAAATCGACCTGCCCCTACTGCGGCGTCGGCTGCGGGGTGATCATCGAGAGCGATGGCGAGCAGATCATCGGCGTGCGCGGTGATCCCGCGCACCCGGCCAACTTCGGCCGGCTGTGCAGCAAGGGCAGCACGCTGCACTTGACTGCGACGCAAGCGGTCACGCTGCACACGCGGCTGCTGCAACCGATGCGGCGGCATGCGCGCGGCGAGTTGCCGCAGGCGATCGCGTGGGACGCCGCGCTCGACCTCGCGGCCGAGCGCATCGCACGCACGGTGCAGACGCACGGCCCCGATGCGGTGGGGCTGTACCTGTCGGGGCAGCTGCTGACCGAGGACTACTACGTCTTCAACAAGCTGGCGCGGGCGCTGATCGGCACCAACAACGTCGACACCAACTCGCGCCTGTGCATGAGCTCGGCGGTGGCCGGCTACAAGCTGACGCTCGGTGCCGACGCGCCGCCGGCGTGCTACGAAGACCTCGACCACGCGCGCAGCGTGTTCATCAGCGGCAGCAACCTCGCATGGGCGCACCCGATCCTGATGCGCCGGCTCGAGGATGCGCGGCGCGCACAACCCGAGCAGAAGTGGATCGTCATCGACCCGCGGCGCACCGAAACCGCGGCGCTGGCCGACCTGCACCTGCAGATCCAACCCGGCACCGACATCACGTTGGCTCACGGCATCGCGCATCTGATGCTGTGGGAGAACCTGGCCGACACCGCCTACGTCGCGGCGCACACGCACGGCTTCGAGGCCTACCGCGACCTGGTGCGCGAGTACACGCCGCGCGAGGTGGCGACGGCCTGCGGCATCCGCGAGGCCGACCTGGTGCAGGCGGCGCGCTGGTTCGCCGGCGTGGACCCTCGGGCGCCCCGCGGGCGTTGGCCGACGCTGTCGCTGTACTGCCAGGGGTTGAACCAGAGCGTCAACGGCACGCACAACAACGCGGCCTGGATCAACCTGCATCTGCTGAGCGGGCAGATCGGGAGGCCAGGCGCCGGGCCTTTTTCGCTGACCGGCCAGCCCAACGCGATGGGCGGCCGCGAGGTCGGCGCGCTCGCCAACCAGCTGGCGGCGCACCGCGACCTCGGCAAGGCCGAGCACCGCGCCGAGATGGCGGCGCTGTGGGGCGTGCGCGAAGTGCCGTCGGCGCCCGGCCGATCGGCGGTCGAACTGTTCGAGGCGGCCGCCGACGGCCAGATCAAGCTGCTGTGGATCGCGTGCACGAACCCGGCGCAGTCGATGCCCGATCAGGCGATGGTCCGCCGCGCGCTCGAACGCTGCGACTTCGTGATCGTGCAGGAGGCGTTTCGCACCACCGCGACGGGCGCCTACGCGGACCTGTTGCTGCCGGCCAGCACCTGGGGCGAGAAGGAAGGCAGCGTCACCAACAGCGAACGCCGCATCTCGCGCGTTCGCGCCGCGGTCACGGCGCCGGGCGCCGCACGCGCCGACTGGCGCATCGCCGCCGACGTTGCGCGCCGTCTCGAGCCGTTGCTGCAACGTGCACGCACCGACGGCCGCGCGAGCGGCTTCGAGTTTGCCGACGCGGCGCAGGTCTGGTGCGAGCACCGCGCATCGACCCGCGGGCGCGACCTCGACATCACGGGCCTGTCGTACCCGATGCTCGACGAGCGCGGCCCGCAGCAATGGCCGCTGCCGTCGGGTGCGACCGCGGGGCGCTCGCGCCTGTACGAAGGTGGTGGCTTTCAGTTCGACGACGGGCGCGCCCGGTTCGCGGCGGTCAAGCCGCTGCCGCTGGCCGAAGCGCGCAACGTGCGCCATCCCTATTCGCTGACCACCGGGCGCCTGCGCGATCAGTGGCACGGCATGAGCCGCACTGGCACGCTGGGCCGCCTGTTCGGCCATGCGAGCGAACCGGTGATTGAGCTACACCCGCGCGACCTCGACCGCCTGAACGCCAGGCCGGGCGATCTGCTGCAAGTGACGTCGCGCCGCGGCTCGATCGTGCTGCCGGCGCAGGCGAGCGACGCGATGGCACCGATGCAGGCGCACATCGCGATGCACTGGGGTGCCGAGGCGCTGGGCGGCGCGAGCGCGAACGGGCGAGCGCTGGCCGGCGTCAATACGCTCACCACCGGCGCGTTCTGCCCGACGAGCAAGCAGCCCGAATTGAAGCACTGCGCGGTCAAGCTGCTCAAGGCCGAGCTGCCCTGGAAGCTGCTGGCGATGGCCTGGCTGCCGCAGGCCGACGCACACACGGCGCGCGAAGCGCTGCGCGCGCTGATGCCATTGTTCGCGTACGCGGCGTGCGTGCCGTTCGGCCGCGAGCCCGATGCGCGCGGGCGACTGGGCCTGATGTTTCGCGCGGCGGCGCACGAACGCCCGACCGACGAGGTGCTGGCGCGCATCGAGCGGCTGCTCGGCGTCGATGGTGCGCAGGCGCTGCGCTACGTCGATGCCAGGCGCGGCTTGCGGCGCACGATAACGCTCGCCGGCCAGGGCGACGCGATGCGGGTGCAGGCATTCGTGCTCGCCGGCAGCACCGATGCCGAACCCTGGCTGCGCGCGCTGCTGGTCGACGAAGAGCCGGCACAGGCTTACGGGCGCAGCCTGCTGCGCGCGGACAGCGCGCCCCCGGGGACGCAGCCCCCGCGCTCACCGCAGGTCTGCACCTGCCACGACGTCAGCGAGGCGCGCATCCGCGAGGTGCTGGCATCGGCGGTCGGTGCGCCCGCCGAGAGGCTGACCGCGCTGCAACGCCGGCTGCGCTGCGGCACCGAATGCGGGTCATGCCTGCCGACGCTGAAGCGTCTGGTCGCCACGGCCTGAGCGCGACGCGGGGCGCGCGCTGCGGCGTTGAGTCAGGGCTCGTCGCGCTTCGAGCCCATCCGCAGGCGGCCGAGCATGGCCATCGCCTCGAGTTGCCGCGCCAGCACGAAGGCCTTGGCGGCCTCCAGCGTCGGCAGGCGTGGGCGAGCGCCATCGCGAGACTTCAACAGGCCGCCGCCGACATAGACGCCGTCCTCGAACAGGTCGTACCCCGTCTTCTCGATCAGCAACGCCGGATGGGCCCGGTTCGGGCAGTGCGTGAAGCATGTGAAGCGAGCCGGTCGGGCCGTGCATTGCTGAGCGCCGACGACCAGCGCGAACTCCTCGATCAGCGGCCGTGCCTGCAGCGGCGACGTTCGGTGGCGCGGCGTGCGGCGATGGAAGGCGTCCCACTGTGCGCGCACGAATCTCGCCTGCGGGCATTCGGTCTCGGTGCAGGTGAGCCTCAGCAGCACCGATCGATCGACCCGCACGCCATCGAGCAGCAGCTGCTCGCGTCGGCGACCTTTGTGATCGATGCGCGCTGTCACCATCACCTGGTGCGACATGCCAGCCAGGGCAACCTGCGCGCTGCCGCGCCAGCGCACACCGAACGGTGCCCCGATGGGGACCTGGTGCCTGGCCTCGCGGATGAGTTGCAGCACGACGCTCAACGCACGGCTCCGATCGAAGAAGCTCAACCATGCGGCCGCGGTGCCGCTGCCGTCAAGCGATTGACCGCCGCCCGCGGCGCGGGCATCGCTTGAACCGGAGCGTCGTTTCGTGCTAGCCGGACCTGTGGACGCGTCGCAGCGAACCGCGGCCATTTGGGGAGCGTCGGCTCACAGGTCGAGCCGGTCGCGGCGCGTCTAACCTGCGTGAATGAGCCGACCGCCGCCGAAGGCCCAGTTCTCCCACTGGGTCTCCTTGAAGCCGACCATCACGTGCTCGGTGTCGAGGCCGGCGCGCGACAGCGTCGCCATCAGCTCCTCGAGCAGCTTCCGCTTCACCTTGACGCTGCGACCCACCGACCACAGGACCTCGATCAGCACGAAGTCGTCGCCGCGCGGGCGTGCGAGGTCGGGATAGGTCGCGTCGTAGCGGAAGTCCGAGGCATCGAGTTCGATCACGCGCTGGAACTTGTCGGTCGCGGGCACCCCCGTGGCGACGAGCGCGGCGTGCACCGCGTCGAGCACGGTGGTCTTGAACTCGGCGGACTTTGGTTTGCGAACGGTCAGCGTGACGAGGGGCATGGTCAGTTCCTCCTGGCAGGGTCGGTGATCGGTGCGGGACCGCTCGCGTTCACGCGGCGGCGAGCAGTGCGGCCTGGTGCGACACCGCGATCGTGCTGCGTTCGAGCCGCTCCCCGGCGCGCAGCGCGTCGATCCAGCTCGCGGTGGTCACCACCGCGGCGAAACGCGAATGCAGCACGACGCTGAACACCCGGTGAATGTCCGCGGCGCTGGCGAAGCCGGCGGCGTTGCGGTACGGCACCGCGCCGCTGGCATCGACCAGGAACTCGACCGCGAGGCCGCGGTGCAGCGCGTCGATGATCGTCGAGGCGTCGCAGTTGTGCGTCATGTAGCCGCACACCGTCAGCGTATCGACGTCGCGCTCGGCGAGCCACTCGGCGAGCCCGGTTTCGGTGAAGGCACCGGGCAGTGTCTTGTGCAGCAGGTGGTCGTGCCGCCTCGTGGCCACCACCGGATGCAGCGCGTGACCGTCGGACCCGAGCGCGAACAGCGGTGCCGTCGGGGCCGCATCGTTCTGCACCACCACCACCGGCACGCCGGCGGCGTGGGCCGCATCGATGGCGCGGCCGATCTGCGTCAGCGAGTCGTCGACCGGCGGGTGTTCGATGCGCAGGTTGCCGGTCACGTACTCGTTCTGCACGTCGATCACGATCAAGGCGCGACGCGGTGGGTGGGGGGCGGTGGTCATGCGGTCTTCCCGAGAGTCGATGGGCACGATCGTCGGTGCGTGACGGCACACCTGCCAGTGGCCCAAAAGACAACTTTCGATAGAATCGGGCCATGCCGATGTCAGTTGCAACGCGGTCCGTTCCGGCCGCGCCGTCAGCTCGCCCGCGGCCCGGCCCGCGGTCGATGCCGCGTCGCATCGCGGTGGTCGCGTTCGAGGGCATCGGCCCGTTCCCGCTCGCGGCGCCCTGTCTGGTGTTCGGCGAAGACCGGCGCGACCAGGGGATGCCGCGCTTCGACTTCGTCGTTTGCGCGGTGCAGCCCGGCGTGCTGCAGACGTCGGCGGGCTTCTCGATCGACGTGCGCCACGGCCTCTCGGCGCTGCGTCAGGCGGACGTCGTCATCGTCCCGACGTGGCGCAACCTGGACCAGCCGCCGCCGCCGCGCCTGTTGCAGGCGCTGCGCGACGCGCACGCGCGCGGCGCCACCGTGGTGGGCCTGTGCCTGGGGGCGTTCGTGGTCGCGGCCGCCGGACTGCTCGATGGCCGGCGCGCGACCACGCATTGGCACTGGGCGCCGGCATTCGCGGCGCGCTTTCCGGCGGTGCAACTCGACCCGTCGGTGCTCTATGTCGACGAGGACCGGGTCGTCACGTCGGCCGGCACCGCGGCCAGCCTCGATTGCTGTCTGCACCTGCTGCGCCGCTGGTGCGGCGCCGACGTGGCCAACCGCGTCGCGCGGCGCATGGTGGTGGCGCCGCACCGCCGCGGCGGGCAGGCTCAGTTCATCGAACAGCCGCTGCCGCCCACCGACGCCGACGCGCGGCTGCACGACCTGATGAGCTGGATGCTGTCGCACATCGGCGAGCGGCACGACCTCGATGCGCTGGCGCGCCGCGTCAGCATGAGCCGGCGCACCTTCACGCGGCAGTTCAACCGGGCCACCGGCAGCAGCGTGGTGCAGTGGCTGACGCACCAGCGCCTGACGCTGGCGGGCCGGCTGCTCGAGGCCACGGACCGGCCGCTGGAATCGATCGCCGGCGACGCAGGCTTCGGCTCGGCGCTGTCGCTGCGCCAGCATTTCGCTGCGCGCTTCGGCGTCTCGCCGGCTGCCTATCGACGGCAGTACCGCGCCGCGGCGTAGGTGGCAGCCCGGGTTGTTTGTGGCCTCAGTGGCCGCGGGCCACGGTCTCGCCGGCCTTCAGCCGGTATTCGGTGCCGCAGTAGGGGCACTGCCCCACGCCTTCGGTGACGACGTCAATGAACACCCGCGGGTGATTGCTCCACAGCGGCATCTTCGGATTGGGGCAGAAGACGACGCCCGGACCTTGCAGATCCTTGGCGGCCACTTCGACGATGGCTTTGGGCTGTGCGCTCATTGGGGCACCCTCGGCGCCGCGCGCCGTCCCGCCGAGCGGGAATGAGCCCCTTCGGGCGGCAGGGCGGGGCTCATACCGCGGTCAGCCACTCGGCGTACTTGCCGTTGCGGCCGTTGACGATGTCGAAGAAGGCGTTCTGGATCTTGGTGGTCAGCGGGCCGCGCTCGCCGGCGCCCAAGGTCACGCGGTCGTACTCGCGGATCGGCGTCACTTCGGCGGCGGTGCCGGTGAAGAACGCTTCGTCGCTGATGTAGACCTCGTCGCGGGTGATGCGCTTCTCGACTATTCTGACCCCGAGGTCGGAACAGATCGAGAAGATCGTGTTGCGCGTGATGCCGTTGAGCGCGCCGGCCGACAGGTCGGGTGTGTAGACCACGCCGCCCTTGACGATGAACAGGTTCTCGCCGGCACCCTCGCTGACGAAGCCGGCCGAGTCGAGCAGCATCGCTTCGTCGTAGCCGTCTTCGGTGGCCTCGACGTTGGCGAGGATCGAGTTGGTGTAGTTGCTGACCGCCTTGGCCTGCGTCATGGTGATGTTGACGTGGTGGCGCGTGTAGCTCGACGTCTTGACGCGGATGCCCTTCTTCAGCCCTTCTTCGCCGAGGTAGGCGCCCCACGGCCACGCCGCGATCATCAGGTGGATCGTGTTGCCCTTGGGGCTGACGCCGAGCTTTTCGTCACCGATCCAGGCCAGCGGCCTCAGGTAGCAGCTGTCGAGCTTGTTGGCGCGCACGACTTCTCGCTGCGCCTCGCACACCTGCTCAAAGCTGTACGGCACCTTCATGCGCAGGATCTTGGCCGAGTTGAACAGGCGCTCGGTGTGCTCGCGCAGCCGGAAGATCGCCGTACCCTTGACGGTCTTGTACGCGCGCACGCCCTCGAAGACACCGCAGCCGTAGTGCAGCGTGTGCGTCAGCACGTGGATCTTGGCGTCACGCCAGTCGACCAGCTTGCCGTCGAACCAGATCTTGCCGTCACGGTCGGACATCGACATCGGAGTACCTTCGTTGATTCACATCTCGGAGAGGCATTCTAGGCTGCCCATCCAGCCCGGCGGCATGCAGGTCGCCGGTCCGACGCCCGGCACTCGCGAGCCGCCGGCGCTCGGTCCGGGCTCAGCCCTCGAACAGCCGCCGCGCATGCACGCCGAGCCCGCTGGCGACGCTGGCAAAGCGGTCGCCTCTCACGACCTGCGCCTGCGGCGCCACCGCGGCGATCGCGGTCACCAGCGGCTGCAGGCCGGTGGAGCCGCCGGTGAAGTACATCGCGTCGAGGCGCTGCGGCTTCAGACCGGCCTGTGTCAGCGCATCGCGCGCCGCACCGACGATGCGCGCGCGGTCGGCGACGATCGAGTCCATCGCCTGCGCCTCGCGCAGCAGCGTGGCCAGCCCCGGCTCGACGACGTGCAGGTCGATCGGCGTGGCGGGCGCCGACGACACCGCGATCTTGGCGTCCTCGGCGCGCGCGGCCAGCGCATGCCCGAGCCGGCGCGTGAGGATCGTCATCAGCCGCGCATGCAGGCGCTCGTCGGCGTACCACTCGCGCATGCCGCGCAGTTCGAGCACGCGGGCGGGGGTGTAGCAAGTGTTGATGAGGTGCCAGGTCGCGAGGTCGAAGTAGATTCCGCTCGGCACCTCGCGCGGCGCGCCACCGTCGGCGCGCGGCGGGCCGACCGTGCCGTATCCGGCCAGCGGCAGGATGCAGGTGAGTTCGATGCGGCGGTCGAAGTCGGTGCCCGCCACGTGCACGCCGTGGTTGGCGAGGATGTCGTCACGGCGGTCCAGCCGCGTGCGCTGCCGTGGGCCGACGCGCACGACGCTGAAGTCCGATGTGCCGCCGCCGATGTCGGCCACCAGCACGGTCTGCTCGCGCTGCACCGTCTGTTCGAAGTCGAACGCGGCGGCGATCGGCTCGAACTGGAACTGCACGTCGGCGAAGCCGACCTCGCGCGCGACCCGTGCCATCGCATCCTGCGCGGCGGCATCGCGCGCTGCATCGTCGTCGACGAAGAACACCGGCCGCCCGATCACCGCGCGTTCGATCGCCGTGCCTGCGCGCGCCTCGGCCTTGGCTTTCAGGTGGCGCAGGTAGCTGCCGATGACGTCGATGTAGCGCACCGAGTGGCCGCCGCCGACCTCGGTGCTGCGCTCGACGAGGTCGGAGCCGAGGATGCTCTTCATCGAGCGCATCAGGCGGCCCTCGTGGCCCTCGACGTAGGCCGCGATTGCGGCGCGGCCGTACAGCCGCTGCGGCTGCTGATGGACGGCCAGCCCTTCGACGACGTAGAAGACGGCGGTCGGCATGCCGGTGAAGGCGTCTTCGAGCGCCACCAACTCGACGCCGTGACCGGCGCGCGCGGGCAGCGTCACCGCCGAGTTGCTGGTGCCGAAGTCGATCGCGCAATGCGTGAGTTGCGCCATGGTGCTGGCCGCGGCAGCCGTGCGGGCGCCGCCACGGATTCGTTTGAGGGAGCGCGATTCTGCGGTGTCTTCAGCCGCCGCGTCGGCTACTGGAGCACTTCGTCGGCCATGACCAACAGCCTGGGCGGCAGTTTCAGCCCCAGCTCACGAGCGACCCTGGCGTTGATCACGAACTCGAACCGCGTCGGCCGCAACACGGGTAGCTCCGACGGCCGCGCACCCTGCAGGATGCGCCCCGCGTAGACGCCCACGTCACGGTAGGCGTCGAGCAGGCTGGCGCCATAGCTCATCAAGCCGCCACCGGCGGGGAACTCACGGATGTGGTAGATCGCAGGCACCCGATGCTGGGCGGCCAGCGCGACGACCTGGTCGCGCTGCGAGTCGAAGTACGGGTCGTTCTGCACCACCAACGCGCGGGCACGGTTGGCGGCCATCGCGGCGAACGCGTCGGCCAGGTTCTGGCCCGCCGTGCTGCGCAAGACCAGCAGCGGATGACCGAGGGTCTTGGCGGCGTGCTCGACGTCGTGCTGGCTGGCTACGGAGCCCGGGTTGTGAGGGTTGAGGAGAAACGCAACCAGAGCCTTGTCGGGCACCCCCTCGCACAACAGCGCGAGCCGTTTGCCATTCAGTTGGCTGGTGATGAAGGTGACGCCGGTCAGGTTGCCGCTTGGCCGGTTCATGCGCGTGACCAGCCCCGCCTCGATCGGATCGTCACCCTCGAGGAACACGATTGGAACGGTCTGGGTCGCTTCCTTGGCGGCGAGCGCGGCCGGCAGTCCGCCGACCGCGACCAGGACATCGACATGTCGGCCGAGCAGCTCCTTGGCTTGCGCGGACAAGCGGTCGTAGTGCCCCCGCGCCCAGCGCTCCTCGATCGTGACGCTTCCCGAGTCCTCGAAGCCCTGCTCGGCGAGTCCGCGACGAAAGGCTGCCAGGTGAGGCGCGGCTTCCTCGGGTGAGCGGCTCGACAGAAAGCCGACCACCGGCGGCGACGCCCGCTGCGACCGTACGATCGGCACGAACGGCAGCCAGGCGCACGCTGCAACGAAGTGGATGGCGCGTCGCCTCATGGCGCGACCGAAGCTGTGACTTGTGCTGCCACGGCGGTGGCTACTCGATGTACTGCGGCGCGTGCGGAATGGTCGCGTTCTGCTCGCTGTCGTGGTTGATCCACAGCAGCGAGCGCTCCGACAGCAGCAGCTTCCCGATGCGGTCCATCGAGGCGATCGATTGCTCCTTGTTGAAGTTGAAGCCGGGGACTCGGCGCTGATCGAAGTTCTCCTTGAAGTGCGCGGCATCGCCCGATAGCACCAGCGTGCCGGTCTTGGCCAGCCGCAGCAGCAGCGACTGGTGTCCTGGCGTGTGTCCGGGCGTCGACAGGATCACCACCGACGCGTCGCCGAACACGTCCGTGTCGCCGTTGCGCTTGACCACCCGGCTGTTGCGCAGCTTGTCGTACAGCGCCGGGTTGAAGCCGAACTTCGCGGGGTCGGGGCCGAACATCGCGTCGTACTCGGGCTGCTGGATGTACAGCGTGGCGTTGGCGAACAGGTTCGCGTTGCCCACGTGGTCGGCGTGCGCGTGCGAGAACGCGAGGTAGGTGATCTGCTCGGGCGCCACGCGCAGCTCGGCGAGCTGCGACGCCAAGGTCTTGGTGCGCTTCGCGCGCACGCCGCGGTTGCCGAGTAGGCCGTCGGGGTTGTCAGCCAGCGAGTCGGCGTAGCCCGAGTCCCACAGCATCCAGTCGTTGCCGTGGCGGATCAGGTAGCAGTTGTCGCTGAAGACCATCGGCTTGCCGACGTTGAACCCGGGCGACCACGGTGAGACGTCGGGGATGTGTGCCTCGCCGCAATACAGCACGTACAGGCGCAGCCGCGGTGCGCCGGTGCCGGCGACGTTGCCGGTCGGGGTGGTGGTGCAGGCGACCAGCACGGTCAGCAGCGCCAGTGCGCACAGCACGAGGCTTCGAATCAGTCGCATCGTCGGCTCCTTCATCTCAAGCGGTACGTCGAGCTCGCGCGCCTGCCGGCGCATCTGCAGGAAGCGTCGCGGGTTGCCGTCATGCGCTCTCCCGCGCCGGTGCGGCGTCGGCGCGCTGCAGCTCCCAGCGCGTGAGCTTGCCCTCAACCAGCTCGATGCGCACGGCGTCGCCGCCCGCGTCACGCCATTCGAACACCTCGGGATCGTCGTCGCACTTGACGCCGAGGCTCTTGGTCAGCGCCAGGATCTGCGGCAGTCGCTGGCCGTGCTGCAGCCGCGCGTGCAGCATCACCGCGTTGTCGATGTGACCGACGGGCGCTCGGCCCGCCTTGCGCAGCACCCGCAGCGCGCGACTGAACTGCAGCAGCAGCCAGAACACGATCAACGTCACCGCCAGCACGACGCCAGGCCAGCCCCATTGCCAGTACCCCATCGCCAGTGCGGCGCCGGCGAGCAGCCAGCCGACCGCGACGTTCACGCGGCCCCCGGCGCGGCGCTCGCGCGAGCGAAATTGGACGGCGAGCGGATCCGCATCGGTGTCAGGTTGCGCCGCGCGGCCGCGTGCCGCAGCGGGGCGCGAGCATACCGCGCGCGGCTTGCGCCCGCAGCGCGCGCTACAAACCGCGCACCACCTCGATCGCTTCTTCGATGCGCTCCACGGCGTGGATCGTCAGCCCTTCGAACGCGCGCGCATCGCCGTCGCGCGCCGCCTTCGGTGCGTTGGCCTTGGGCACCACGGCGACCGCGAAGCCGAGCTTGGCCGCCTCGCGCAGCCGCTCCTGCCCGCGCGGCGCGGGTCGCACCTCGCCGGCCAGCCCGACCTCGCCGAACGCGAGAAAGCCGCGCGGCAGCGGCTTGCCGCGCAGCGAGCCGTGGATCGCCAGCAGCACCGCGAGGTCGGCCGCCGGCTCGCCGATGCGCACGCCACCCACTGCATTGACGAACACGTCCTGGTCCATGCACGAGACGCCGGCGTGCCGGTGCAGCACCGCCAGCAGCATCGCGAGACGGTCGCGATCGAGCCCGACCGACAGCCGGCGCGGTGCCACGCCGCCGGAATCGACCAGCGCCTGAATCTCCACCAGCAGCGGCCGCGTGCCTTCCAGCGTGACCAGCACGCACGACCCCGGCACCGGCGCACCGTGGGTGGACAGGAAGATCGCGCTCGGGTTGCTGACACCCTTCAGCCCGCGCTCGGTCATCGCGAAGACGCCGATCTCGTTGACGGCGCCGAAGCGGTTCTTGATCGCGCGCACGAGGCGGAAGCTCGAATGCGTGTCGCCCTCGAAGTACAGCACGGTGTCGACCATGTGCTCGAGCACGCGCGGCCCGGCCAGCGATCCCTCCTTGGTCACGTGGCCCACCAGCACGATCGACGTGCCGAGCGCCTTGGCGCTGCGCGTCAGCTGCGCTGCACATTCGCGCACTTGCGCCACCGAGCCGGGCGCCGAGGTCAGCGCATCGGAGAACAGCGTCTGGATCGAGTCGATCACGCAGAAGCGCGGCTGCTCGGCTTCGATCGCCGACAGGATGCGCTCGAGCTGGATCTCGGCCAGCACCCGCACCGGCGCGGCGCTCAGGCCCAGCCGCCGCGCGCGCAGCGCGACCTGCGCACCCGACTCCTCGCCTGTCACGTACAGCACCGGCATCGTCTGCGACAGTTTCTCGGCGGCCTGCAGCAGCAGCGTCGACTTGCCGATGCCCGGGTCGCCGCCGATCAGCACCACGCCGCCTTCGACAATGCCGCCACCGAGCGGCCGGTCGAGCTCGGCCAGGCCGGTGGGCGAGCGCTCGATCTCGGCGGCCTCGATCTCCGACAGCGTGGCCACCGGTTGCATCGGCGCCATCGCCTTGTAGCGGTGGCGCGTCGCGCCGTTGCTCTCGGCGACCCCTTCCTCCAGCGTGTTCCATTCACCGCAGTGCGGGCACTTGCCGAGCCACTTGGGGCTCGTGCCGCCGCACGCGGTGCAGGTGTAGACGGTCTTGTCGCGCGCCATGTCAGTGGCGCCCGGCCGGCCGCAGCCAGCACAGCGAGGCGCCATCGGGCAACTGCATCCATGCATTGTGCGGGCAACGGGTCGCGCGCCGCGCTCGGCTAGCATGGCGGCCCTTTGCCAACGGCACCCGAGCCACCGATCCCATCTTGACCGCACGCCTGCTCGAATCGCCCCGTGTGCTGTTCTGGGTGCCCACGCTGATCTGGGCCTCGACCTGGCACGTGATCCTGTACCAGCTGGCCGAGGCCCCGCCGCTGAACTCGGTGGCGTGGCGCTTCCTGCTGGCCGGCGTCGTGCTGCTCGGCGTGGCGGTCGCGCGCGGGCAGCCGTGGCTGCTGGCAGCGCGCTGGCACGGCTGGCTGCTGGTCACCGGCGTCGTGCAGTACAGCGTCAACTACTGGGCCGTGTACGAGGCCGAGCGCCACATTCCGAGCGGGCTGGTCGCGGTGCTGTTCTCGCTGATGGTGTTCGGCAACGCGCTGATCGGCTGGCGCGTGTTCGGCCAGCGCGTGACGCGGCGCTTCGTCGCGGCCGCCGTGTGCGGCGTGGCGGGGGTGGTGCTGATCTTCTGGCCCGAGGTGGTGGCCACCGGTGCACGCCCGCAAGCCGCGCTCGGGCTCGCGTTGGGCATGCTCGCGGTGACGTGCGCCTGCATCGGCAACGCGCTGACGCTCGTGCTGTCCAAGCGCGGCTTGAGCCTGGTGCCAATGCTCGGCTGGTGCATGACCTACGGCGCACTGGCGCTGTGGCTGGCGGCAGCGTCGCAGGGCACGGCGTTCGCGTTCGGCGCCAGCACCGCCTGGTGGCTGTCGCTGCTGTACCTGACGCTGTTCGGTTCGGTGATCGCGTTCTTCGTCTACTTCAGGCTCGCGCAGCGCGTGGGGCCGGCGCGTGCGGCGATGACCGGCGTGATGATCCCGCCGATCGCGCTGGCGATCTCCGCTGCACTCGAAGGCTGGCAGCCGAGCGCGCTGTCATGGGCCGGCATCGCGCTGTGCCTGGGTAGCGTCTACGCAGCGACGCGGCCGTCGGCTTGATCGCCTCCGCGAAACGAGCCCGCGGTCAGCTCACTCGTCGCGCCGCGCGCCGCGCGTGGCCTTCAGCCGCCCTTTGTGGACCTTGTCGGCCAGCCGCCGCTCGCGCGACGCCAGCGTCGGGGCGGTGGCGATGCGCTTGCGCGGCAGCGTCGCGGCGGCATCGATCAGCGAGCGCAGCCGCGCCAGCGCGGCGGCGCGGTTGCGCGGCAGGCTGCGGTGCTCCTGCGCCTTGATCGTCACCACACCGTCGCTGCCGATCCGCTGGTCGCTGAGCGCGCGCAGCCGCGCCTTCAACGCATCGGGCAGGCTCGACGCGTCGATGTCGAAGCGCAGCACGACGGCGTTGGACACCTTGTTCACGTTCTGACCGCCGGCGCCCTGGGCGCGCACGGCCTCGAAGCGCACGTCGCGCTCGTCGAGCACGAAGTGGATGCGCGGCATCAGTCGGCGCCGCGCCGCGCGCGGCCGAGGGCCGGCAGATGAACGGCAGCATGCGCAGCGGGAGTGGTCACGGCACGCGCACCGGCACCCGCGGCGCCAGCGCGCACAGCAACTCGTAGCTCACGGTGCCGGCCGCGTGCGCCACCTCGTCGGCTGGCAGCACGCTGCCGCGCGGGCCGTGGCCCCACAGCGTGACCTCGCTGCCCGGCACCGCGTGCGGCACCGGCGCGAGGTCGACCGTGATCATGTCCATCGAAACGCGGCCGACGGTGCCGGTGCGCGCGCCGTCGACCAGCACCGGGGTGCCGCTGGCCGCGTGGCGCGGGTAGCCGTCGGCATAGCCGCAGGCGACCACACCGATGCGCAACGGCCGATCGGCGACGAACGTGCTGCCGTAGCCGACCGCATCACCGCTGGTCAACTGCTGGACGGCGATCAGCTGCGAGCGCAACGTCATCGTCTGCTGCAGCTGCCAATGCGCTGCCGTGTGCTGCGGATGGTCGGGCGAGCCGCCGTAGACCATGATGCCCGGGCGCACCCAGTCGGCCGCGGTGGCCGCGGGATGGCGCAGCAAGGCCGCGCTGTTGGCCAGCGTGCGCTCCCCCGGCAGCCCGTCGATGGCGCGTTCGAACACCGTCAGTTGCGACTGCACTCCGGCGGCGCCATCGGCGTCGGCAAAGTGCGTCATCAGCGAGACCTCGTCGACTTGCGGCAGCGCGTTCAACCGCGCCCACGCGGCGCGATACGCCTGCGGCGTGAAGCCGAGCCGGTTCATGCCGCTGTTGAGCTTCAGGAACACGCGATGCGGTACTTCGGTCTTGTGCGCAGCCAGCCAGTCGATCTGCGCATCGCGGTGCACGGTGTGCCACAGGTTCAGCCGCGAGCACAGCTCGAGGTCGCGCGGCTCGAAGCAGCCCTCGAGCAACAGCACCGGGCCACGCCAGCCGAGCGCACGCACGCGCTCGGCCTCCGCCAGGTCCAGCAGCGCAAAGCCGTCGGCACCGCACAACGCTTCGAACGCGCGCTCGATGCCGTGACCGTAGGCGTTGGCCTTGACCACCGCCCACACCCGCGCGCCGGCGGCCAGGTCGCGCGCGCGCGCCAGGTTGTGCGCCAACGCGTCGCGGTGGATCAGCGCTTCGATCGGGCGCGGCATGCTGAAGGCCTCAAAACGCGGGGCAGGACTATCCCGCGGAAGATTCTGCCAGCGGCGCCGGCCGGCCGAGCGCGGTAACCGCGCGTGCTATAACCCGCCGCCCACGGCCGCACGCCCGTTTGCCGTTTGTGCGCCGTTGGGGGGCGCCGCAACAGAAGCACATGAAACGAGGCTTCTACACGATCATGTCGGCGCAGTTCTTCAGCTCGCTGGCCGACAACGCCTTGCTGGTCGGCGCCATCGAGCTGCTGCGGACCACCCACGCGCCGCCGTGGCAGATCCCGGCTCTGACGCCGATGTTCGCGCTGTTCTACGTGCTGCTCGCGCCGCTGGTGGGCGCGTTCGCCGACGCCGTGCCCAAAGGGCAGGTGATGTTCATCTCCAACGCGATCAAGGTGGTGGGCTGCCTGCTGATGCTGTTCGGCAGCCATCCGCTGGTGGCTTATGCGGTCGTCGGGCTCGGCGCGGCTGCCTACTCGCCGGCCAAGTACGGCATCCTCACCGAGTTGCTGCCGCCGTCTCAGCTGGTCAAGGCCAACGGCTGGATCGAAGGGCTGACGATCGCGTCGATCATCCTCGGCGTGCTGCTGGGCGGCCAGCTGGTGGGCGGGCGCGTGGCGCCATGGCTGCTGTCGTTCGACTTCCCGTTCATCGACACCGGCGTCAACACGCCGCCGGAGGCGGCGATCTCGTCGATCGTCGTGCTGTACGTGATCGCCGCCGCGTTCAACCTCTACATCCCGCGCACCGACGCGCCGTTGCAGCCATTGACCACCAACGTGGTCAGCCTGGTGGGTGACTTCAGCCAGTGCAACGCACGCCTGTGGGCCGACAAGCTGGGCCAGATCTCGCTGGCCACCACCACGCTGTTCTGGGGCGTGTCGGGCAACCTGCGGGTGATCGTGTTCGCCTGGGCGGCGGCGGCGCTGGGCTACAGCACGACGCAGGCGTCGTCCCTGGTGGGGGTGGTGGCCATCGGCACCGCAGCCGGCGCGGTGGTGGCGTCTTGGCTGATGCGGCTCGACCGCGCCACCCGCGTCATCCCACTGGGCGTGGCGATGGGCGTGCTGGTGATCGGGCTCAACGTCATCCGCGAGCCGTGGGTGGCGGCGCCGTTCATGGTGCTGCTCGGCGCGATCGGCGGCTTCCTGGTGGTGCCGATGAACGCGTTGCTGCAGCACCGCGGCCACAACCTGATGGGCGCCGGCCGTTCGATCGCGGTGCAGAACTTCAACGAGCAGGCAGCGATCCTCGGGCTCGGCGCCTTCTACACCGGCATGACCAAGTTCGGCCTGTCGGCGTTCGTCTCGATCGCGGTCTTCGGCGTCGCGGTCACCGCCACCATGGCGCTGATCGGCCACTGGCACCGCACCAACGCCGTGCGCCACCGCGAAGAGGTCGAGCGGCTGCTGGCGATCGCGCGCTCCGACGGCCCCTGATCCGCCGCGATGCGAGGACGCCCCGCCGCAGCGGTGCTGGCGCTGCTGTTCAACGCGTTCACCTGGGGGCTGTGCTGGTGGCCTTTTCGCCAGCTGCAGTCGCTCGGCGTGCACCCGCTGTGGTCCACCGCATTCACCTACGCGGTCGTGGTCGCGGCGCTTGCCGCCTGGCGGCCGTCGTCGCTGGCCGACCTGCTGCGTACGCGCAGCCTGTGGGTGCTGCTGCTCGCCTCGGGTTTCACCAACGCGGCATTCAACTGGGGCGTCACGATCGGCGACGTGGTTCGCGTCGTGCTGCTGTTCTACCTGATGCCGCTGTGGAGCGTGCTGCTCGCGCGCTGGCTGTTGCGCGAGCCGCTGCAGGCCGGCGTGCTGCTGCGTGCACTGCTGGCGGTGACCGGTGCGCTGGTGGTGCTGTGGCCCGAGGACGGCGGCTGGCCCTGGCCGCGCACCGCCGCCGACTGGCTCGGTCTGGCGGGAGGCTTGTCCTTCGCGCTGAATACCGTGATGCTGCGCCGCGAGGCGCGGCGACCTGCGGCGTCGCGTGCGATGGCGATGTTCACCGGCGGTGCGTTGGTCAGCACCGCGGTCGCGCTGACTGCTGGCGCTGCCATTGCGCAGCCGCCGTGGGCCAGCGTCGGTGGCTGGATCCCGTGGGTCCTGTTGCTGGCGCTTTGGTTCATGGGTGCCAACCTGTCGCTGCAGTTCGGCGCCGCGCGGCTGCGTGCCAGCACCACCGCGGTGGTGATGGTCAGCGAGGTGCTGTTCGCCAGTGTGTCGGCGGTCGCGCTCGGCGCGGCGACACTGCAACCGCACACGGTGGCCGGCGGTGTGCTGATCGCAGCGGCGGCGTTGCTCGCAGCGCGCCAGGAGGCGCAGCGCGACGAGCGCTGAGGTCGGGCTAGCGGCCGCGGCGCAGACCCACCACCGCGCGCAGCTCGGTGGGTTGCAGCGGCTTGCCGAGGTAGGCGTCGCAGCCCGCCAGGCTGCCGCGCACACGGTCGGTCTGCGTGGCATGCGCCGACACCATCGCCACCACCGGCGGACGGCTGGTGCGCCGCTTGATGTGGCGGCACAGCGCCAGGCCATCGAGCTTGCTCTGTGGGCCGAGCTCGACGTCGAGGAACACGTAGTTGAAGTCGTGCTCCGCCAGCTGGGCGAGCGCGGCGTCGCTGTCGGTTACGCCGCGCGCGCGCAAGCCGAGTTCGCCGAGCTTCATCGTGAGGAACTTGAGCGCGATCTCGCTGTCGTCGACCAGCAGCGCGTCGCAGCGCAGGTCGGCCGGCTTGGCCACGGCGGCTGTCGGTTCGGCCTCGGTGCGATCGGGGAAGCGGGCGGCCAGCTCCGACCAATGCGAATCGGGCGTCGCCGGCGGCTTTGCCGCCGGTGGCCGTGGCGGCGTGCGCGCAGGGGTGGGCGGCGGCGCCGCGACGGCCGGCGTGCTCACCACGGCCGGTGCCAGCGTCGCCGGGCCTTGCATCTGCAGCACCGCGGCGTCGAGCTCGCGCAGCAGCGACAGCGCATCGATCGGCCGCCGCAGCCGCGCCAGCGCGCCGTTGGGCGCCGCCCCGACACCGACGAAGACGCAGTGCGCCAGGCGCCCGGCCTCGAGGGCGCGCTGCACCGCCGACCTGGCGTCGCCATCGACCACCAGGAAGCGCGCTTCGTCGATGGTGGCGACCAGCGCATAGCCCGGCGTGCGACCGGCCGCAAGGCGAAACTGCAGCGCCAGCGCGCGCCGCTCGAAGTCACTGAAACCGAGCAGGCACACACTGTGAGGCGACGACATGGGCGGGATGCGAGCGGGAGGCTGATGCAGCCGGCCGGCCGCAAAAGCCGATGGTCCGCCGCGACGCGGCGCCCGTCAACGAGTGCAGCGCCCGGGCTGCGGGATAACATCACGCCACCACGCGCTGCGAGCGGAGAAAGCATGGAGTACACGGACGTCTGGGGCTTCGAGGCGCAGACCATCGACGGCAAACGGGTGAAGCTGGGCCGCTACAAGGGCAAGGTGCTGCTGATCGTCAACACCGCCAGCCAGTGCGGCTTCACGCCGCAGTTCGACGGCTTGCAGGCGCTGTGGCAGGCCTATCAGGACCAGGGGCTGGTCGTGCTCGGGTTTCCGAGCAACCAGTTCGGCGCGCAGGACCCGGGCAGCGACGGCGAGATCGCGTCGTTCTGCCAGCTCAACTACGGCGTGTCGTTTCCGATGATGGCCAAGATCGACGTCAACGGCGCCGGGGCACATCCGCTGTACCGCTGGCTGACGCAAGAGGCACCGGGCCTGCTCGGCAGCCAGGCGATCAAGTGGAACTTCACCAAGTTCCTGGTCGGTCGCGATGGCAAGACGATCAAGCGCTACGCGCCGCAGGACGAGCCGGCCAAGCTGACCAAGGACATCGAGGCGGCGCTGGCGGCGTGAGCGCCGCACCCGAAGGGGCTCACGCCGGCGCGGCGCGAGCGCGCGCAGCGCGAAGGGTGCGCCGGTGACCGACGCGGCCGCGCTCGCGCGCCGGTTCACGCAATTCGCCGACCACGAGTGCCGCGACGATCCGCTGTACGTGGCGCTGTGCCGGCTGATCGCCGCACGACCCGCTGCGCTGGTGCTGCTGCAGCGAGCCCCCGTGACCCAGCGCGTGCCCAACGTGCTGCTGGCGGCCCTGCACGATCGCGTGCTGGCCGGCACCGGACACGCCTTCGCGGCCTACTTTCCGAGCATCGGCGGCAATCGCGCGCCCGACGCGCCTCTGGCCGCGGCGTTCGACGACTTCATGGCCGTGCAGGCCGGTGAACTTGCCGCGCTGGTCGAGTCGCGCCACACGCAGACCAACGAGATCGGTCGCTGTGCCGTGCTGTGGCCCGCGCTGTGCGCCCTGGCGGCGCGCGGCGGGCAACGACGGCTGGCGCTGCTCGACTTCGGCTGCAGCGCCGGCTTGAACCTGGCCGTCGATCGCTATCGCTACGACTATGGCGCGTTCACGCTCGGTGCGTTGGCGGCACCCGACGTGCCGACGATCTCGTGCCACCCGGTCGGCGTGCGCACGCTTGGGTTGCGCGACTGCGAGTGCACGGCGCCGCAACTGGTGACGCGCACCGGCATCGACCCGGCACCGGTCGACGTGGCCGATGCGGCACAGGTGCGCTGGCTGCGCGCCTGCGTGTGGCCGTACGACCGCGAGCGCGCCATGCGCCTGCAGCTGGCGCTCGCGATCGCGCAGCGCGAGCGCTTCGGCCTGCGCTGCTGCTCCGACTGCACGGCGTCGATCGCGCCGTGGCTCGACACGCTGCCCGGCGACGCACTGCCGGTCGTCCTCAACAGCTGGGTGCTGCACTATCTCGAGCCGGCAGCGCGCGCGGCGCACATCGCGGCCATGCGCGAACTGGTGCAGCGGCGCGGCGTGTACTGGCTGAGCGCCGAGGGTGTTCACATCCGGATCGGCGAGGCGCCGTCGGCGCCGCCGCTGGGCGACGCCATCGTCGACGACCGCGCGCTGGCCAACGGCTCTCAGTGGTGGCTGACGTCTCCGGGCGCCGGTGCGCCCGCGCTGACGCTGCTCGCACGCTCGCACCCGCACGGTCGCTGGCTGCAGTGGCAGTGACGAGCGTCCGCGTGCGACGCCACCGATAATCACGCCGTCCACTGCAGGAGTTGGTTGTGTTCGAGCATGTCGAGCCCTATGCGGGCGATCCGATCTTCGCGTTGGTCGATGCCTTCAACGCCGACCCCCGGCCGCACAAGGTCAACCTGTCGATCGGCATCTACTTCGACGACGAAGGCCGCATCCCCGTGCTCGACACCGTGCGCACCGCCGAGTCGCGGCTGCTCGCGCAGGGCGGCGCCAAGCCGTACCTGCCGATGGAAGGCGCGGCCGATGCGCGGCGCGCTGTGCAGGACCTGCTGTTCGGGCCGCAGCACGAGGCGCTCACGTCGGGTCGCGTGGCGACGATCCAGTCGGTCGGCTCCAGCGGCGGGTTGAAGGTCGGCGCCGACTTCCTGAAGCGCTGGTTCCCGGGCAGCGGCGTCTGGATCAGCGACCCCAGCTGGGACAACCACCGCTCGATGTTCGAGGGCAGCGGCTTCACGGTGAAGACCTACCCGTACTACGACACCGCCAGCGGCGGCGTGCGCTTCGACGAGATGCTGGCGGCGATCGAGCAGCTGCCGGCACGCAGCATCGTGCTGCTGCACGCCTGCTGCCACAACCCGACCGGGGTCGACCTCACGCATGCGCAGTGGGACCGCCTGATCCCAGTGCTGAAGCGTCGCGAGCTGAGCGCCTACCTCGACCTCGCGTACCAGGGCTACGGCGACGGCCTCGACGAAGACGCCTACGCGGTGCGCGCGCTGGCCAGCTCGGGCGCCGCGTTCGTGGTCGCCAATTCATTCTCCAAGAGCATGAGCGTGTACGGCGAGCGCTGCGGCGCGCTGTCGGTGGTGTGCCCGAGCGCGCGCGAGGCCGAGCTGGTGCTCGGGCAGCTCAAGCTCACGGTGCGGCGCATCTACTCGAGCCCGGCGATCCACGCCGCCGGCCTGATGGCGCTGGTGCTCGGCGACCCGCAGCTGCGCGCGCAATGGGAAGGCGAGGTCGCACAGATGCGCGACCGCATCCGCGCGATGCGCAAGGCGTTGCACGAGGTGCTGAACGCACGCGTGCCGGGGCGCGACTTCGGCTACCTGCTGACGCAGCGCGGCATGTTCAGCTACACCGGCCTCTCCGCAGCGCAGGTAGACCGCCTGCGCGAGGAGCACGCGGTCTACCTGATCCGCTCCGGGCGTATGTGCGTCGCGGGCCTCAACCGCGGCAACGTCGAGCGCACCGCGCGGGCCTTCGCTGCCGTGCTGGCGGGCTGACGCCGCTCACGCACGCTCGCGCTGCGTGCGCGCCGCGCCGTGCAGCACCTCGCGCAGCCAGCGGTGCGCGGGATCGTTGTCGCGCCGCAGGTGCCACACCATCTCGACGTGCACGGCACCGGGGTCGAACGGCAGCTCGCGCGTCACCAGCGTGCCGCGGCGGCCGGTGGCCTCGAGGAACGACAGCGGCAGCACCGTCAGCAGGTCGGACTGCGTGACCACGCGTCCGGCGGTGAAGAACTGGTTCACCGTCAGCACGACGCGTCGGCGCCTGCCGAGAGCCGCCAGCGCGCGGTCGATCAACCCCTGCGCGCGACCCGAGAAGCTCACCTGCAGGTGTTGCGTGGCGCAGAACGCATCGAGCGTCAGCTTCTTGCGCGCCAGCGGATGATCGCGCCGCATCACGCAGACGTAGCGCGTGTCGTACAGCCTGGCGTGGCGCAGCGCGGTGTCGGGTTCCGACGTCAGCAGCGTGGCGATCAGATCGGGAAAGTGTCCCACCGCCAGGTCGGCGCTGCCCTGCTCGAGCAGCGCACTCGGGTGGCGGGTGATCAACGGCAACACGTGCAGGCTGGCCACTGCGCGCGCCGACTCGATCGCCCGCGCCAGCGGCGGTGCCAACAGCGCGGCCGTGGCGTCGGCCATCGCAACCCGAAAGCTCACCGCATCGGTGCGCGGGTCGAAGCTGCCGGGTGCCAACGCGTGCTGCAGTGACGCCAGTGCGGTGCGCACTTGCGGCCACAGCGCCTGCGCGCGCGGCGTCGGCCGCATGCCGCTGGCGGTGCGCGTGAACAGCGTCTCGCCGAGCGCCTCGTGCAGCCGCTTCAGCGCATGGCTGGCTGCCGGTTGCGTCATCGCCAGCACCACGCTCGTGCGCGTCAGGCTGCCCTCGGCCATCAAGGCGTCGAAGACGCGCAGCAGGTTGAGGTCGAGCGTGCGGAAGTTGACGTGCGGCGCCCGTTTCGACATTCGTGCTGTTTATATCCTGAATGACCAATCTTCAGTAGTGTGAGTTAGGTATTAACCCCAATCTCCCCTCCAGGGCCGCAAGGGCGGCTGTCGAAGGGAGTTCTGCAATGAGCACGATCACGGTCACCGGCATCGCCAAGGTCCAAGCGCCGCGCGGTGCGCTGTGGGCGGCCCGCGCCGCGGCGGCGCTGGGGCGTTGGCTGACCCGCAAGTCGCGCGAGCTGTCGCCCGCCGATGCGATGGCGCACGAGGCGGCGGCGGTGCGCGCGCTGGCGCGTCACCACATGGACATCGACCCCAGCTTTGCGGCCGATCTGTTCGCCGCGGCCGACCGGCACGAATCCACGGTCAAGACGCGCTGACGCGGCTTCGGGGGCGACCCTGCGAACGCGGGGGATGGCCCCGCCCCGGCGTGACCGATTGACCAGCCGCGGGAAACGACGGGTGCGAGTGCGCAATCGTTCTCGTCGCCGGAGCAGCGTCCCGTCTAGTCTTGGGCCAGCGCTTCGATACCAGGGAGGAGGAAGCACCATGAACACCGTGACCCAGGCGTTCGACTCGCGCGCGATGCCATTGCTGTCGGAGCCGACCACCGCGCCGAGCGCGTTCTCGCTGTGGCGCTGGCTCGGCGATCGCCTCTCGGCCAAGCTGTCGGCGCAGCACGAGGCCAACCTGCTGCGCGATCACGCGAACGAGCTGATGGACCTCGACCCGCGCTTCGCCAACGACCTGCGTGCCGCCGCCGACCAGCACGAGCAGCGATTCGATCATTGACGCGCGCATGCACCGCGTCGAGCCGCTCGATCGAGCGGCTCTTTTTCTTGGGGGCAGCGCGAACCTACACGCCGAGGTAGCGGTGCCAGACCCCGGGATCCGCGGCCAGCTGATGCGAGCTGCCGCTCCAGGCGACGCGGCCCTTCTCGAGGATGACGTGGCGGTCGGCCAGGCTCATCAGCCGCTGAAGGTACTTGTCGATCACCAGGATCGCCTGGCCCGCGTCGCGCAGCTGTGCCAGCGCGCGCCAGATCTCCTCGCGCACCAGCGGCGCCAGCCCTTCGGTGGCCTCGTCGAGGATCAGCAAGCGCGGATTGGTGACCAGCGCGCGGCCGATCGCCAGCATCTGCTGCTCGCCGCCAGACAGGTGCTGCGCCCACTGATCGCGCCGTTCGGCGAGCCGCGGAAACAGCTCGAGCACCCGCTGCGCGTGCCACGGTCTGGCGCCGCGCGCGTCGCTGCGCGTGAAGGCGCTCAGGTGTTCACCCACGCTCAGGTTGGCGAACACCTGGCGACCCTCGGGCACCAGCGCGACGCCGCGCCGCGCGATGCGGTGCGACGGCCACGCGAAGATCGACTCGCCGTCGAAGCGCAGCTCGCCCGCGGTCGGCGCCACGATGCCCATCACCGTGCGCACGAAGGTCGTCTTGCCCATGCCGTTGCGCCCGAGCAGCGCCACCACCTCGCCGCGGCGCACCTGCAGGTCCACGCCGTGCAGCACCTGCGCGCTGCCATAGGCCGCGCTCACACCGCGCGCGTCGAGCAGACAGTCGTCGGGCCCGCTCATTCCTGCCCCAGGTAGGCGCCGATCACCTGCGCGTCGCGCCGCACGTCGTCGGGCGCGGCGCTGGCGATGATGCGGCCGCTGACCAGCACCGACACGCGGTGCGCGAGGCGAAACACGGCGTCGACGTCGTGCTCGATCAGCAGCACCGTGGTCTGCTGCGCCAGCCGTGCGATCAGCGCTTCCATGCGCGCCGACTCGTCGGGGCCCATGCCGGCCATCGGCTCGTCGAGCAGCACCAGCCGCGGCGATGCGGCCACCGCCATGCCGACCTCGAGCGCGCGCCGCTGGCCGTGCGACAGCGTGTCGATCAGCGCGTCGGCGCGGTCGGCCAGGCCGAACAGCGACAACTGGGCGCGCGCGCGCTCCCACAAGGCACACTCGCGCGACACCGGCCACCAGGCGCCGAAGCTCGCGCCGGTGGTCGCCTGCAGTGCCAAAGCGATGTGCTCGAGCACGCTGAAGCTCTTGAACAGCCGCGTGATCTGGAACGAGCGTGCGAGCCCGTGGCGCGCGCGCTGGTGCGCGGTCCACGCGGTGATGTCGGCACCGTCGAACACGATGCGGCCGCCGTCGGGCTGCAATTGACCGGCGAGCTGGGCCACCAGCGTCGTCTTGCCGGCCCCATTGGGGCCGATCAGCGCATGCACCTCACCGGTGGCCACCTGCAGATCGACGCCATCGGTGGCGACCACGCCGCCGAAGCGCTTGCGCAACCGGTGCACCTCCAGCAGCGGCGTGCCCATCGCTTCGCTCATCGTTTGCCGAGCCTGGCGTCCACGATGCCGGCCAAGCCGCGGCGCGCGAACAGCACGACCGCGAGCAGCACCCAGCCGGTCCAGAACTCCCAATGCGGCGTGTAAGCGGACAGCACCTCTTGCAGCAGCAGCAGCGCCGCGGCGCCGATCACGCCGCCCCACAGCGTGGCCACGCCGCCGAGGATCACCATCACCATGAAGGTGCCCGACTGCGTCCAGTGCAGCACGTTGGGGCTGACGTAGCCCTGTTGATTCACCGACAGCGCGCCGGCGATGCCGGCCACCATGCCGGCGACGACGAACACCAACCAGCGCAGCTGGAAGGTTGCGAAGCCGAGCGCCTCGGCCCGCTGCTCGTCGTCGCGGATCGCCAGCACCGCGCGCCCGAGCCGTGACGGCACGAAGCGCGCCAGCGCCCACAGGCAGGCCGCGAGCACGGCGAGCGCGACGTAGTAGAAGGTCGTGGGGTTCTTCAGGTCGAGCCCGAAGCCGATCGCCGAGCGCGCGCGGATGTTGAGCCCTTCGTCGCCGCCGTAGCCCTTGATCGAGTTGGCCAGGTAGAACAGCATCTGCGCGAACGCCAGCGTGATCATGATGAAGTAGACGCCTCGCGTGCGCAGCGAGATCGCGCCGATCAGCGCCGCGGCGGCACCGGACAGCAGCAGCGTGGCCAGCAGATGCGCGGCACCATTGAGCACGCCTTCGCTGATCATCACGCCGGTCACGTAGGCGCCGAGGCCGACGAACGCCGCGTGGCCGAACGACACCATGCCGCCGTAGCCGAGCACGAGGTTCAGGCTGGTGGCCGCGATCGCGTAGACCAGCACACGGCCGGCCATGCTGACGTAGAACGACGCCCCGAGCACCTGTGCGATCCAAGGCAGTGCGAGCGCGAGCACGGCCACCACTGTCAGCGCAGCGCGCCGGCGCCAGCGCGGGGGTGGCGATGCGGTGTCGATCACCGCGTCATGCCCGAGCTGGGAACAAGCCCTGCGGCTTGACCGCGAGCACCACCGCCATGAACACGTAGACCGCGATCGACGCGATCGCCGGCCCGGCGGCGCTGGCCCATTGGGGCGGCAGGAACTCGCGGAACACGTGCTGCAGCAGCGTGCGGCCGAGCGTGTCGACGCAGCCAACCAGGATCGAGCCGATCAGCGCGCCGCGGATCGAGCCGATGCCGCCGATCACGATCACCACGAAGGCGAGGATCAGGATGTTCTCGCCCATGCCGACCTGCACCGCCAGCAGCGGCCCAAGCAGTGCGCCGGCCACCGCGCACAGGCCAGCGCCGATGCCGAACACGATCGTGAACAGCCGCTTGACGTCGATGCCCATCGCCTCGGTCATCACGCGGTTGGCGGCGCCCGCGCGCACCAGTGCGCCGAGGCGTGTCCTCGACACCAGCACGTACATCAGCGCGGCCAGCACGAAGCCAACCGCAAGGATCAGCAGGCGGTACGCCGGATAGCTCAGCCCCGGAAGCAGCTCGACCGGCCCGGCCAGCGCATCGGGCGCCGACAGCGGCAGGTCGGTGCCGAACACCATCTTGACGCCGTCGTTCAGGATCAGGATCAGCGCGAACGTCGCCAGCACCTGCGTCAGGTGGTCGCGCGCATACAGCGTGCGCAGCAGCGTGGTCTCGAGCAGCATGCCGAAGACGGCGGTCAGCGCGATCGCACCGAACACGCCGAACACGAACGAGCCGGTCAGCGCGACCAGCCACGCGGCGACGAAAGCGCCGACCATGTACAGCGAGCCGTGCGCCAGGTTGATCATGTCCATCACGCCGAACACCAGCGTGAGCCCAGCGGCGAGCAGGAACAGCATCAGGCCGAACTGCAGCCCGTTGAGCAGTTGCTCGACGATGAGGAGGCCCGGCATTGTCTAGGGTTCGACTGTCGCCATTCGGCGCGCAGCATGCCACGGGCGCTAGCGCATGCTCGCAGACGCCCGACCGTAAAAGCGCTTGAGCCAGGCCGGGCGCTGCGCCGGCGGAGTGGCGCGACCCCGCGCTGCTTCCAGTTGCTGGAAGGTGTCGATCACGTACTCGATGAACAGCCGCACGCGCGCAACGCGACGTACGCTCGGCCGGTAGAGCAGATTGACCGGCGGCGCCTCGGGTGACTCCCAATCGGCCAGCGCCTGCACCAAGGTTCCCGCCGCGAGGTCGTCGCCGTTCGTCCAGTCCAGGATGTAGGCCACCCCCTCGCCGGCGCGCGCGAGTTCGATCACCATGTCGCGGTGTGCATTGCTGGTGGTGAGCCAGCCGCGAGCCTGCACGGACACGCGCTCGTCGCCGCGGGCGAACGTCCACAGGTCCATCACCGTGCCGTCGACACTGCGGATCGGCAGGCAGGTGTGGTGTGCCAACTCGCTCGGGTGGCGCGGCATGCCGTGGCGCGCCCAGTACGCCGGCGATGCGACGACGATGGTGCGTGAGGTCGCGATCTGCCGCAGCACGAGGTCGCTGGCGCGCGGCCAGCCGAGCGCAAGGAACACATCGATGCCGCTGGTCTGCTCCTCGCTGAAGCGGTTGAAGTCGCGCACGTCGACCTGGATCTGTGGGTGCCGCGCGTGAAAGTGCGGCAGCGCCGGCGTCAGCACCTCGCGCGCGATCACGTGCTGCACGCCGACCACGACGGCGCCTTGCGCCGGCGTGGCGCGCACCAGTTCGTCGGCGAGCTGCAACTGCGACAGCGCAGGAAGGCACGATTCGCGATAGGCTGCGCCGCTGGCCGTCAGGTTCAGGCCGTGCGACGCGCGGTCGAACAGCCGCACGCCGAGATCGCGCTCGAGCGCGCTGACCAACTTGGCCACCGCCTGCGTGCTGACGCCGAAGCGGCGCGCGGCGCCGGCGAGGCTCTTCTCCTCGGCGGCGGCCACGAAGTACTGCAGCGAGCGCAACTTGTCCATCGTGCGTCCTTCCGCCACCGTGCCGGCGACTCGGTGGCGCCGCATTGTCCGCCACGTCAGGCGGCCGGCATCAACCCATGGTTGTCGCCGGTTGCGCCCGCAGGACCATTCCGCGACGAGGCCGCGCTCACTAGAGTTGCCGTCACACCTTTCGCTGCTGCGCAGTCGCGCTGCCGAAGGAGCCGGGAGTGCCGCATGGTGGCTCGTTGCTTGGGATTTGCGGTCGTGTACCTGATGCTCGGCGTCGCGATGGGTGTCGCGATGGGCATCACGCATCGCTTCGAGTACGCCCCGATTCACGCGCACGTCAACCTGCTCGGCTGGGCGTCGCTCGCGTTGTTCGCGCTCATCTATCACATGCGCCCGCAGGCCGGTGTCACGCGGCTCGCGCGCTGGCACTTCTGGCTGCACAACACCGGCTTGCCGCTGTTCATGGCCAGCCTGTTCCTGTTGCGGTCGGGCGTCGAGCGGGCCGAGACGTGGGTGCGCGTCGGCGGTGCGATCACGTTCGTGGGCCTGGTGCTGTTCGCGGCCAATCTGTTGTGCAACCTCTGGATGACCCGCCGCACGGCCATCGCCACTCAATAACGAGCGATCGTCCGCACGGGCTGCTCTTCGACGCGCCATGAGAATCGCCTATCCCGCCTCGTGCATCTTCGCGGTCGTTGCGACAGCGCTGATCGCGTTGTCGCAAGGGCATTCGCCGTCGCACGCGCAGTCCGCTCCCTGGCCGATCAAGCCGATCCGGCTGATCGTGCCGGGCGGTGCCGGCGGTGTGATCGACATCCGAGCGCGCTGGCTGGCCGAGCATCTGGCGCCACGCCTGGGCCAGACCGTCTACGTCGACAACGCTCCGGGGGCTGGCGGCAACATCGGCACCGCGTTGGCTGCGCGCGCGGCACCCGACGGCTACGCGTTGGTGATCGTCCATCAAGGCACGATGGCGATCAACCCGCACCTCTACGACCATCCTGGATACGAGCCGCTGCATGACTTCGCGCCGATCACGCGCATCGGCGTCGGCCCGCTTCTGCTGTGCGTGAATGCCGCGCTGCCGGTGACTTCGATTGCTCAGCTGGTCGCCCTGGCTCGGAGCAAACCTGGGGAGTTGACCTTCGGCTCCCCGGGCATCGGCACGCCCCCGCATCTGGCCGGTGAACTTTTCAAGCGCAGGGCCGGCATCGAGATCACGCACGTGCCCTACCGCGGCGGTGCACAAGCGGTCTCCGCTCTGGTCGCCGGGCAGATCGCGATGAGCATCGATGGCCTGTCCGTGCAACTGCCGTTCGTGCGCAGCGGGCAGGTGCGCGCGCTCGCCGTGACCGGTCCGCACCGGCTGGCGATGCTGCCCGAGGTGCCCACTGTGGCCGAAGCCGGTGTGGCGGGGTACGAGTTCGTCGGCTGGGTCGGCGTCGCGGCGCCGGCCGCGACACCAGGCCCGATCGTCGATCGGCTCTATCGCGAGATCGCGGCCGTGCTCGGCACCGAAGACGCCCGCGCGTGGTTCGCCGGTCTCGGGCTCGAACCCGGCGGCGAGCCGCCCGCGGTGGTTGCCCAGCTGGTGCGTGACGAGCACGCCCGGTGGGGCTCGTTGATCCGCGCAGCAGGCATCAAGGCCGAATGATGGAGCGCATCGACACGCGTGAGCAGATGCTCGACGCCATCCACGCCAGCTGGACGACGCAAGTCATCGCTGCCGCCGTGGCATTGCGCGTGCCCGATCTGCTGAGTGCTGCGCCGCTCGATGCCCCTGCACTGGCCGGCGTCGCGCGATGCCACGAGCCGTCGCTGCGGCGCCTACTCGTTGCGCTGGTCAGCCTCGGGCTCGTGACACAGCGGGAAGACGAGCGCTTCGCGCTGACCGCCAGCGGCGTTCTGTTGCGCAACGACGAGCTAGACTCGCTCGCGGCGTGGGCGCTGCTATGCGGGCAGCGCATCTGGACTGCGCAGGGGCGACTGGCCGAGTGCGTGTGCAGTGGGGCCAGCGCGCGCACGCTCGGCGGCGGCAGCGATGACTTCGCGCACCTCGACAGCGACGACGAGGCGGCCGCCCTGTTCCACCGGGCGATGACCAATCTCACGCGGCCGATCGCCGAGGCCTTGGCGGCCACTGTCGACTTCGGCGCTGCTCGGCGGGTCGTTGACATCGGCGGCGGCTACGGGCAATTGATTGCCACGCTGCTGCGCGCGCATCGGCATTTGCGCGGGGTGCTGGTCGATCTGCCGCACGCGATCGGGCCGGCGGCCACGTGGCTGGCCGAGCAAGGCGTCGAAGGTCGCTGCGAACTCGTGTCCGGCAGCTTCTTCGACGCGTTGCCCGAGGGAGCCGATGCCTACCTGCTGAAGAGCGTGTTGCACGACTGGGATGACGAGCGCTGTCTGCAGATCCTGCAGCGCTGTCGCGGCGCGCTGGGGGGCCGCCCGCAAGCACGCCTGTTCGTGATCGAGCGCGTGGCGAATGAGCGGGCAGCCGCCACGCCGCACGATCGCGCGGTGGCGCGATCGGACCTCAACATGCTCGTCTGTCTCGGTGGCCGCGAACGTCGCGCCAGCGAATACCAGGCACTGCTCAACGCCGTGGGTCTGCGTGCGCTCGGTTCGCACACGCTCGTCAGCGGCTACAGCGCGATCGAAGCGGCCCCGGGCTGACTGCACCCCGATGAATTCTCAGCGAGCGTCGCTCGCTGCCGCCGCATGCCCGCGGCGGCGAACCACGGCGGCGATGCCGCCACCGAAGGCCTCCCGGCCGAGCAAGGAGTTGCGATTGAACCCAGCGAATGAAACGACCCGCGCCATCGATGTCGGCGGCCGCCGTCTCGTGTTGACCACGAGCGGCGACGGCGCGCCCACGGTGGTGCTCGAGACCGGGCTTGGCGCCGAGAGTGACGAGTGGGCCGCGGTGCAGCGCGCCATCGCACCCGTCGCGCGCGTCTGCCGCTACGACCGCGCAGGGCGCGGGGCGAGCGATCCCGCCGCCAGGCCGCGCAGCGCGGCCGACCTGGTCGCTGACCTGCACACGCTGCTGCAAGGCGCCGACCTGCCACCGCCCTACCTGCTGGTGGGACACTCGTTCGGTGGCTTGCTGATGCGGCTGTTCGCAGACCGCCACCGTTCGCTGGTGGCCGGACTGATGCTCGTCGATGCGATGCACGAGGACCAGTTCGGCGTCTTCGGTCCTGCCTTCCCGCCGCCGCAACCCGGCGAGCCTGCCGCGCTGGCCGAAGTGCGCGAGTTCTGGACCCGCGGCTGGCGCGATTCGCGCTCGACGCCAGAGGGCCTCGACCTGGTCGCCAGTTGCGCGCAGGCGCGCGCCATCGGCTCGCTCGGTGATCTGCCGCTGCACGTGCTGAGCGCAGGCACCTTCGTCAACCAGCCGCTGGTCCCCGACGGCCTTCGTCCTCGCCTGCAATCGATGTGGGATGGTCTGCAGCAGCGGTTGGCCGGCCTGTCGGCGCGATCGATGCGCAGCGCGATCACCGGCTGCGGACACTTCCTGCAGCGCGAGGCGCCGCAGCAGGTCGCCGCGGCGATCGCGGCGATGGTGCAGCGTGTGCGGGTGGCAGCATGAGCCGCCGGGCCGCTCCCAAGGCGACAACGAAGTTGCGGCGAAGACTCACAACTGCGCGAAGCGCTTGTGATGTCGTCGCCAATTCCGGAGTGCGCAGCACGGAGGACGCCCAATGAGCGCGGCCGACAGCCCCGGCGTCGTCGCGCCGCCGCCGCTGCTGTACCTGATCGCGCTGGGTGCGGTGCTGGGCCTGCGCTGGCAGTGGCCGCTGCCGATTGCCGCGCCCAGCGCCGTGCTGTGGCCGGCGATCGTGCTGTGTGGATCCAGCCTCGCCCTTGGCATCTCGGGTCGCCGCACGCTGCTGGCGGCAGGCACGGCGATCGACCCCGCGCGGCCGACCACGGTGCTGGTCACCCAAGGGCCGTACCGCCATTCGCGCAATCCGGTGTACCTGGCGCTGACTGCGCTGTTCGTCGGCATCACGCTGGCGGCCGACACCTGGTGGGGCGTGGCCGCCTTGCTGCCGCTGGCCGCGGTGATGCACTACGGCGTGGTGCTGCGCGAGGAGCGTTACCTCGAGCGCAAGTTCGGCGACGCCTACCGCGACTACCGGATCCGCGTGCGGCGCTACGTGTGATCGGCCTTGGCTCAGCGCGTCACTTCATCGCGCAGCTGCCGACGTAGGCGTCGCCGTGGTCCTTCAGGATCGGTGTGTTGAACGACTTGTTGATCAGGCCGCCCTTGCCGTCGGAGCCGACCGTGCGCACGTAGTAGTTCTGGATCGGGTACTGGTTGGTGTTGAACTTGAATGGCCCACGCACCGAGTCGAAGCGCGCGGCCTTCAGCGCCTTGCGCAAGCCGTCGCGATCGTCGAGCTTGCCCTTGACATCGCGCACCGCGGCGTTGATCAGCTGCGCGGCGTCGTAGCCCTGCGACGCGTACAGCGTCGGGATGCGCTTGTATTCCTTCTCGAACTCGGCCATGAACTTCTGGTTCGCCGCGTTCGCGAAGTCCGGCGACCAGTGCGCGGTGTTGAACAGCCCCGACATCGCCGGGCCCACCGGATTGATCACGTCCTGGTCGGCCGAGAAGCCGGGCAGCACGAGCTGGATGTCCTTGCTCAAGCCCGCACCGACGAACTGCTTGATGAAATTGATGCCCATGCCGCCGGGCAGGAAGATGTACAGCGCCTGCGGCTTGGCGGCGCGGACCTCGGCGAGCTCGGCGGCGTAGTCGAGCTGTCCCAGCTTGGTGTAGTTCTCGCCGATCACCTGGCCCTTGAACATGCGCTTGAAGCCGGCCAGCGAATCCTTGCCCGCCTGGTAGTTGGGCGCCAGCAGGTACACGCTCTTCAGCTCGCGCTGGTTGGCGTATGCGCCCGCCGCCTCGTGGTAGGCGTCGTTGGGCCAGCTCACCGCATAAAACAGCGGGTTGCAGTCCTTGCCGGCCATCGACGACGGCGCCGCGTTGGGGCTGATGTAGATCGTGTTGTTGTCCAGCGCCTCGGGCAGCGCGGCCAGCATGATGTTGGAGAACACCACGCCGGTCATGAAGTCGACTCGGTCGCGCTTGACGTTCTTCTCGAACAGCTGCTTGGCGACGTCGGGCTTGAACTGGTCGTCGCTGACCAGCACCTCGGCGGGCAGCCCGCCAAGCTTGCCGCCGTTCAGCTTGACCGCGAGCAAGAAGCCGTCACGGATGTCGACGCCCAGCGCCGACGACGGGCCCGACAGCGTGCTGACAAAGCCGACCTTCACCTTGTCGGCCGCGTGTGCGCCGGCCGTTGCGAGCGCGGCGGCGAGGGCCAGCGCGGCCAGCCGGGTGGCCGCAGGAAGCGTGGTCGTCATGGTCCGTCTGCCTTTCGTTCGTTGTTGGATCAAACCCAGATCTGGATCACGTAGTCGAACGGCGCCTGCGCGTTGAACAGGTCCACGCGCTGCAGCGCGATCTTCAGCGTGCCGTCGGCGCTGCGCCGCAGCGTGTGCCGGTAACGGCCGCCGAAGTGGCGGATCGAATCGCGCCGCAG
This sequence comes from Burkholderiaceae bacterium, assembly GCA_035764445.1. Classification (GTDB taxonomy): domain Bacteria; phylum Pseudomonadota; class Gammaproteobacteria; order Burkholderiales; family Burkholderiaceae_C; genus JAEUPI01. Next base: position 37,690 of record DASTZF010000248.1, read on the forward strand.
CTCCATCATGTGAAAGCGCGAGCGCACGATGACGCGGTCTTTGGTGGCCTCTTCGAGCGCGACGTGGCTGACGATGTGGTTGGTCTCCCACAGCGGCGCCTGCGACCACGCGTTGGGGTGCGTGACGCGTCCCTTGCGGATCTCCATCATCGGCTTGTCCTCGATGAAGATCGACGGCGAGCTCTCCCACTCGGTCTGCTCGGCGCGTGCCGGCATCCAGTAGATGCCGTCGTCGCTGAACAGGTCCATCCAGGCCTGCCACTGCTTGGCGTCGAGCAGTTCGGCCTGGCGGTACAGCAGCTGCTCGACCTCGCGCTGCAGGTCGACCGCACCCGCGGCCAGCAGTGCGGCGGGCAACTCGCCCACCTTGTGCGGCACGCGCGGCGAATGCGTCGGCTCGATCGCCTGCGCGCCGGTGGGGCCGCGCGCGGCGTCGCCGGCGATCACCACGTCCTGGTCGAGCAGGTGGCGCATGTCGGGTCCCGCGCTGGGGATCGCGCGCGACGAACCCTTGGTTTCAGTGCTCATATCGCCCCCTTGGCGCTGCGCGCCATCGCCCCGAGGGGGAGCGAGTGCCTTCGGATCGGCCGTGCGGCACTCATCACGCCCCCTGCATGTAGCGCGACCACGCCGCGAACTGGTTGCGCATCACGACCTCGGACGTGCCGTGGTTGGAGTACGCGACGCCGTTCTCGATGCGATCGTCGCCGTGGTGGCGGTGGAAGCTGACCCAGTCGCCGCCGTCGGACTGCAGGCCCCATTGGCCCTTGGTCCAGTTCTCCAGATCGTCGGCGTTGATCATCGTGGCCGGCGAATTGACGAGGTTGTAGTACCACAGGCTGCGCCGGTAGATCGCTTCGGGGGCGCCCTTGAGCCGGAAGTGCCAGATCTCCGACAGCGTCTTGTCCGGCGAGATCGGCCGCAGGCAGCGCAGCTGCTGCAGCGGCGACTGCACCGACAGGTATGGATACACCAGCACGTGGTGGATGCTGCGCGACAGGTACTCCTCGGCCTTCTGCTCGCCGTACGCCTTCTTCAGCATCGCCTCGTGCTCGAGCGTGTCCTTGTCCTGCGGTCGCAGGCCCATGTAGGCCTTGAGGATGCCGTGGCCCTGCGGGAAGTTGATCGTCTGCACGCTGTCCCACTGCTCGAAGCTCGACGCGAACGCTGACAGGTAGTGGTAGTACAGCGGCACCGAGCCTTGCTGCTCCTTCAGCCGCCGCTCGACGCGGCCCGCCGCGATGCCGGTGCTCTGGTGGGTCACCGACGGGTGCAGCGCGTCGAGCTGGTTCTCCATGAAGAACTTCCAGTTCGACTGCTGGATCACGCGGTGGCACACCGGCACGATCTCGACCTCGCCCACCGGCGAGCGGTCACACATGTCGTCGAATGCGACCTTCGCTTCGCCAAGGAACTCCAGCAGCGACGGCCCGTCGGCAACCAGGCTGGCGAACACGAAGCCGCGGTAGCTGGCGACGCGCGCCGCGCTCTTCATGTTGCAGTCGGGGTTGCTGCGGTCCATGCGCGTGCCGTCGTAGCCCTGCGCCAACGGGATCGCGCGGATCTTGCCGTCGAGGTGATAGCTCCACGCGTGGTACGAGCAGACGAACGCGGCGCCGGTGTTGCCCTGCAGGTTGCCCACCACCTGCACGCCACGGTGCGCGCAGCGGTTGTGCAGCACGTGGATCGCACGATCCGCGCCGCGCACCATCAGCATCGGCTGGCGGCCGATCGTTACCGCGAAGTAGTCGCCGGCGTTTGGAATCTGCGACTCGTGGCCGCAATAGACCCACACCCGCTCGAAGATGCGCTCCATCTCGCGGTCGAAGATCTGCTGGTCGGTGTACACGCGCTTGTGCACCCGGTCGGGCTCGACGCAGGTCGAGAGGTCGACGGCGCTCTCAGGCATCGGAATCTCCTTCGTCATGCAGCTCGCGGCTGGGCGGCGGGCCCTTGATCCAGATTGGCTTTCATGCGCTCCAGGGTCCAGCGCAGCATGTCGACCGCGCCGGCCGGTAGCCCTTCGACCGCCACCTGGTTCAGTCGTTCGACGGTCGGCCAGATGCGCGCGAACAGCCGCTCGCCGCTCGCCGTGGGCGCCAGCCGCGTGACGCGCAGATCGGTCGCGTCGTTCAGCCGCGTCGCCCAGCCGGCCTTCTCCATGCGGTCGACCGTGCGCGTCAGCGTCGTGCGGTCGATCGTCGCCAGGTCGGCCAGCTCGCGCATCGAGCAGCGGCGCCGCGCGCACAGCGACGCCAGCACGCGCCACTCCGGCACCCGCAGCCCGAACTCGCGCAGTTCCTGGGTCAGCCGCCGGTCGCGGCTGCCGATCGCCTGCGTGAGCCAGAAGAACACGTGCTGCTCGAGCTCGAACTGCACCGCGGGTTGCCTTGGCATGGCCACGAACGTAGCGCGATTTAGGTGCATCTGCAACTGTCTGGAAAACCCTAGCCCGCCAGCGGGCAGCGCGCGGCGGTTCCAGATCTCTTGCGAACGCACCTATTGGCGCGGGCCGCCGCGGCGGGCTCCCGGCGTCTGGCCGTAGCGCGCCTTGAAGCTGCGGCAAAACGCCGGCACGTCGCGAAAGCCGTGCGCCAGCGCGATGTCAGCGACGCTGCGCCCCGACCAGGCCGGGTCGGCCAGCGCGGCCGCGCAGCGCGCCAGCCGTTCGTCGCGCAGCCAGCGCGTCACGCCGCTGCCACCGCCCGCGAAGGCGCGCTGCAGCGTGCGCACCGACACGTGCTGTGCGCGCGCGATCGCCTCCAGCGTCAGGTCGGGGTCGCCGAGCATCGCCCGCGCATGGCGTTGCGCGCGCTCGAGCAAAGCCTGTCGCGCGTCGATGCTGTCGCTGTCGGCCGCGACGCTGGCCGCGTTGTGCGCCGCCACCAGGTGGAACACCTCGTCGATCAGCAGCGCGGCCTCGCCGTCGTCGACCTCCGGCAGCGCCTCGTCGAGCCCGCGCACGAAGCCGTACAGCACGCGGCCGAAGCCGCCCGCCGGCAGCAGGCGCTGCGCCAGCCGCCGGTCGAGGTCGCGCGCCAGCGGACCGAAGCTATCGCGCGGCGCCTGGATCACCGTCTGCCGGAACGGCTGCTCGAACAGCAGTCGGTACGGCTGCGAGTTGTGGAAGAGCAGCATGTCGCCCGGTTGCAGCAGCGCGTGGGCGCCGGCCTGTTCGACGCCGCAGGTGCCCGAGCGCTGCACCATGAAGGTGTAGATGTCGCGCTGCGCGTCGCGCGCGATCTGCGGCGTGTCGCGGCTGACGCGCTGCGGCCCGGCGTCGACGGCGGAGTACACGCGGCCGCTCGCCGCCCGCACCTCCATCCGGGCGTGGAATGCCTGCCGCACCAGCGGCTCGGCATTCATCGGCACGTAGACCGAGCAGACCACCTCGCGCCAGAAGCCGGCGCGCTCGCCCGGGCTGACGCGCGCGGTGTCGAACTGCAGCTGCATGCCTGCTCCTTGACGCTCCCGGCACAGCGCGTTGGCACGCCGTGCACACGCTGCACACGCACGCACGCCTAGCATCGGCTGCGCCGCGGTTTGGCGAACGCCGCGTTCACTCTACTGCCATTGGAAGGAGCCGTCATGCCGACGAAACCCGCAAAGCCCCTGCTCGGTGGCCGCGACAAGGTCAAGGTGGCGATCGCCCAGAAGTCGCCGGCGTTCATGAACGTGGACGCTTGCGTCGAGCGCGCCGAGGCGATCATCGGCGAGGCCGGCCGCGGTGGCGCGCAGCTGGTGGTCTTTCCCGAGGCCTGGCTGGCCGGTTATCCGTACTGGACCGAAGGCTGGGATTCCACGCTGCCGCAATGGGCGGGCGGCCGCATCGCGTTTCGCGACAACGCTCTGGTGGTGCCGTCGGAGCAGGCTGATCGCATCGCGCACGCCGCCCGCAAGGCCGGCGTCTACGTCGTGCTCGGCTGCAACGAGATGGACCCGCGACCCGCGGTCAGCACGGTCTACAACAGCCTGATCTTCTTCGCCCCCGATGGCAGCGTGCTGGGGCGCCACCGCAAGCTGATGCCGACCCTCACCGAGCGCATGTTCTGGGGCCACGGCGACGCCGACGACCTGGTGGTGTTCGACACCGACATCGGACGCATCGGCGCGCTGATCTGCGGCGAGCACCTGATGACGCTGGTGCGCGCGGCGATGATCGCGCAGGGCGAAGACATCCACGTCGCGGTGTTTCCCGGTGCCTTCGAGCTGCACACCGGCCCTCAGCTCGAGGAGCCCGAGAAGGCGGGTTGCTTCTGGGGCCACTTCGAAGTGCGCGCTCACGCGTTCGAGGCGGGCGCATTCGTCGTGTCGGCGTGCGCGACGCTGAGCGACGACGACGTCGCGCCCCAGTTTCCCCACAAGGGCAAGATGAACATCGGCTACGCCAACGGCGGCAGCGAGGTGATCGCGCCGCTGGGGATCGCGCTGGCCGGCCCGACCTACGGCGAGGCGATCGTCTACGCCGAGCTCGAGGCGTGGATGATCAAGGCGACCAAGGCCATCGTCGACACGATGGGTCACTACGCGCGACCCGACGTGCTGCGCCTTCTGATGCGCCGCGAGAACGGCTGGGCGCCGGTTGGCGCGGCGCGTGACCTCGCACCGTTGCGGAAGTTGTTGAGCGACGACGCGCTCAAACGGGCCGCCGACGCGCGCGACGTGGCGCCGGAGCCCGTGCTCGAGCTGGCCGAGAGCGTGCGGCGCGCTGCAGCGTGAGTGGGCGCCTTGGCTTCGGCCGGCGCTTGCGCGCATTCACGTCGCGCTGCGACGTGAGCCTTCGCCGAAGCGACCTGAAGGTCGCTTTCAGTCGTGCTTGATCGCGATCGTCTTCAGCGTCGAGAAGCCGTACAGCGCCTCGAAGCCTTTCTCGCGGCCGTGGCCTGAGCTCTTGACGCCGCCGAACGGCAACTCGACACCGCCGCCGGCGCCGTAGTTGTTGACGAACACCTGGCCGCACTTCAGACGCCGCGCCACGCGCAGCGCGCGGCTGCCGTCGCGCGTCCAGACGCCGGCCACCAGCCCGAACGGCGTGCCGTTGGCCTGCGCGACGGCGTCGGCCTCGTCGTCGAACGCGATCACCACCTGCACCGGGCCGAAGATCTCCTCCTGCGCCAGCCGGTGGTCGTTGCTCACCGGCGCCAGCAAGGTCGGCGCCACGTAGCAACCGTTGCGCGGCAGGTCGCCACTCAACGACGCCTGCGCCGCCACGCGCAGCCCGCTGTCGCGCGCCAGCGCGAGGTAGCTCTGCACCAGCTCTTTCTGGCGGGCCGAGATCAGCGGGCCGACATCGGGGTCGGCGATCGCCGGGCCGACGACCAGCTTCTTGTAGCGCTCGGCCATGCGCGCGACCACGTCGTCGAAGATGCTGGCCTCCACCAGGATGCGCGACGCCGCCGAGCACGTCTGGCCGGCGTTCTGCACGCCGGCGTTGACGAGGAACGGCAGCGCCGCATCGAGGTCGGCGTCGGCAAACACGAGCTGCGGGCTCTTGCCCCCGAGTTCGAGCGTCACCGGCACCGTGTTCTTCGACGCCGCCGCCTGCACCTGCTGGCCCACCGCCACCGAGCCGGTGAACGACAGGTGCGCCACGCCGTGGTGGCGCGCCAGCGCGGCGCCGGCCTCCTCGCCGAGACCCGGCACGACGTTGAGCGCGCCGGCCGGCAGGCCGCAGTCGTGCGCGATGCGCGCGAACGCCAGCGCGGTGAGACACGCCTCCTCGGCCGGTTTCAGCACGCAGGCGTTGCCCATCGCCAGCGCCGCCCCGACCGAGCGGCCGATGATCTGCATCGGGTAGTTCCACGGCACGATGTGGCCGGTGATGCCGTGCGGCTCGCGCACGGTCAACGCGGTGTAGCCGGTGGTGAACGGGATCGTCTCGCCCATCACCTTGTCGGCCGCGCCGCCATAGAACTCGAGGTAGCGCGCCAGCGAGTTGGCATCCGCCAGGCCCTGCTTGACCGGCTTGCCGACATCCAGCGCCTCCATGCGCGCGAGCACGTCGGCCAGTTCCGACACCCGCTGGCTCATGCGCAGCAGGATGCGGCCGCGCTCGGCCGCGCTCATCTGTCCCCACTCGCCGCCGAGCGCGGCCTGCGCCCCGTGGACCGCGGCATCGATCTCGGCCGGGCCGCCGCGAGCGATCTGCGTCAGCTCGCTGCCGTCGGACGGGTTGATCAGCGACAGCGTGTGGCCGAACGAGGCACTCTGCCAGCGTCCGCCGATGAAGACCGCGCGGGTGTCGAAATCGATCGCATCCATGTTGTCTGCTCCGTGCGTTTTGCCCTTTGCCGACGGACCCTGGGTGGCTTTGGGGCATGATAGTCCGCATGCATCGTCCCCGGTGTCGCGCACTGCGAGAGGTGTCGTGCCTGCGCCGCAGGTCGCTGCCGGCATGAGCCGCCTCGGGCGTTCGGCGTGGGCGCGTCGCGGCCCGGCGTCGCGCGCGCTGCGCCGGGTGCCGCGATGAGCGTGTTCCTGCTCAAGCGCTTTGCGACCTTCGTCGCCACGCTGCTGGTGGCGTCGGTGCTGGTGTTCTCGGTGCTGGATCTGCTGCCGGGCAACGTCGCGCAGGTGATCCTCGGCGACACCGCGACGCCGGAGTCGATCGCGGCGCTGGAGAAGAAGCTCGGCCTCGACCGGCCGGCGCTGGTGCGCTACACCGACTGGGTCGGCGGGCTGCTGCGCGGCCGCACCGCCCTCAGCCATTCGTACGATACCCCGACCGCGACGCTGATCGCCGAGCGATTGCAGGTGACGTTGCCGCTGGCGGTGATGGCGATGGTGTTCACCGTGCTGATCGGCATCAGCGCCGGCATCTACGCCGCCGCACGCCAGAACAAGCCCGGTGATGTCGGCGTGATGGCGCTGAGCCAGCTCGGCATCGCGCTGCCGAGCTTCTGGTTCGCGATCCTGCTGATCCTCCTGTTCGCGGTGAAGCTGCACTGGGTCAGCGCGGGTGGCTTCCCGGGCTGGAGCGAAGCGGCGGGCGGCGGCCTGTGGGACGGCCTGATCGCGCTGCTGCTGCCCGCGGTCGCGCTGGCCGTCGTGCAGGCGGCGGTGCTGGCGCGCTGGACGCGCTCATCGGTGCTCGAGACGCTGCGCGAGGACTATGTGCGCACCGCGCGCGCCAAAGGGCTGAGCCGGCGCGCGGTGCTGTGGCAGCACGTGCTGCGCAACGCGATGATCCCGGTGCTGACCATCCTCGGCTTGCAGTTCGCGTTCCTGATCAGTGGCACGGTGGTGGTCGAGAACGTGTTCGTGCTGCCGGGCATCGGGCGGCTGGTGTTCCAGGCGATCGCCAACCGCGACCTCGTGGTCGTGCGCGACGTCGTGCTGCTGCTGGTGGCGATGGTGGTGGCGGTCAACTTCGTGGTCGACGTGCTGTACGCGGTCATCGACCCGCGGCTCAAGCCGAGCGACGCATGAACTGGGGCAAGGGGAGATGAGCGCCGTGATGGTCGGGGCCGCGCCCCAGAGCCACTTTGCGGCGCGCGCGCTGCGCCATCGCAGCTTCGCGATCGGCGCGCTGCTGACGCTGTTGCTGCTGCTGGCCGCGGCGCTGTCGCTGGTGTGGTCGCCATACCCGCCGGCCGAGATCGACATCCCCCACAAGCTGCAGGGCCCGAGCGTCGCGCACTGGTTCGGCACCGACAGCCTGGGCCGTGACATCGCTTCGCAACTGTTGGTGGGTGCGCAGGCGTCGATCGTGGTGGGCGTGTTCGCGGTGCTGATCGGCTTTTCGGTCGGCACCGCGCTCGGCCTGCTGGCATCGGCGCGCGGTGGCTGGGTCGAAGAGGGCGTGATGCGGCTGTCCGACTTCACGTTCGCGTTCCCGGCGCTGCTGTCGGCGATCATGCTCGGCGCCATCTATCGCCCTGGACTGGCGACCGGCATCGTCGCGATCGGCATCTTCAACGTCCCGGTGTTCGCGCGCGTCACGCGTGCCGCCGCCAATGCGATCTGGGCACGCGAGTACGTGCTGGCCGCGCGTGCCGCCGGCAAGAACCGCTGGCAGATCACCTGGGACCACGTGGTGCCCAACATCGCCAGCGCGCTGATCGTGCACGCGACCAACCAGTTCGCCACCGCGATCATTGCCGAGGCGGCGCTGAGCTACCTCGGGCTCGGCACCCAGCCGCCGATGCCGAGCTGGGGCCGGATGCTCAACGAGGCGCAGACGCAGATGTTCCAGGCGCCGATGCTCGCCGTCTACCCCGGCATGGCCATTGTGCTGGCGGTGCTCGGCCTCAATCTGATGGGCGACGGCCTGCGCGACCTGCTCGATCCGAAGCTGGCGCGCAAGCGTTAGAACTACCCAGGCGAATCCATGAAGACTCTGAAGATCGATTTCGTTTCCGACGTCGCGTGCCCGTGGTGTGCGGTGGGGCTGAATTCACTGGAGTGCGCGCTGCAGCGCGTCGGCGCCGACGTGCAGGCCGACTTGCACTTCCAGCCGTTCGAGCTGAACCCGACGATGCCCGCTGAGGGCGCCGACACCGTGCAGTACCTGGCTGGCAAGTACGGCATCGGCCCCGAGCAGATCGCTCGCAACCAGGCCGCGATCCGCGCCCGTGGCGCCGAGGTCGGGTTCGCCTTCGGCCGTCGCGAGCGCGTGTGGAACACGTTCGACGCGCACCGGCTGCTGCACTGGGCCGGGCTGCAGGGCAAGCAGCGCGAGCTGAAGCATGCGCTGCTGAAGGCCTATCACGGCGACGGCCGCAACCCCGGCGCGCACGACGTGCTGCTCGAGCTGGCGGGCGCGGTCGGGCTCGATGTCGACGCCGCGCGCGACGTGCTCACCAGGGGTCGTTACGCCGACGAGGTGCGTGCCGCCGAGGCGATGTGGCAACAAGCGGGCATCCACTCGGTGCCGTCGATCGTCATCAACGACCGTCACCTGATCCAGGGCGGCCAGCCGCCCGAGGTGTTCGAACAGGCGCTGCGGCAGATCGCGGCGCAGGAATGATGCCGCTCCCCTGCAAGCCCACGGCCGGGTCCCCCAACCCGGGATCGGGTCTCCGCGGGCGGCCGTGCGAGGCCTGAAATGGCGCGCAACGTGGAGATCAAAGCGCGCATCGACAGCGTCGACGTGCTGCTGCCGCGCGCGCGCGCCTTGGCCGACGGCGATGCGCAGACGCTGCTGCAGGACGACACCTTCTTTTGCGTGCCCAGCGGCCGCCTGAAGCTGCGCGAGTTCGGCGACGGCAGCGCCGAGCTGATCCACTACCATCGCGCCGACGCCGAGCAGGCGCGGTTGTCGGACTACGTGCGCTCGCCGGTGCCGGACGCCGCGTCGCTGCGCGAGGCACTGCAGCGCGCACTGGGGGCGCTCGGCCGCGTGCGCAAGCGGCGCCTGCTGCTGATGGCCGGATGCACGCGCATCCACCTCGACCGCGTGGTGGGCCTGGGCGACTTCATCGAGCTCGAGGTCGTGCTGAACGGCAACCAAGGCGAGCGCGACGCTGCGCTTGCCGCCGAGCGCCTGATGCGCGAACTCGGGCTCGCCGCCGCGCCGCGCATCGCCGGCGCCTACCTCGATCTGTTGGCCGCGTGAGCTTGCGTACGCCGGTCGCCACGCCACGTGCTCTGGTCGCTGCGGAGGGTGCGCGATGAGCGCGCTGCTGCAGGTGAACGAACTCGGCGTCACGCTGCAGACCGCGCGCGGCCCAGGCGCGGCCTTGCGCGGCGTGTCGTTCACGATGCAGCGCGGCGAGACGGTCGGCTTGATCGGCGAGTCAGGGTGCGGCAAGTCGATCACCGCGCTGGCGCTGATGGGGCTGCTGCCCGAAGGCGCACAGGTCACGGGGTCGATCCGCCTCGACGGCCAGGAGCTCGTCGGCCTCGACGAGGCGACGCTGTGCACGCTGCGCGGGCGTCGCATCGGCATGGTGTTCCAGGAGCCGATGACGGCGCTCAACCCGCTGCACACGGTGGGTCACCAGATCGCCGAGCCGCTGCAACTGCACCTGAAGCTGTCGGCCGCCGACGCGCGGCAGCGCGCGCTGCAGCTGCTCGAGCGCGTGCGCGTGCCGCAGGCCGCGCGCCGGCTCGATGCCTATCCGCATCAGCTGTCGGGTGGCCAGCGGCAACGCGTGGTGATCGCGATCGCGCTGGCGTGCGGGCCCGACCTGCTGATCGCCGACGAGCCGACCACCGCGCTCGACGCCACCGTGCAGCGCGAGGTGCTCGACCTGATCGGCGATCTGGTCAGCGAGCGCGGCATGGGGCTGCTGCTGATCAGCCACAACCTGGTGGTCGTCGCGCGCGCGGTGCGCCGCTTGATGGTGATGTACGGCGGCATCGTCGCCGAAGCAGGCCCCACCGATGGCGTGTTCGCGCGGCTCGCGCATCCCTACACGCACGCGCTGTTCAAGTCGCGGCCGCGCCTGGGGTTGCCGCGCGGCACGCGGCTGGCCACCATCGCCGGCTACGTGCCCGAGTTGGCCGACCTGCCGGCAGGGTGCCCGTTTGCCGATCGCTGCGAGCACGTGATCGACGCCTGCCGCCGCGCGGTGCCGGCGCCGGTGATCGTGGCGCCGGCGCACGACGCGCGCTGCATCCGCACGCACGAACTGGAGGGCGCCGGTGGCTGAAGCGAATCCGCCGCCGCTGGTGGTGGCCGAGCGCGTCAGCCGCCACTACCGGTTGCCGCGCGAAACCGTGTTCGGTGCGCCGCCGACGGTGCGCGCGCTCAGCGACGTCAGCTTCACGTTGCTCGCCGGCCGCAGCGTCGGCGTGGTGGGCGAATCGGGCTCCGGCAAGAGCACGCTGGCGCGACTGGTGATGGCGCTCGAGCGGCCCGACGACGGTGCGATCCGCTTCCAGGGACGGGACCTGAGCGCGCTCGACGCGCCGGCGCTGCGCCGCGCGCGCAGCGGCTTCCAGATGGTGTTCCAGGATCCGTACGGATCGCTCGATCCGCGTCGCACGGTGGCGCAGACGGTGGCCGAGCCGCTGGCCGTGCTGCATGGGGCCTCGCGTGCCGAGCAGCGCGAGCGCGCGATCGAGGTGCTCGCTGCGGTCGGCCTGCGCGCGAGCGATCTCGACAAGTACCCGCACGAGTTCTCGGGCGGGCAGCGCCAGCGCATCGCGATCGCGCGCGCGTTGATCACGCGGCCGCTGTTGATCGTTGCCGACGAGCCGGTGAGCGCGCTCGACGTGTCGGTGCAGGCGCAGGTGCTCAACTTGATGCAGGACCTGCAGGATCGCTACGGCGTGACCTATCTTTTCATCAGCCACGATCTCGCGGTGGTCGACTTGGTGTGCGACGAAGTGCTGGTACTGCAGCATGGCGTGGTGGTCGAGCGCGGCGCCACGCGCGAGGTGTTCGGCCGCCCGCAGCACGAGTACACGCGCCTGCTGCTGGCCGCCGCGCAGTTTGCAGCCTGATCGTCGGCAGGTAGCGCGCCGTTGCCTCGGCAGCGGCGCGAGCGCTGTGGCGCACGCCGTGCTCGTCGGGCTCCATAGGGTTGCCACGCCGTGCCCGCCATTTGGAAATAGGGCACCATCGACAGCCTTCCCAGCTTTTCAGTCCAGGAGAGATCGATGAACCTGCATCGGCGCGCGGCGACGGCCGTAGTCGTTGTGGCGGCTGCAGCGCTGGCTGCACCGCTGGCCCTTGCCCAGTCGAAGAAAGACAGCGTCACGCTGGCGATGGGGCTCGAGCCCGCACCGGGCCTGGACCCGACCACCGCAGCGGCGTTGGCGATCGGCGAGGTCGTGCACTACAACATTCTCGAGGGCCTCACCAAGGTCAATATCGACGGCTCGGTCACGCCGCTGCTGGCCGAGAGCTGGAGCATGGATCCCGATGGCAAGAGCTACACCTTCAAGCTGAAGAAGGGCGTCAAGTTCCACGACGGCGAGCCGTTCGACTCGTCGGCGGTGAAGTTCAGCTTCGAGCGCGCGAAGGACGAGAAGAGCACCAACAAGGCCAAGAAGGCGGTGTTCGACAACATCAGCGCGATCAGCGCGCCCGACCCGCACACGGTGATCCTCACGCTCAACAATGCCGACGGCAATTTCCTGTTCCGCATGGGCGAGAACACGGCGGTGATCCTGCACCCCAAGAGCGCGGCTACCACGGCGACCAAGCCGATCGGCACCGGCCCCTACCTGTTCGAGGACTGGAAGAAAGGCAATTTGATCACGCTGGTCAAGTGGGACGGCTTTCGCGACGCCAAGTCGGTGAAGATCAAGAAGGTGACGTTCCGCTTCATCAGCGACCCGGCCGCGCGGGTGGCGGCGCTGCTGGCTGGCGACATCGACGGCGTGCCGCGGCTGGATGCGCCGCAGGCGGTTGCGCAACTGCAGGCCGACAAGCGGTTCGTCGTCGAGGTCGGTGCGACCGCCGGCAAGGGCATCATGACGATCAACAACAAGAAGAAGCCTTTCGACGACGTGCGCGTGCGCCGCGCACTGATGTACGCGATCGACCGCAAGGCGTTCATCGACGGCGCGCTCGAGGGTTTCGCCAAACCGATCGGCAGCCACTTCGCGCCCGCCGATGCCGGTTATGTCGACCTCACCGGCATGTACCCGTACGACCCCGAAAAGGCCAAGGCCCTGCTGAAGGAGGCCGGGGTGCAGACGCCGCTCAACGTGACCCTGACCCTGCCGCCGCCGCAATACGCGCGCAAGGGTGGCGAGGTGGTGGCCGCGATGCTGGCCAAGGTCGGCGTGATCGCCAAGATCGAGAACGTCGAATGGGCGCAGTGGCTTGGTGGCACCTTCAAGGGCAATTTCGACCTCACGATCGTCAATCACGCCGAGCCGCTGGACTACATGCAGTACACCAACACGTCGTACTACTGGGGCTACGACAGCAAGGCGTTCCGCGACCTGGCCGCCAAACACGCCGCCGAGGGCAACCCGAAGGAACGCGCACGGCTGTTCGCCGAGATGCAGAAGATGCTGGCCACCGATTGCGTCAATGCCTACATCTTCAATCCGTCGCAACCGTCGGTGGCCCGCAAGGGCCTGAAGGGCCTGTGGTCGAGCTCGCCGATCTTCGCCAACGACATGTCCGCGGTGTCGTGGCAGTGAGGAGCGCTCGAGCAAACGAGTCGCAAATGGCGGTACCCGGGTGCATCGCGGCGGGGTCGAGGTGCTAGCGTGTTCCCGGGCGGCAGCCCTCGCGGCCGGATCAAGCGTGCGCAGGCAATAGGGGTTCAGTCGCTCATTGGCGTAGCCGCCAGCGGCTGTGCCGGGGCGGCGGTGGTCCCCGTGGATCCACCCGATCTCGCGGGCCCCCCACCTCTGAATGCGCTGGACCTTGCGTTCGACAAATATTCCGAGCGGACGGATCACCACGCGATCGGGTTCGAGGCCGAGGGACGCGTGCGGGCTGTCGAGATCCGGCCAAACGGCCCCGCGGGCTGGGGTTTGTGCGGCACCATATCGGAGCAGACTCTGACCTCGGAACGCAGGCGCAAGGTCTTCCTCGTCCTGAAGGACAGTGAAGTGGTCGCCGAATACCGGGACGACGATCCTGAGAAGGGCAAGCGCAAGCTCGCGAGGCAGGGCTGCCGGTTGCTAACCAAACCGACCGGCGCATCGACCGTTGCGGCCCTGCCTGTGCCCCGTGATGCCGGGCCCGCACCGAAGGATGCCTTGCAAGCCGCGAAGGCGCACTACCTCGGGCAACAGTATCTTCATGTGCAACTCCAGTTCAAAGGTGTGCGCGGGCGTGTCAAGGCCATCCAGGTGAAGCCGAATGGCGAATTCGGATGGGGCATTTGCGCGGCCACCTCCTGGACTCACTACGTGGACGGCGGCGCACGCCTTGTCCCCTACAGTTGGGACCAAACCGACCTTCTCGTCTGGCGCGAGGGCCAGGTCGTCGAGGCTTTCAGCGTCCATGCCTTCGACGACCTGAAGCGCGAGGTCGCGCAGGACGGTTGCCGATATCTTTCCCAGCATTGAGGTCCGATGGACTTGCTCCGATGTCTGAACTGCATCAGCTCTGCGCGCTGGAACTGAGCGCGCTGTTCCGCTGCCGCGAGGCGTCGCCGGTGGAGGCGGTGCGCGCGGTGATCGCGCACATCGAGCGCTGCGAGCCGAAGCTGCAGGCGCTGTACGCGTACGACCCCGACGCCGCGCTGACCGCCGCGCGCGACAGCGAGGCGCGCTGGGCCACCGGCACACCGCTGTCGGCGATCGACGGCGTGCCGGGCACGCTGAAGGAGAACATCGCGTCGCGCGGCACGCCGGTGCCGGTGGGCACCGCCGCGTCGCTGCTGACGCCGGCCGGCGACGATGCGCCGCCGGCTGCGCGCTGGCGCGAGGCCGGTGCCGTGCTGCTGGCCAAGACGACGATGCCCGACTACGGCATGTTGTCGTCGGGGCTGTCGAGCTTTCATCCGCTGACACGCAACCCATGGGACCTGACCAAGAACCCCGGCGGCTCGAGCGCCGGCGCCGGCGCGGCGGCGGCGGCTGGCTACGGCCCGCTGCACGTCGGCACCGACATCGGCGGCTCGATCCGCCTGCCCGCGGGCTGGTGCGGCGTGTTCGGCCTCAAGCCGAGCCTCGGCCGCATCCCGATCAAGCCGCCGTATGCGGGGCGCGTCGCCGGCCCGATGACGCGCACGGTCACCGACGCGGCGCTGCTGATGGCCGAGCTGTCCAGGCCCGACTGGCGCGACGCGATGAGCCTGCCATACCAGACGATCGAGTGGACACGGCTGGAGCGTGACGTCAAGGGCCTCAAGCTCGGGCTGCAGATGGACGCCGGCTGGGGAATGCCGGTCGAGCCCGCGGTGCGCGACGCGGTGCAGGCCGCCGCGCGCGCCTTCGAGCGCGCCGGCGCGATCGTCGAGCCGATCGCCGCCTTCTCGACGCGCGCGATGATCGACGGCATGGATCGCTTCTGGCGCATGCGCAGCTGGCTCGACATCTCTGCGCTGCCGCCCGAGCGGCGCGACAAGGTGCTGCCGTACATCCGCCAATGGGTCGCCAGCGGCGCGCGGCTGACCGCCGCCGAGGTGTTCCATGGCTACGGCCAGATGGCCGCCCTGCGCGACGCGGCGGTGACCGCATGCCAGCCGTACGACTTCGTGCTGTCGCCGGTCAGCCCGGTGCCGACCTATGCCGCGCAGTGGGCGAGCCCGCTGAACGATCCCGAGCAGCCATTCGAGCACATCGCGTTCACGCTGCCGTACAACATGAGCGAGCAGCCGGCGGCGTCGATCAACTGCGGCTACACGGGCGACGGGTTGCCGATCGGGCTGCAGATCATCGGCCACCGGCACGACGACCTGGGCGTGCTGCAGCTGGCGCGCGCGTACGAGCAGTTGCGTCCGGCGCAACGGCCGTGGCCGACCTTCTGACCGTCACGCTCACTCGGTCCGCTGTCGCCTGAGCGCACCGGCGCCGACCGAACCCACGATCCAAGCCGCGGCGGCGGCTAGCCCGAGCGTGGCGTGAACGCCCGCCACGCCGTACGCCCCGAAGCGATCGACGACGAAGCCGAACGCCAAGGTCAGCGCCGCGTAGCCGGCGGCCGCACGCAGCGGCGACGCGTCCTGCTGGCCGCGCCGTGCCGGCGCCCACAACTGGCCGCCCCACGCGATGCCCCACGCCGCGCCGTGCGCGAGCGCGAGGCCGAGCAGGTCGTACGGTGCGGCCGCCCAGGCGACGCACGCGGCACCGAGCACGAGCAGCAGCGCGCACAGCGCCGACAGCCGGGATGGCGACCAGGTCGCGATCGTCCGGCGCAGCAGCAGCACCGGGCCGAACATGGCGGCGAGGTGCAGCAGCACGAGTGCCTGCGGGGGCACCGACTGCGCGCGGCACCACGCGACCATCCACGGCAGCGCGGCCATCATCGGCAGCATCGTCAGGCCGGCCAGCAATGTCGGCCACTGCATGGTGTCGCGCCAGGCGCCCACCGGCCAGGCGGGCAGCGAGCAGTCGAACAGGCCCGCGCGGCAACCGGGCGCGCGCGGTCGGAGGTCGGCGCCGCGCTGCAGCGTGGCCAGCACGAGCGCGACCGCCACCACGAATCCGCCCAGGCGCAAGGCGAGCGTGGCCACATCGGCCACGTCCCCGAGCGCCAGCCCCGCGCACAACGCGCCGAGGCTCGCCGCCACGATCGGCGGTGCCGGCGCAGTATGTTGAGCGAGCCGCAACCCGCGCACGACGCCCGAGGCCAGCGCCGTCAGCGCCGCCCACCCGAGCAGTGCGAGCCACACCGCAGTGATGCCGCTGCCGCGTGCCGCCAGCCACATCGCCAGCGCGGTGACCACCGCGGCGAACAGCAGCGCCGCGGCACGAGCCCCGGCACGCAGATCACCGCCGGTGGCGACGCTGGCTGCCGCACCCAGCGCAAACAGCCACACAGCGACCAGTGCGAACCCGCTGGCCACGCCGGGAGCGAACGCCATCGCGAAGCTGCCGATTCCGACCCAGCCGGCGACCAGCAGGCCCCACGCACACGCGCGCGCCGCGGTCAACCGCAGCGACGGGATGCGTGCCGGGGGTTCGTTCATGCGACCGTCGTGGCCAGCGACGCCGGCCACTGCAGCGTGTGGCCGGTGCTGGCGGCGAAGCGCTCGAGGTCCTCGGGCGTGTCGATGTCGAGCCGGTAGCGCCGGTTGTCGGTGTCGAACCAGCGCACGCGCTGCGGATGCGCGAGGCGCCACTGGCGGCACGCGGCGTCGGCCTCGCCGGCCAGCCACTCGTCGCGCAGCGCGGCGTCGAAGATCACCGGGTTGCCGGGCAGCGGCTCGCCACCGTCGACGCTGACGCGCGGCACCACCATCGACGCATCGCCGCGCTTCTTGAAGGCACCGATCAGCGCGACGATGTCCTGCGAATCGATCAAGGGCTGGTCGGCCAGCGCGACGATCACCGCGTCGACCCGCGGCGACAGAGCCTGCAGGCCGATGCGCACCGACGACGCCTGGCCATCATCGGGCGACGGGTTGTGAACAATGGAGATCGGGAACTGCCCGATCGCCGATTCGATCGCCTCGGCATGGTGGCCGAGCACGACCACCAGGTCGTCGACGCCGGCGCCCGACAGCGCGACCAGTTGGCGCATCGCCAGCGGCACGCCACCGAGCTCGAGCAGCGCCTTCGGCCGGCCACCGAGTCGCGACCCGGCGCCGGCCGCCAATAGCACCGCGCCCACCGTCGTGCGGCTGTACAGGCCGTTGGCTTTGAGCAGGCAACCCATGATGAAGTGGTCCTTTCAGTGCAACGCGTCGATCAGCCGCGGCAGCACCGCGCGGATGCTCGCCAGATCGGCGCCCGGCGCCAGCAGGTCGAGGTGCGGCAGCGCCGCCTGCATGCCCTGGCTGAGCGGCGCGTAGCCGGCGTGACCAGCCAGCGGATTGAGCCACACGATGCGCCGTGCGCGCCGCTTCAGCTGCGCCAGCGCTTGCGACAGCATCTGCGGCTCGCCGGTGTCGTAGCCGTCGCTCATCACGATCACCGCGGTGCGCGCGTGCACCAGCCGCGGCGCATGCTCGCGGTTGAAGCGAGCCAGGCACTCGCCGATGCGCGTGCCGCCGCCGAAGCCCTGCGCGATCAGATGCAGCCGCTCCTGCGCGCGCCATGCGTCGGGATCGTGCAGCGCCTGCGACACCGCGGTGATGCCGGTGTGGAAGATGAAGCTGTGGACGTCGGCCCACTCGGCACTCAGCGCACGGGCCAGCCGCAGGTAGAAGAAGCTGTACAGCGCCATCGAACGGCTGACGTCGATCAGCAGCACCAGCCGCGGCCTGACGCGACGGCGATCGCGCCATGCCAGCCGGAACGGCGTGCCGCCGCTGGCCACGCTGTAGCGGATCGTCGTGGGCAGATCGAGCGCGCGGCCGGCGCGCGTATGCGCATGGCGGCGCAGGCGGATCGGCTTCAGCTCACGAGCCAAGCGACGCATCAACGCTTCGATCTCCAGCGCGTGCTCGCGTTCGGTCAGCGCCCGAAAGTCGGTCGAACTCAGCACCGCTTCGCGACTGGCCGCCCGGCGCGGCCGAGCGCTGTCGTCGTCGAGTTCGTCGCCGTCGGCCGCCCCGCCGGGCTGTTCGCCGCTCAAGCCGCGCTCGGCATCGCGCCGCTCGGGCTGCTGCCAGCGGTTGGCCGGCAGGAACCAGGCGTCGAACAATTCGGGAAAGCGCCGCCACTCGTCGGCGCGCCCGCACAGCAGCGCCTGCAGGCTCAGGCGCAGCACCTGTGGATCGAGCACGCCGACGCGCTCTGCGGTGCGCAGGACCTGCACCGCGTCGCCACCGCCGCCGGCGAAGCCGTTGGCGCGCAGGAAGGTCGGGAACCCGGCGAGCCTGTCGACCGCCAGCGTCTCGAGCGGCGATGCAGCGGGGCTCAACACGTGGCCGCCAACCTCGCGACCACTTCGCGCGGGAATGCCGCGCGATCGTCGCGCGTCTTGATCAACGCGCTCAGCGTGTCGACGATGCGCTCGGCGCCGTCGACGTCGATCGTCGACACGCCCAGCCGCAGCAAGGCCGCGGTCCAGTCGAGCGTCTCGGCGATCCCCGGGCGCTTCTGCAACTCCATCCGCCGCACGCCCTGCACGAAGGCGACGATCTGCTGCGCCAATGCAAGCGCGACCTCGGGCGCCTTCTTGCGCACGATCGCCAGCTCCTTGTCGTAGTCGGGATAGTCGATGTACTGGTACAGGCAGCGCCGGCGCAGCGCATCGGACAGCTCGCGTGTGCCGTTGGAGGTGATCACCACCCATGGTCGCTGCGTCGCATGCACGGTACCGAGCTCGGGGATCGACATCTGAAAGTCCGACAGCAGCTCGAGCAGGTAGGCCTCGAAGGCTTCGTCGGCGCGGTCGATCTCGTCGATCAGCAGCACCGGCGCCGCGTCGGCGGTGATCGCCTCGAGCAGCGGCCGCTTCAGCAGGTAGCGCTCGGAGAAGATGTCTTCTTCCTTGCGCTGCAGGCTGCGCTCGTCGTGCTCGAGCAGCTTGATCGCCAGCAGCTGGCGCTGGTAGTTCCACTCGTACATCGCCGCGTGCGCGTCGAGCCCCTCATAGCACTGCAGGCGGATCAGCCGCGTCTGCCGTATCTCGGCCAGCACCTTGGCGACTTCGGTCTTGCCGACGCCGGCATCGCCCTCGAGCAGCAGCGGGCGCTGCAGGTCCTGCATCAGCAGCAGCGCGGCGGCCAGCGGCGGCTCGGCGATGTAGCCGGCCTGTGCGAGCTGTTGCTGCAGCGTGGCCAGCTCGATCGCTCGAGCCGAGGTCATGACTTCTTCGCCGCGAACAGCGAGCTGAACCAGCCTTTGATCACCGCCCACAGCAACGCGAGACCGTTGAGCGGCTTGGGCTCGGCCGCAGCGGCAGTGGCCTGTGTAGCGGCCGGCGCGCCAGACCCACCGGCCGATGGCGCAGCCGCCGCCTGCATCGCTTGCACCTTGGCTGCGAAGTTCGCTGCGAACTGGCCGAGGATCTGATCGGACACCGGCCCCATCATGCGACCGCCGAAGGTGGCGACCTTGCCGCTCATCGTCACTTCGCTGGTGCCCATCAAGTTGCAGCTCGCGGCGTCGACCGCCTCCGCGCGCGCCTTGAGGTCCATCGACGCCGCCGAGCCGCCGGTGGCATCGGTGCCCTTGGCGAACAGGTGCAGGCTCCTGGCCGTCGTGTCGATGCCCTTGACCTCGATCTCGCCGCGGAACGACAGGTTGGCCGGCCCGAGCTTCACCGCCACCGTGCCCTTGTAGTGCTGCTCGTCGACCTTCTCGGTGATCTTGGCACCGGGCATGCACGACGCGACGCCTTCGATGTCCTGCAGCAGCGCCCACGCGGTGTCGGCCGACGCCGGCATCGGGTACGACTTTTCGAGCTGAACCTTCATCGTTCTTGGACCGTCACCCGCAGTGCGCGCCTGGTCGCTGGTTGACGCCGAGTTCGTTGCACTTCTGCCAGACGCGGTAGGCGTTGTGCGGCATGTCCATGTGCGTGACACCCAAGTGTGCAAAGGCGTCGATCACCGCGTTGCTGAAGCAGGGAATACCGCCCACGTGCGGCGACTCGGCCACGCCTTTGGCGCCCAGCGGATGGTGCGGGCACGGCGTCACGGTGTGGTCGGTCTCCCAGTGCGGCGTCTCCATCGATGTGGGCAGGAAGTAGTCGACCAGGCTGTTGCCGAGGTGGTTACCGTTCTCGTCGAACGGGAGCTGCTGCCCCATCGCGACCGCGAACGCCTCGGTCAGCCCGCCGTGGATCTGGCCTTCGATCACCATCGGGTTGATGCGCGTGCCGCAGTCGTCGAGCGCGTAGAAACGGCGCACCGACACGGCGCCGGTGAACTTGTCGATGTCGACCACGCACAGGTAGGCGCCGAACGGGAACGTCAGGTTCGGCGGGTCGTAGTACGCCACCGCGTTCAGGCCCTGCTCCATGCCCGGCGGCAGGTTGCCGGTGTGCGAGACCAGGCAGATCTCCTTCATCGTCTTGGCCTGCGACGGGTTGCCCTTGACCTTGAAGCGGTCGATCTCCCACTCGAGATCGCCTTCGCCCACCTCGAGCAGGTGGGCGGCGATCTTCTTGGCCTTGTCCTTGATCTTGCGTGCGGCCACCGCGGTGGCCGCACCGGACACCGGCGTCGAGCGCGAGCCCCAGGTGCCGGCGCCGTACGGCGCCTTGTCGGTGTCGCCTTCCTCGATCACGATGTCGCTGGCCGGCAGGCCGAGCTCGGTGGCGATGATCTGGGCATAGGTCGTCGTGTGGCCCTGGCCCTGCGTCATCGTGCCGAGCCGCGCGATCACGGCGCCGGTGGGATGCACGCGGATCTCGCAGCTGTCGAACAGGCCGATGCCCAGGATGTCGCACACCTTGGTCGGGCCGGCGCCGACGATCTCGGTGAAGGTCGAAATGCCGATGCCCATCAGGGTCGGGCAATTGGGGTCGGCGCGCATGGCGGCCTGTTCCTTGCGCAAGCCTTCGTAGTCGACCGCCTTCAGCACCTTGTCGAGTGCGACGTGATAGTTGCCCGAATCGAGCGTCCAGCCGAAGCCGGTGGTGTACGGGAACTGTTCGGCCTGCACGAAGTTGCGGCGACGGATCTCGGCCTTGTCGACGCCGACCTTCTGCGCGAGCACGTCCATCATGCGCTCGATCAGATAGATCGCCTCGGTCACGCGCAGCGAGCAGCGGTAGGCAACGCCGCCGGGCGCCTTGTTGGTGAACACCGCGTCGACTCTGGCGTAGGTGTTCGGGATCGCGTATGAACC
Source organism: Burkholderiaceae bacterium (assembly GCA_035764445.1). Taxonomy (GTDB): domain Bacteria; phylum Pseudomonadota; class Gammaproteobacteria; order Burkholderiales; family Burkholderiaceae_C; genus JAEUPI01. The sequence goes on from DASTZF010000248.1 coordinate 58,900, forward strand.
GGTGCAGATCGAGAACAGCCCGGCCGGCAACTTGGTCGCCGACACGTGCGAGTTGAACGCGCCGTGGTCGGCCAGAGCATGAAAGCGCAGGCCCTTGATGCGGCCGTCCTTGTCGGCGGCGAGCTCGCCCGTGCAGTGGTAGTCGCGCGCGAAACCCGTGGTCGAGATGTTGTCGATGCGCGACTCGATCCACTTGACCGGCACGCCGGTGACGATCGACGCCACCGTGGCCACCACGTAGCCGGGGTAGATCGGCACCTTGTTGCCGAAGCCGCCGCCGATGTCGCCGCCGACGACGCGGATCTTGCTCTCGGCGATGCCCGACAGCATGGCCAGCACGGTGCGGAACAGGTGCGGGATCTGCGTCGTCACGTACACCGTCAGGTTGCCGGTGGCCTTGCTGAACGACGCCACGCAGCCGCAGGTCTCGAGCGGGCACGGGTGCACGCGCGGGTTGAGGATCTCCTCGCGCACGGTGACCTCGGCGCTCTTGAAAGCCGCGTCGGCGGCGGCCTTGTCGCCGGCCTCCCACGTGAAGATGTGATTGGGGTGCGTGCGCGGGCCGTGCGTGAGATCCTTCTTGTCGGCGATGTCCTCGCGCAGGATCGGCGCGTCGGGCAGCAGTGCCTTCTTCGGATCGACGATCGCCGGCAGCTCCTCGTAGTCGACCTCGACCAGCGCGGCGCCGTCGTACGCCGCGGCGCGGTCGCTGGCCAGCACCATCGCCACCTCCTGCAGCTGGAAGTGCACCTTCTGATCGGCCAGCACCGCCTGCACGTCGCCGCCGACGGTGGGCATCCAGTGCAGCTTCACCGGCTTCAGGTCATCGGCGGTCAGCACGGCGGCGACACCCGGCACCGCGAGCGCCTTGCTCTTGTCGATGCCCTTGATGCGGGCGTGCGCATACGGGCTCCTGACGATGGCGCCGAACAGCATGCCCGGCAGCTTGATGTCGTCGATGTACTGCCCCTGGCCGCGGATGAAGCGCGCGTCTTCCTTGCGCGCCAGCGAGGTGCCGATGCCCTGCAGCTTGTCTTCGCGTTCCTTCAGATCGGAAATGTCGCCCATGGCGTGTCTCCGTTGGATGTGCGGGTCGGTCAGGCGGCGGTCTGCGCGGCGGCGAGCTTCTTGGCCGCCGACTGCACCGCCTTGACGATGTTCTGGTAACCGGTGCAGCGGCACAGGTTGCCGGCGATGCCGTAGCGGATCTCCTGCTCGCTCGGATTGGGGTTCTCCTTCAGCAGCCGGTAGGTGCGCATCAGCATGCCAGGCGTGCAGTAGCCGCACTGCAGGCCGTGCTCCTCGTGGAACGCCTGCTGCACCGCGTGCAGCACGCCGCCTTGCTCGAGGCCCTCGACGGTCAGCACGTCGGCGCCGTCGCATTGCACCGCCAACATCGTGCACGACTTGACCGACATGCCGTCGACGTCGACCGTGCAGGCGCCGCAGTGCGACGTCTCGCAGCCGATGTGCGGCCCGGTGTGCGCCAGCCGCTCGCGCAGCGTGTAGATCAGCAGCTCGCGCGCCTCGACGTCGACCGCGACCGGCTTGCCGTTGAGCTTGAACGAGACCTTGTGGGTGTTCGCCATGGTGTTCTCCGCCGGCTCAGGGCTTGGCGCGCGACAGCGCGGTCTGCAGCGCGCGGCGCGTCATCTCGCCGGCCATCGCGGTCTTGTAGTCGGGACTGCCGCGCGGGCAGTGCGTCGGCGAGCACGCGGCCATCGCCAGCCGCGCCGCCTCGTTGAGGCTCGTGTCGTCGATCGCCTTGCCGACCAGATATTGCTCGGCCTGGGTCGCCTTGATCGGCGTCGCGCCGACGTTGGTCAGCGCGATCGCCACCTTGGCGACCGTACCGCCCTTCATCTGCAACAGCACGGCCGCGGCGGCGGTGGCGAAGTCGCCGGTCTTGCGCTTGAACTTGCTGTAGCTCCAGCCGCTGCCGGCCGCCGGAATCGGGATGCGGATCTGCGTCAGGATCTCGTCGGCCTGCGCCTGCGTCGAGTACAGCCCGAGGAAGTGGCCGTTGACGTGGACCACGCGCTCGCCCTTGGGGCCGGTGAGCACGAACGACGCGTCGAGGGCCAGCATCAACGCCGGATGGTCGTTGGCCGGATCGCCGTGGCAGATGTCGCCGCCGATCGTGCCGCGGTAGCGCACCTGCGGGTCGGCGATCTGGCTCACGCCCTCGGCCAGCAGTGGCACCTTCTCGGCCACCAGCTTGGAGTTCAGCAGTTCGTGCTCGGTGGTCATCGCACCGATGCGGATCTCGCCGCCCGCCTGCGCGATGCCGCGCAGGTCGGCGATCTTGCCGAGATCGATCAGCGCGCTCGGGGTCGCGAAGCGCAGCTTCATCATCGGCAGCAGGCTGTGGCCGCCGGCCAGCAGCTTGGCGTCGGGGCCCAGGCTGCCGAGCAGCTTGACCGCGTCGGCGACCGAGCGCGGCGCGTGGTAGTCGAAACCGGCGGGAATCATGGCGGGCGTCTCCTCATGGCGCGGGTGGCCCCGAGCCTGTTGTGGACGATAACCCTAGCGAAGCGCCGCGGGAAGTCGGTCCGCGATGCACGAATGGTCGCGCCGCGGCCACGAAGCGCGGCGTCGCCTGCACGAGCGGAGGGCATGGAGCCGAGGCTCCCGGGCTCAGCGGTCAGCGGCTGCTTCGGCGATGCCAAGCCGCTCGAGCAGCCGCGGCACGCTGGTGCGCGCCACCGGCAGGCTGCGCTCGTCGCCTTGCAGCTTGAGCATCACCTTGCCGTCGTCGCGCACGATCTGCTCGGCGTAGTCGAGGTTGGCCATGTAGCTGCGATGGATGCGCAGGAACGAGTTGCTGTCGAGGCGACCCTCGAGGTCGCCGATTGTCAGGTTGCAGAAGCCGGAGCTCTGGCCGGTGTGCACCCAGGTGTAGTGGCCTTCGGCGCGAACGTAACGCACGCTGGCGGCGTCGACCAGCACGATGCGGTTGCCCGCCACCGTCGGGATCTTCAGCAGCTGGCGCTTGGTATCGGGCCGCTGCGCAGCGCCGTCTTCACGGATCACGGCATCGGTGATGTCGTAGAACACCAGCGTGTGGCCTGCGGTGTCGCCGCGCTCGTCCGACATCTTGCTCACCTTGATCAGCAGCACCCGCTCCGGGATGTTGATGATCATCGTCATCGGCGGCGGGTTGCTCACCGGGCATTCGGCCTGGTCGATCAGGAACTTCACCTTCGACTGCGAGCGCTCCGGGTGGAACGACAGCACCATTCTCTGGAACGGCCGCTTGTCCTCCACCGGCAGCATGCGCCGCGCGAAGCTGTTCATCGCCACCACCTTGAGGTCGCGGTCGAGCTGGACCAGCCCGACGTCGCTGCGTTCGAGCAGGTACAGAGGACTGCCGGCGGCTACCCGTGCATCCACGGTCGATGGTGTCCTGAAGGTCGGTGCGATTGCCGATTGAAGCATCAATGCCCCCGCGGCGCATCGGGCACTCCCCGCGCCGTCGCGCGGCCGAGGGTGCGCCGTCATGGCGGCGCGTTAGAGTGCGGCCATGGCCCTGAAGGACGCGCGCGGCAATCTGCTCGGCACCGACTCGCCGGCCGCGCGCGATGCGGTGGAGATGGCGCTGTGGCGCATGATGTCCTTCTACGACCCGCCGTTGGCCGACCTTGACCGCGCGATCACCGACGATCCGCACTGGCCGCTGCCGCACGTGATGAAGGCGGGCTTCCTGCTCAGCCTGACCGAGCCGTCGCAGGTGGCCGACGCGCGGGCGCACCTGGAGCGCGCGCGACTGCTGCTGGCCGCCGCGCCGACGCGCGAGCGCGCGCACTGGGACGCCACCCAGCGGGTGCTCGAAGGCCGCTGGCACGACGCCTGCACGCTGTGGGACGAGTGGCTGCTCGACCATCCGCGTGACGCGCTGGCGCTGCAGTGGGCGCACCTGTGGGACTTCTACCGCGGCGACTCCGCCAGCCTGCGCGCGCGCCCGGCGCGTGCACTGCCCGAGTGGGACCACGCCGATCCGCTGTATCCGCACGTGCTGGCGCTGCACGCGTTCGGCCTCGAGGAGTGCAACCTGCAGGTGCAGGCCGAGGACGCGGGCCGCCGGGCGCTGTCGCTCGACGCGCGCTCGCCGTGGGCGATCCACGCGGTGGCGCACGTGATGGAGATGCAGGGCCGCTTCGACGATGGTGCCGCGTGGCTGCGCCACCACCAGCGCGCCTGGGCCGAAGGCAACGGCTACGCCTGCCACCTGTGGTGGCACCTGGCGCTGTTCAGGCTGGAAGGGCTCGACGACACCGGCGTGCTGCGCCTGGTCGATGCGCACCTGTCGAGCGACGCGTTGCAGGTGACGCTGCAGCGTGTCGACGCGGCGGCGATCCTGTGGCGGCTGCACCTGCTGGGCGTCGACGTCCGCGCTCGCTGCGCCGATCTGGTCGCGCAGTGGGATCTGGCCGACGACAGCGTCGGCTACTACGCGTTCAACGATGTGCACGCGCTGCTGGCGATGCTGGCGGCAGACGACGGCGCGCGCGCCGAACACTGGGTCGCGCGCTGCGCCGCACGGGCGCTGGCGGCCGACGACGCGCCGCGTGCGAACCACGCGATGGCTCGCGAGGTCGGCGCACCCCTGATGCGCGCGTTGCTGGCGCTGGCCCGAGGCGATGCCGCCGCCGCGGCGCAGGCGTTGTACGCGGTGCGTGGCAAGGCGCAGCGCTTCGGGGGCAGCCACGCGCAGCGCGACCTGATCGACCAGACGCTGCTGGCGGCCGCGGCGGCCGACCCCGCTGCGCGCTCGCTCGGCCGCGCAGTGCTCAACGAGCGCCGCACCGCGCGCCCGCTGACGCCGCTGACGCGTTGCTGGGGCGAGCGGCTCGGGGTGACGATGAGCTGAGGCCGCCATGGACCCGCGCAAGGACAAGCCCAACCCACTGAAGCTGCTCGACGACCACATCGGCGAGCATCTGCGCGAGAGCGAGGCGTCGGGCGAACTGCGTGCCGCGCCGAGCTTCGGCAAGCCCCTGCGCTTCAACGACGGCTACGACGAGACGCCCGAAGAGTGGCGGATGGCGATGAAGATCCTGCACGACGCCGGCGTCGTGCCGCCGGAGGTCGAGCTGTTGCACCAGCTGGCGGCGCTGCGCCGCGACGCCGCCGCAGCCACCGACGCCGAGCAAGCGCGCTGCCTTGGCCAGAAGGCGAGCGAACTCGAGCAGTTGATCCGGTTGCGGCTGGAGCGCTTCAGGGGCGGCTGACCGGAGCGGGCGCGACCGCCGCGCCTACACCCAGGGCTGCGCCAACCCTTCGTCGGCGAGCACGCGCTGCACCGCCGCTCGCGCGAGCATGCGCTGCAGGTAGGGCCCGAGCTGCGGCGACTCGCGCGCCGGCTTGGCCGCCGCACCTTTGAAGCCGCGCGTCCAGCGGCACAGCACGAACGCGTACGGGTCCAGCGCGGTGTAGGTCGAGCCCAGCAACCACGGTTGTCCGTGCGACGCCAATTGCGTGTCGAGCTGGCCGAGCAATTCGCCGATGCGCGCCTGCGCGCGCTGGCGGACCTGGCCCGCACCGGCCTCATTGCCGTCGTCGACCCAGCGCTCGGGGTAGAAATACGCGATCAGCGTGGCATGCAGCGAGTTGCTCATCCAGACCAGCCACTTGTAGAAGTGCGCCCGCTCCGGTGTGCCCAGCGCCGGGGCCAGGCCGCTCTTCGGGTGAGTGTCGACCAGGTGCAGGCAGACCGCCGCGGTCTCATACAGCACCAGCGGGCCGTCTTCGAGCACCGGGATCAGCCCGTTGGGGTTGAGCTTCAGATACGCGGCTGACTTGTGCGCACCCTGCGAGCGGTTGACCAGCTTCAGCTCGAACGGCAGCTTCAGCTCGTGCAGCAGGATGTGCGGGATCATGCTCGCGTTGCCGGGGTAGTAGTGGAGTGCGAGCATCAGGATCCTTCCGGCGGCCATGTGCGCGGCCACGCGGCCGCTGCGCAAGCTTAGCCTGCACAGCGCGGGTCAGCGTTGCGGGTCGGCGCTTTGCTGAAAGGTGCGGTCGTTGGCCGCCCCGACCGCTGTCGTCGTGCCCGCGCTGGCAGCAATGCTGCTGGCAGCAGAGGCCGCGGCGGCGGCCGCATGCCGCTGCGGCAGATCGCGCACCCACTCCGACGGGATCGCGAAGTTCAGGTTCTGCGCGTCGCCGCTCACCGACCCGAGCGTCGTCAGCCCAACGAGCATGCCCTGCGCGTCGAACAGCCCGCCGCCGCTGGAGCCGCCGGAGATCGCGGCCGAGGTCTGGATCAGGATCAGCTGTCCCGCGGGATTGCGCCGCAACGACGACACCAGGCCCGCGCTCATCGTCAGCTCCAAGCCCTTGGGGTTGCCGATCGCAAACACGTTCTGGCCGACGGTGACCCTGCTCGAATCGGCCACCGAGACCGCCGGCGCCTTGAGGCCGACCGCGCGCAGCTGGCACAGGTCGCGCTTCACGTCCCACATCGCCAGCTTGGCGTCGAGCGATTCCTTCTCGCGCTTGATGGCGACCCGCTTGGCCCTGGCCAGCACGTGACAGTTGGTGACCAGCGCCTCCGGGCCCACCACGACGCCGCTGCCCTGACCGAGCGGCAGGTTGTCGGCGTCGTAGGTCACCACGCGCCAGACGCTCGGCGACACCTTGGCGTACACCTGCTCCGCAGTGAGCGCGTGCGCACCGTTGGCAGCGCCGGCCAGCGTCAGGACCAGCGAAACGTGGAGGCAGCGTCTCGTCATTGCGAGATCAGCCCTTGCAGGTCGTCGGCGCTGGCGCCCGGGCGCAGCACGGCAGCGCCGCCATCCTGGCCGCCCTGCGTCGCGTTGTTGCCCGAGGGTCGGGCCTGCGCCATCGGCACGCAGAAGTTGCCCTTGGCGTCGCGACGCACGGCGCCGGTCGGCGCGGCCATTGCGTCGGGATTGGTCGCGTCGAGCAGCGCGGCGCGGCAGCTGTTGCCGTAGGCGATGCCGTTGACCAGATACGAGCGGCCGGCCACCGGTGTGAACGACCAGCGCAACATGCACGATTCCTTGTTGGGCTTGACCAGCATGAAATCGATCGTGGTCAGCGCACCGGCGGCCAGCGGCACCGTGGTCGGGTTGCGAGTGCTGCTGCCGGCGCCCGCCAGCCGCGGGCCCTTGCAGTTTTCGGCGTCGTCATGGACGAGCACACCGAAGGCGTCGCCCGAAGCCACCGCGCCGCGCATCACCAGTTTGGCGGTCGGCGCCCCGGCGGGGGCGGTGTAGTTGGGCAGCTTGGGCGCTGGCGTCGCGCAGCCCGCCAGCAGCGCCGACAGCGCGGCGAGGGCGGCCAGACCGGATGCGGCGGGTGATGCCGTGCGCAAACTCGACGATGGCTTGGACATACGAGCGCGGCGCGCGGCCGATGCAGTTGCAGTTCGCTCGCAGTCTAGGGTTCCGTCGCTGCGGCGGGAGCGCAGCAACGGGACGAACAACGCGTCGTCGTGATGGATTTGTGCCGACTTGCCGGCCGCTCGGCGAGCTGGTGGTTACGTCACGCAGCCGGCGTCGACGGTGGCGACCGCGCCGACCGCCACCGGCGCTGGGATGCGGTAGCCGTAGCGCACCGCGGTGAGCTCGGCCAGGATGCCGATCGCGATTTCGGGCGGCGTGCGCGCACCGTTCTTCAGCCCGACCGGGCCGTGCAGCCGCGTGAACTCTGACTCCTGCATGCCGAAGTGTTCGATCAGGCGCTGCTTGCGCTTGGCCTGGTTGGCGCGCGAGCCGATCGCCCCGACGTAGAACGCGGGGCTGCGCAGCGCTTCCATCAGCGCCAGGTCGTCGAGCTTCGGGTCGTGCGTCAGCGCGATGATCGCGGTGTGGCCGTCGACCTTCAGCGTGCTGAGCAGGTCGTCGGGCATCTGGCGCGACAGCGTCGCCCCTTCGATCGCGAAGCCGGCGGCGTACTCGTCGCGCGGGTCGCAGACGATCACCTCGTAGTCCAGCGCGCTGGCCATCTGCGCCAGGTACTGCGTCATCTGGCCGGCACCGATCAGCACCAGCCGCCAGCGCGGGCCGTGGTGCGTCGTCAGCGTCGTCTCGGTCAACTCCAGCTCGTCGGTGTCACCGGCGGGCTCGAGCGTGACATCGCCGGTCGCGATGGTGAGCACTCGCCGCACGCGTTCGCCTTTGGACAAGCGCTCGAGCAACTCGCCGATGCGCGTGCGTGGCAGCACAGGCTCGAGCACCAGCTCGATCAGGCCGCCGCACGGCAGCCCGAAGCGGTGGGCGGCGTCGGCGTCGATGCCGTAACGCACGACCCTGGGCTTGCCTTCGGCCAGCACGCCTTCGCGCGCCTTGTCGATCAGGTCGTCCTCGATGCAACCGCCCGACACCGACCCGGTCACCATGCCGTCGTCGCGGATTGCCACGACCGAGCCAGGCGGCCGCGGTGCCGAGCCCCACGTCCGCGTGATCGTGCCGAGCACGACGCGGCGACCGTCGGTGCACCACTGCGCCACCTGGCGCAAGACTTGAAGGTCGACGTTGTCCATGTTCGGATCTCCTGAAGGGCGGGCCGCGCCTGCGCACGACCACACCCAACCTCGGGCATGCATCATGCGAGCGCCCGTCGAGGCTGAAGTTCTACCACGGAGCTGGCATCCGGTCCGTTGCCCGGGGCGTGTCGCATTTCCGTAGCGGCCGGCATCGACGCCAAGGACCGGGCCTGTCGTGGGTGGCCGCATTTTGTTGATCTGGTCGGCTTGCCGCTGGCGCCATCGCCGGGACAATGCGCGCCATGCCCGTTCCTTTGTCCGAGCGTCTGCGCGCGTGGCTGCAAGCCCTGGAGGCCGGTCTGCTCGAGCGCGAAGCGGCAGTGCGGCTTGCGCTGCTGGCGGCGCTGGGCGCTGAGCACGTGCTGCTGATCGGGCCCCCAGGCACCGCCAAGAGCGAGTTGGCGCGCCGGCTGCACCGCGCGTTTGCCGGAGCGAGGTATTTCGAGCGGCTGCTGACGCGCTTCTCGACACCCGAGGAGCTGTTCGGTCCCTTATCGTTGAAGGCGCTGGAAGAAGACCGCTACGAGCGCCAGATCGACGGCTTCCTGCCCACCGCAGGCATCGCCTTCCTCGACGAAGTGTTCAAGGCCAACTCGGCGATCCTCAACGCGCTGCTGACCTTGCTCAACGAGCGCGAGTTCGACAATGGCGTCACACGCCTGCGAGTGCCGCTGGTGTGCGTGGTCGGCGCCAGCAACGAGGTGCCGAGCGATGAGGCGCTGCACGCGTTCTTCGATCGCTTCCTGGTGCGCGTGCCGGTGGCGCCGGTGGGCGACGAGTCGTTTCCCGCGCTGCTCGCGCTGCGGGAGGGCGCAGCCGAGCCGCCGGCGCCGTTCACCACGGCCGAACGCGAGGCGATCGCTCAGGCAGCCGAGCGGGTCCACCTCAGTGACGAGGCCGTGCTGGCCTGCACGGCGCTGCGCCACTGGCTGGCGGCGCGCTCGCGCGCGCTGTCGGACCGGCGCTGGCGACAGTGGGTCGCCCTGATGCGAGTGGCTGCCGCCAGCGAAGGGCGCGACACGGTCGACGTGCTCGACCTGTGGCTTGCACCGTACGTGGCCAGCGGCTCGCCGCAGGAAGTCGGCGAACTGACTCAGTGGTTCGAGGCCGAGTGCCTGGATGCCGCGCCGCAGGACGCGTCGTGGCTGTCGTGCGCCGTGCAGGCGTTCGAGAAGCAGCTCGAGATCGAGCAATCGGCGCGCGACGACCCCGATGCCGCCAACGCGGCGGGCAAGCTGGCACTCGCGCGCGCGATCGCCGGTCCGGGTGCCGCCGACGCTACGACGGGAATGATGCGCATCGTCTCGGCCGAACTCGAGGCACAGCAACGCCGCCGCTACAGCTCCGTGCACATCGCGGCACGAGTCGCCCAGGTCGACGAGATCATCGGGCAGGCCGCGGCGGCGCGCGACGAAGTGCAGGCGCGCGACGCGGCGCTGGCCGCGCGCCTTGGCGCGCGGCTGTGGGTGCCCTCGGCGACGACCGATCGTCTGTGCGCCGCTGCAGCACACACGCTGGCGGTGCTCGACGCGCTGATCGAACGGTTGCAGTGCGTGCGCGAGGGCTTTGCCGGGCTGCCGCTCGATCCCGCAGCGGCGGGCGAGGCGCCGTCGCCGGTCGCCCTCGACACACTGGCCGCATGATGATGCGCATCGCGATCGACGCGCCGTACGAGCGGCTCGAATCGTTGCCGCATCCGCTGTGGCTGCCGAGCCTGGTTGCCAGCGCTGGCGAGCGCGCGCAACGCTTGACGGATACGCGGCGTTGGCTCGACGCGTTGCAGGGCGGTCATCTGCCGCCGGTCGATGCCGATTTCGGCGACGCGGCGGCCAGCGCGCCGCTGCGCACGGTGGTCGGCGAGCTCGGCCTGGCGGCGCTGGCGCGTGGCGTGCCCGCGCTGGCCGAGCAACTGCTGCGCACGCTGTTATGGCACCTCGACCGCATCGTCGACCTGCAGCCGCGGCTAGCGCGCGAAGCGGCCATCGACGAAGTGGCCGCGTGGTTCCGCACCACATGGGAGGAGCAGGCCAGCGGACTGGATGAAGACCTGGCCCTCCTTCAGGGTCTGGGCGATCTCACCAGCCTGCGCTGGGACTCGCTGCGCGGGCATCTGACTTCACGGTCCTGGGCGGCCGCACGGCGCGCCAGCGAGTGGCTGCGCCAGTTGCCCGAACTGGCCGCGCTGATGCGCCGGCTCGGGCGCAGCGAGCGGGCGGTCGCTGTGCCGCCACGCGCCGCGCCACGCCGTGCCAACACAGGGGCGCCGCCGCAGGCGTTGCGCGCGATCGAGACCCGGTTGCCCGACGCGCCTGGCGAAATCACCGGCGTGCGCTTCTCGTCGCGCCCCGAGCGCATGCTCGCCGGCGAGGCGGTGATGCTGCACCACCCGGTGCTGCGCAAGCTGTGGCGGGCGCGGCATGCCGAAGCGCGGCTGCTGAGTTGGGAGACCGAGGCCGTCCTGACCGACTGGCGCCTCGATCCGCGGGCCGCGCGGCCGCAGCCGGCCACGCCTGAAGCCGAAGCACTGGAGCGCGGACCGATCATCGTCTGCCTCGACACCTCGGGCTCCATGCGTGGCGCGCCGGAGAACATCGCCAAGGCCACGGTGATCGCCGCGCTGCGCGCGGCGCACGAGGCGCGCCGGGGCTGCAAGCTGATCGCCTTCGGCGGGCCCGACGAAGTGATCGAGCGCGACCTCGGCCACGGCGAAGCCGGCCTGCAGGCGCTGCTCGACCTGATGGCGCAGGCCTTCGACGGGGGCACCGACATCCAGACTCCGATCGAGCGCGCGATCACCTGCGTGCACGACGCGCGTTGGGCGAGCGCCGACCTGCTGATCGTCAGCGACGGCGAGTTCGGTTGCGTGCCAGGCACGCTCGAGCGGCTGCAGCGAGCGCGAGCCGAGCTGGGCCTGCGCGTGCAGGGCGTCCTGGTCGGCGATCGCGAGACGATGGGGCTGCTCGAGGTCTGCGACGAGATCCACTGGGTGCGTGACTGGCGGCGCTACGTGGAGAGTCCAGGCGGCGAAGCGCGCGGCCATTCGCCGGTGCACAGCAAGAGCCTGACGGCGCTGTACTTTCCCAACGCGCTGTCGGCGCACGCGGCGCGCCACGTCCAGCGGCCGCGATGAGCCGCCGCTCGGCCGCTCCGAAGGGGGCTCGCACCGCAGTGCGAAGCACGGAGGTTCCTCAGACGCGCCGCCGCTACGCCGAGGAGGCGCTCGCCCGGCTCGAGGCCTTCGCGGCGGCGGGCTCGCCGCTGCCGCGCGTGCGCGCGCTGCATCTGCCACCCAAGCCGACACCGGGCGATCTGCGCGGTGAGTTCTGTGCCCTCGAGCTCGACGACGGCGCGATCGGTCTGTCGTACGTGCTGCTGGGCGACACCTGGGCCGAGTTGGCCCGCCAGCCGCAGCGCCTGGCGCTCGGCGGTCTCGACGCGCTCGCGGTGGCGCGGCGCTATGTGAGTGCCGATCGGCTGCAGCACACCGTGGGCCTGGCGGCGCTCAATGCTCTGACGCGCTGCCTGTTCGACCGCGCCGGCTTCGTGCCGTCGAGCAGCGCCGACTCGATCGGCAACCTCGACCCGCAACCCGGCGAGACGGTGGGCATGATCGGCTACTTCGCATCGCTGGTGCCACGCATCACCGCGCGCGGCGCTCGGCTCGTGGTGATCGAGCTGCGAGAAGACCTGGTGGGCGAGCGCGACGGCGTGCGCGTGACGCTCGACGCCGACGAGCTGAGACAGTGCGACAAGGTGCTGTCCACCGGCACGCTGCTGCTCAACGACACGCTCGATCGCATGCTCGGCCTGTGTGTGCGTGCGCAGCGCTTCGCGCTGATAGGCCCCAGCGTCGGCTGCCCGCCCGACCCGCTGTTCGCGCGCGGCGTCACGCTGCTCGGCGGCAGCTGGATCAGTGATCCGGCGGCGTTCGTCGATGCCCTTCTCAGCGCAGCGCCCACCGCAGGGGCAGCGCACAAGTTTGCGCTGTTGCGCGAGGACTATCCGGGCTGGGACGCGCTGTTGCGGCGCGCGGCGCGCGCCTGAGTGCCTAGCTTGACGTGCGCCGAGGGCGCCAGTGGCGCACGTGGCGCGGCGCGTGCGAGACCAGGGCCGAGACGAAGACGACGATCCAGAACGCCGGCAGCGAGCCATCCGCATCGAGCGCCAGCCACGCCACCGCGGCCAGCTTCAGTAGCGAAACGAACCCCGCGAGCTCGCTGAAGCGCATGCGCGCATCCAGCGTCTCGATGGCCAGCAGGGCGATCCCGCTGGCCAGCACGATGGCCGCTGCCGGCAGCCGCGCCAGCGGCGCGCCCAGCAGCGCGGCGCCGAGGGCGACCACGGCAGCCAGGTGCGACGCACGCAGCACGATGCCGAGCCAGCGACGCCAAGCGGCGGGCTTGTCCGAGAGCTCAACCACCACCGCGCTGCATGAAGAGGTCGAAGTAGCGCATGAAGGCCACGCGCGCCTCCTGCGCGACGTCGTGGAAGCGGTAGCGCACGGCCATCCGCGGCGTCTGCACCAGCGCGATCCGGCGCGGCGCCAGCACGGTCCATCGCAATTCGAGGGTGCCCGCGCCGATGCGCACGCGCGCGCTCGCACTGTCGGCTGCAAGCTCGAGCGCATGCGCACCGACCGCGCCGGGCAGACTGTCGAGCCATTGCGCCAGCGCGCAGCCGTGCTCGCGCTCGAACGCCTCGGTGTAGCTGCCCGGGTCGTGCACCGCTGACGGCGAGTTCGGCCGGCCTTCAGCCGCCGGCGATCGGCGGCCAGATCGCGAGCACATCGCCTTCAAGCAGCGCGCGTTGCGCGCGCTCGGCCGGCGGCACGAAGACGCCGTTAATCAGCACCAGGTGCACCAGCTTCGGCGGCAGGTGGAACGGCGCGACCGCGTCGACCACGGTCGAGTTCGCCGGCACGTCGAGCGTGATCTGGTTGCTGCGACGCTGTTCCACCGGCAGGTAGTCGGTCAGCATCGCGTGGAGCTTCAACGTGATCTGCATGCCCGATCATGCCGCGTCCTGGCCGCCGGCGTGAATCTGGTGGCGCGGCGCTGCGCCGACTCAACGCCCGACCAGGCCGTGGCGCGCCTGCTGTTGGGCGCTGTCGAGGTACGCCTGCATCAGCAGCGTGGGATCGTCGAGCAGCTTGTCTTTCCAGGCGCCGATGGCGACCTCGCCCTCGACCAGCCCGCGCATCACGCCGATGTGCTCGGTCCAGCCGATGCTGTTGCAGCCGACCAGGCGATCGCCCTTGAACTGCAGGCTCAGGTGGCGGCCCGACGCACGGTCGGTCAGTTCGGTCTGTTCGCCGTCGGGCACGCCCTGCCAGTTGCCGAAGCTGGCGGACACCAGGCCGAGCGTGTCGAGCACGTTGATCTGGGTGACCCCGCGCAGCGCAGTCGTACGCCCGACCATGTTCAGCGCGGCGGTGCGCGCCTGCTCGGCGGCGTTGGGCTGGATCGCGCTGACGATGGTCTTGCCGCTGATCTTGTCGAACGCCTCGGCGCAGTCGCCTGCCGCATAGACGCCGGGCACGTTGGTCTGCAGATGCTCGTCGGTGAGCACGCCGACCAGGCACTTGACGCCGGAGTGCTCGAGGAAGCCGATGTTCGGCCGCACGCCGGTGGCGCTGATCACCAGGTCCGCCTCTAGCTTCTGGCCGTTGGACAGCCGCACGGTCATCGGCGCTGCGGCCTCGCCCGATTTCAACCCGACCGCGCTGGCGATCTTGCCGAGCAGGCCCGGCCGCGCGCCGCCGCGCTCGAGTGCCTCGACTTTGGCGCCGGTGATCACCGCCACGCCCTTGGCTTCGCACCACTGCTTGATCATGCCGCCGGCGGTCGGACCCATCATGCGCGGCACCATGCGGTCGCCCATCTCGACCACGGTGAGCTTGACGCCGCGCGCAAACAACGGGTCGAGGATGATGCAGCCGATGAAGCCCGCCCCCATCAGCAGCACGCGAGCGCCGGGCACGGCCCGCGCCTGGATCGCGCGCGCATCGGCAAGCGTCCAGCACGGGTGCACGCCCGGGCCGTCGAGTTCGGGGATCGGCAGCCTGATCGGCGACGAACCGGTGGCGATCAGCAGTCGGTCGAAGGCGATGCGGCGACCGTCGTCGAGCACCACCTCGCGCCGGCCGGTGTCCACCTGCCGGGCGCGGCCGCGCTGGACGGTGATGGCGAGCTTGCTGTAGTGGTCGGCGCCGTGCCGCAGGTGCGTGCCTTGCTCCTGGATCTTGCCGCTCAGCAAGTAAGGGATCGCCATGCGCGAATACGGCGGCTCGGGCTCGTCGTTGATCAGCGTGACGGTGTCGGCGCTCGCGTGCTTGCGCAGCGTCTCGGCCGCGATGACGCCGGCCGGTCCGGCGCCCAGGATCACATGCTTCATGGCTCGGCTCCCTGAACGAACAAGGCGGTCCGAGAACCGCCTTGCGTCGCGTTGAAGGTCGAGGCCGGCGACGGCCCCGCTGTCACAGCCCCAGGCGCGCGCGCGTCTCGGGCTTGAGCGTGCCGTCGGGGTTCCAGCCGCGCACCTCGTAGTACTTCGGCAGCATCTCGGGCAGCTTGTTGACCAGGCCCTTGGCGGGGCCGGTCTTGGCAGGCTCGGTCAGCAGCCGTTTGGGAAGCGTGTCGTCCTTGGCCGTGAAGCCGGCGCGGTTGTTGAAGTCGCGCTCCATGTTCCAGATGCGCTCGCCGATCTTCTCCATGTTCTCCAGCGTGAACTCGGGGCCGCAGGCGGCGGCGATTTGTGGCGCCACGTCGGCCAGCCCCCAAGCGAAGCTGGTGAAGATGCAGATGCCTGACGCGTCGAATGCCGCGGTCGCGTCCTGGAACGCCTTCACCAGCTCGGGCTTGCCGTCGGCCGACAACGGGTCGGTCTTCACCGGGATGCCGAGCACCTCGGAGGCAACCGTGTAGCTGCGCAGGTGGCAGGCGCCGCGATTGCTGGTGGCGTAAGTCAGGCCCATGCCCTGGATGCCGCGGCTGTCGTAGGCCGGGAACTCCTGGCCCTTGACGCTCATGCTCAGGTCCGGGTGGCCGTACTTCGCGCACAGGCGCTTGCTGCCCTGGCCGATCTCCTTGCCGAAGCCCTCGCCCTTGGCGGTGATCTCGGCGAAGTGCGCCAGTGCCTTGGCCGAACCGAACGGCGCGTCGACCCCGAGCTGTTCCTTGGTCAGCACACCCATCGAGTAGAGCTCCATCACCGCACCGATGGTGGCGCCGAACGAGATCGGGTCCATCCCCTGCTCGTTGCAGATCAGGTTGGCGTACTGCAGTGCCTCCAGGTCGTTGACCCCGTTGGCGGCGCCCAGCGCCCATGCCGCCTCGTACTCCAGGCCACCCGAAGCGCCCCAGTACTGCGGCTTGTTCTCCACCGTGAAGTGGCCCTTGTCGATCTTGCTGATGCGCCCGCAGGCGATCGTGCAGCCGAAGCACGCCTGGTTGGTCACCAGGTGCTTCTTGCCGTCGCTGGCGCGCGGCGTGGCCATCGCCTCGGCCGAGATGTCCTTGGCGCCCTCGAACGCCACGTCGCGGTGGTTGCGTGTGGGCAGGGCACCGATCTCGTTGATCACGTTCATCAGCACCTGCGTGCCGTAGGTCGGCAGACCCTGGCCGGTCACCGCGTTGTCGTGCAGGATCTTCTTCTTCTCGGCCGTGACCTGCATGAAGGCTTTCGGGTCGGCGATGTTGCCGACGCCCTTGGTGCCGCGCACCGCGATCGCCTTCAGGTTCTTGCTGCCCATCACCGCGCCGACACCCGAGCGACCGGCGGCCCGGTGCAGGTCGTTGACCACGGCGGCGAACAGCACCTTGTTCTCGCCGGCCAGGCCGATGCTGCTGATGCGCAGCAGCGGATCCTGGTGCAGCTTCTTCAGCGTCTCTTCGGTCTCCCAGACGCTGTGCCCCCACAGCATCGAGGCGTCGCGCAGTTCGGCGGTGTCGTCGCTGATGGACAGGTAGACCGGCTTCGGCGAAGCACCTTCGAAGATCACCATGTCCCAGCCGGCCATCTTCAACTCGGCGCCCCAGTAGCCGCCGGAGTTCGAGCACGCGATCGCGCCGGTCAGGGGACCTTTGGTGACGACCGTGTAGCGTCCACCGGTGGAGGCCATGGTGCCGGTCAGCGGCCCGGTGGCCCAGATGATCTTGTTGGCACTCGACAGCGGATCGACCTTCGGGTCGACCTCTTCGACGATGTATTTGGTGGCCAGGCCGCGCGAGCCGAGGTACTGCTTGGCCCAGGCCATGTTCAGCGGCTCGGACTTGATGGTGCCGGCCGTCAGGTTGACTCGGAGGATCTTTCCCGCCCAGGACATCTTGCGTCCCCCCTTGCTGGTTAAGCGGCAGCTGGCTGGTTGCCCAGCTTGTCGGCCCAGGACTTCATCTTGTCCAAGCCGGTCCAGTTGGCGTCGACATAGGTGATCGCGCCGGTGGGGCACGCGGCGGCGCACGCCGGGTCACCACCGCACAGGTCGCACTTCTGCACCTTGCCGGTTTCCTGCACGTAGTTGATGGTGCCGAACGGACAGCTGATGGTGCAGACCTTGCACCCGACGCAGGTGCTGTCGTTGACCACCTTGGCGCCGGTGACCCGGTCGACCGTGATCGCCTCGACAGGGCAGGCATGCAGGCACCACGCCTCGTCGCACTGCGTGCAGGTGTAGGGCACCTTGCGCCCGGTGGCGTGAAAGTCGAACACCTTGATGCGCGACCTGGCCGGCGCGAACACGCCGTAGTTCTCGAACGAACACGCCATCTCGCACTGCAGACAGCCGGTGCACTTGTCGGCGTTGAGGTGGAGACTCTTTTGCATCTTGCAGGCTCCATTGAGCAGCGTCACAGGCCGCGAGGATGCCGAAGCGGAGTCCTCCCACCGCGCGCTATGCAATGATCTGCATAGGTGGCTCGAGGGAATACCTAGGCTTAACCCTGATCCCAGAGGGGGTCACCGACGACTGTTCCAACTTGGCACGCGTGCATCGCCCACCGCCTCCAAGCGGCCCCTTGGCGCGTCGTCGTCGACGGGTCAGCCCGGCGGGCGGACCCGTGGCCGAACGCTCCATCGGCGAGGCCCGGCAATGCCACCATAGGGGAAAGTGCCCTCGTGATTGTGGTCAGCCGCCGGACATAGCATGCTGTAACGCTGCCCGGCGTTGCGCGGCGGCATTCAAGGAGACACCATGAAACTCACGCTCACCGTCAACGGGGCGTCGATCACGCGCGAGGTCGAACCGCAGACCTTGCTGTCGGAGTTCATCCGCGAGACGCTGCGTTTGACCGGTACGCACATCGGTTGCGACACCACCCAATGCGGCGCCTGCACGGTGCACGTCAATGGGCGCGCGGTGAAGAGCTGCACGATGCTGGCGCTGCAGGCGGCGGGCACCGAGCTCACCACGATCGAGGGCTTGGCCGCCGCCGACGGCGCGCTGCATCCGATGCAGGCGGCGTTCCGCGCCTGCCACGGCCTGCAATGCGGGTTCTGCACGCCGGGCATGGTGATGAGCGCGGTCGACCTGGTGAAGAACCATAACTGCTCGACCGAGGAGCAGATCCGCGCCGGCCTCGACGGCAACCTGTGCCGCTGCACCGGGTACCACAACATCGTCAAGGCCGTGGCGCAGGGCGCCGCGGCGATGAAGTGACAAGGAGCCGAGCATGAATGCACCGCAAGCTCCATTCGTCGGCCAAAGTGTCGAGCGGCGTGAAGACGCGCGCTTCCTCACCGGCAAGGGCCAATACACCGACGACATCACGCTGCCCGGCCAGACCTACGGGTTCTTCCTGCGCAGCCCGCATGCGCACGCGCGCATCAAGAGTCTCGACACCGCCGCGGCTGCCAAGGCACCCGGCGTGGTGGGCATCCTCACCGGCGAGCACTTCAAGCAGGTCGGCGGCCTGCCGTGCGGCTGGCTGATCACCAGTCTCGACGGCACCCCGATGAAGGAGCCGCGCCACCCGGTGCTGGCCGACGGCAAGGTGCGCTACGTCGGCGACCGCGTCGCGCTGGTGGTGGCCGAGACGCTCGAGCAGGCCAAGGCGGCCGCACAGCTGATCGACGTCGACTACGACGAGCTGCCCCCCGTGGTCGACGCCGCGAAGGCAGTCAAGGCCGGCGCGCTGGTGCACGACGACGCGCCGGAGAACCGCTGTTACCACTGGGGCATCGGCGACAAGGACGGCGTCGAGGCGGCATTGAAGTCGGCCGCGCACGTGACGACGCTCAGCTTCCGCAACAACCGGCTGATCCCCAACGCGATCGAGCCGCGCGCGGCCAACGCTACTTACGACGCCAACGCCGACAGCTACACGCTGTACGTGGCCAACCAGAACCCGCACGTCGAGCGCCTGCTGATGTGCGCCTTCGTGCTCGGCATTCCCGAGCACAAGATGCGCGTGGTGGCACCCGACGTCGGCGGCGGCTTCGGCTCGAAGATCTACCTGTACGGCGAAGAGACCGCGCTGGTGTTCGCCAGCAAGGTGATCAAGCGGCCCATCAAGTGGGCGGCGTCGCGCTCGGAGGCCTTCCTGTCCGACGCGCACGGCCGCGACCACACCACCACCGCCAAGCTCGGCCTCGACAAGGACGGCAAGTTCGTCGCGCTGAAGGTCGAGACCACCGCCAACCTCGGCGCCTACCTGTCGACCTTTGCGTCGGCGATCCCGACCATCCTGTACGCGACGCTGCTGGCCGGCCAGTACAAGACGCCGAAGATCTGGTGCGAAGTGACGGCGATGTTCACCAACACCACGCCGGTCGATGCCTACCGCGGCGCCGGGCGCCCGGAGGCG
Organism: Burkholderiaceae bacterium; assembly: GCA_035764445.1. GTDB lineage: Bacteria > Pseudomonadota > Gammaproteobacteria > Burkholderiales > Burkholderiaceae_C > JAEUPI01. Next base: position 78,211 of record DASTZF010000248.1, read on the forward strand.
ACGTTCCTGCTCGAGCGCATCGTCGAGACCGCGGCCAGCGAGCTGCGCATCGACCCGGCCGAGCTGCGCCGGCGCAACTTCA
>DASTZF010000249.1:0-5617 GCA_035764445.1 Burkholderiaceae bacterium
GACGTCGGTCTTCTCGTGGCGAAACGCCTCGAGCACGCGCGGGGCCAGGCGCCCTGAGGCGTACTCGCGCGCGGCGTCGCGCACGGCGCGCTCGTCGGCGCTCAGCTGCTCGTCGAGCAGCAGCGGGTCTTCCCAATGGAAGGTCTTCGCGCTCATCGGGGAGTGTCTCCTTCGAAGTCAGGTTGGCGCGGCAGGAACTCGGTGCCCTCGGTCAGCGGCGCGAACCGATAGGTCGCCGGCGAGCGCGACAGCTTCACCGGCGCACCGACACCGCGGTAGCCGCCGGGCAGCTCGACGACCATGCCGCGGTGCTGCGTGTGCGGGTGCTGCAGCGCCTGCGGCACGCTCATCACCACCGCGGCCGGCACACCGACGTTGACGAGCTCGGTGGCCAGCTGCTGGCCATCGAAGCGCGCGAGTTCGCGTTCGAGCGCTTCCTTCAGCGCCTCGCGGTTCGACGAGCGCGCGCCAGCGCTCCCGTAGCGCGGGTCGTCGGCGAGCTCGGGCACGCCGATGTGGCGGCACAGGATCTGGAACTGGCGGTCGTTGCCGACTGCGAAGAACACCGGCTCGGTGCCGGTGCGCAGGTTGTCGTACGGATAGATGTTCGGATGCGCATTGCCGGTGCGGCGCGGCGACTTGCCGTCGATGAACCAGTTGGCAGCGTGCGGATGCAGCAGCGACAGCCCCGAGTCGTACAAGGCCGCCTCGACGAACTGGCCGCACCCGCTGCGCCCGCGCTCGAGCAGCGCGAGCATCACGCCCATCGCGGCGTTCATTCCGGTCACCATGTCGACCACCGGCAGCCCGACCCGCAGCGGATCACCGCCGGCCTCGCCGTTGACGCTCATCAGCCCGGTCAGCGCCTGCACGGCGGCGTCGTAGCCGGCGAGGCCGCCGAGCGGGCCGTCGGCGCCGAAACCGCTAACCCGGCAATGGATCAGACGCGGAAAGCGACCGGCCAGCATGTCGTAGCCGATGCCCCACTTCTCCATCGTGCCGGTCTTGAAGTTCTCGACCAGCACGTCGGCGTCGGCCAGCAAGGTGAGCAGCGCTTCGCGGCCGGCCGGCGATGCGAGGTCGAGCGACAGCAGCCGCTTGTTGCGATTGAGCCCAAGGTAGTACGACGCGACGCCGCGATCGGTGAACGGCGGCCCCCATTGGCGCGTGTCGTCGCCTTGCGGCGGCTCGATCTTCAGCACGTCGGCGCCGTGGTCGCCGAGGATCTGACCGCACAGCGGCCCGCCGAGGATGCGCGACGCGTCGACCACGCGGATCCCGCTCAGGGCGCCGCCGGAACGCTGGCTGTCGATCGTCATGGCTTGAGCCCTTCTGTGTCAGTGGACCGGTGAAACCGCGCTCAATCCGCCCGCGCACCGGAGGCGCGCACGACATCCTTCCACTTCTCCGACTCGCTGCGCATGTATCCCGCGAGCTGCATGGCGCTGGTGTCGGGCGCCGGCTCGAGGCCCTGCGCGGCCAGACTCTCGCGCACCTTGGGCCGCCGCAGGACGTCGGCGAAGGCGCCATTGAGCCGCCCCACCACCGCCGCCGGCGTCCCTGCAGGCGCGACGACACCGAAGAAGACGCTGACGTCGAAGCCAGCCAGCCCTTGCTCGGCCAAGGTCGGCACCGCGGGCAGCACGCTCGAGCGCTTGAGCGTGGTCACGCCGAGCGCGCGCAGCTTGCCGCTCTTCAAGTGCGGCAGCGCCGTCAGCACGTCGGTGAAGGTCATGTCGACCTGGCCCGCCAGCAGGTCCGTCAGCGCCGGGCCCGTGCCCTTGTACGGCACGTGCGTGATGTCGGTGCCCGCCGCGCGGTTGAACATCACGCCCGCCAGATGCGACGAGGCGCCGTTGCCCGACGACGCGAAAGTCATCGGGCCGGCCTTCGCCTTGGCGATCAGCTCCTTGGCGTTGTGGATCGGCAGCGCGGCATTGACGGTCAACACGTTCGGCAGATAGCCGACCTGGATGACCGGTGTGAAGCTGGCGATCGGGTCGTAGCCGGTCTTCGCATAGAGGTACTGGTTGATCGCCAGCGGCCCGGAGGTGCCGAACAGGATCGTGTTGCCGTCGGGCGCGGCGCGCGCCACCGCCTCGGCACCGATGTTGCCGCCGGCGCCGGCCTTGTTCTCGACCAGCACCGTTTGGCCGAGCACCGACTTCAGCTCGGCCGCGAGCAGGCGCGCCATCGCGTCGGTCGGGCCGCCTGGCGCAAACGGGACGACGAAGCTGACCGGCTGCGACAGGAATTCCGCCGCGCGCACCACGTGGGCGTACGACAGCGTGGCAGCGATGGCGCTGCCTTGCAGGAAATGCCGACGAGTAAGAGGCATGGGTGTCTCCTTGATCGATTGAGCGCGGTGCTGGACCGCCGCTCGGGTGTTGCGTTCAGATGAGGGCGATGTCGGCGACGCCGATCGCAGGCTCGCCGGTGCGCTCGGGCTCGAGCAGGGCTGGCAGCCACTGCGGCTCGTCGGCGGGCGCGAGCGGGTCTTGCGGCAGCAAGCGATGCTTGAGCGCGAGCTGCGCGAGCTGCATCCGCCGCGGCGACTTGAGGCGCCCGGCCTCCCAGGCCATCGCGACCGCGGTCGTCACGTGGTACAGCGCCGATGCGGCGCGGCGTGCTTCGTGCTCGCCGTGCGACCTCTGCTCGGTGACCCAGGTGGCGAATGCAGCGGCGCGCTCGATCGTGTCGTCGATGCGCGACCGCACCTGCGGATGCAGCGGTGTCGCGTCGAGCAGTGCGCCGAGATGCGAGCGCAGCGCCGGCAGCGAGCGCTCGCGCCGGATCGCGCGGATCACGTCGAGCGCGACGATGTTGCTGGTGCCTTCCCAGATCGAGCCGAGGTGCGCGTCGCGCACCAGCCGCGGATCGCTCCACTCCTCGATGTAGCCGCAGCCGCCGCGCACCTCCATCGCGTCGCCGGTGACGCGCCGTGCGTCGCGGCAGGCGCGGAACTTGATCAGCGGCGTCAGGATGCGAGTGAGCGGGTAGGCGCCTTCCTCGCCGGCGTCGGCGCGCCGGATCGCATCGGCGGCCTGGAACATCATCGTGCGCGCCTGTTCAGTCGCCAGCAGGATCTTCAGCAGCTGGCGGCGCATCAGCGGCAGCTCGATCAGGCGGCGGCCGAACGCGCGGCGGTTGCGCGCGACGTGGAACGCCTCGGTGCAGGCACGTCGCATCAGCCCGGCGGCGCGCATGCCGTTGGACAGCCGCGAGTTGTTGACCATGTCGGCCATTTGCTGGAAGCCGCGCCCCGCCTCGCCGACGAGCCAGGCGCGCGCGCCTTCGAGGCGGATCTCGCCGCTGGCCATCGAGCGCGTGCCGAGCTTGTCCTTCAGACGGATGATCCGGTAGGCGTTGGTCTGGCCGCCATCGAGCGTGCGCGGCAGCAGGAACAGCGACACGCCGGCCATCCCCTGCGGTGCGCCGTCGATGCGCGCCAGCACCATCGCCAGCCCGGCGTCGGGGTTGGAGCAGAACCACTTGTCGCCGTACAGCTTGAAGGCGTCGCCATCGGGTGCCGCGCGCACCGCGGTGGCCGCGATGTCGGAGCCCGCACCCTGTTCGGTCATGAACATCGAGCCCTGCGACAGGGCGTCGAAGTCCTGCGTCACGAGGCCGGGCAGATGCTTGTCCACCAGCGCCGGCGCGCCGTACTTGCGCAGCGTGCGGGCGAGCGAGTCGGTCATCGACAGCGGGCAGCAGAGGCCGAACTCGGCCTGCACCAGCAGGTACGACAGCGCGTACTTGGCCGCCGGCGGCATCGGCGTGGGCCAGTCGAGAACACCGGCGCGGTGCGACATCGCTGCCAGCCCGTAGCGCTCGAACGCGACGCGCTCGAGCTCGACGTAGGCCGGGTGCTTGACGATGCGCTGTGCGTCGACGCCGGCGCGGCTGCGGTGCTCGAGCGTCGGCGGGTTGCGGTCGGCGGCCAGCGCCAGCTCGTCGAGCCTGCCGCCGGCGAGCGCGCCCAGCGAGCGCAGGTGCGGCAGCAGGTGGCGATGCAGGTCGGCCGGCAGGTACAGCGACGAGACCGCGGCCAACTCGGGGTCCGCCTCGAACAGGCTGCTGCCGTGGCGATCGGGAACCGGGTGTTCGTGCTGGGCTTCCATGTCGTCTCCTGGCGCTGCCTGGGGCCCAGTATCGGAGCCGCGATCATTCGTGTCCAATTCGATCTTTGGCACGGTCGATACAAGCCAAGTATCGTCACGGAGGTTGCGATGGGGATGGAATTCAGGCATCTGCGCTGCTTCGTCGCGCTCGCCGACGAGCTGCACTTCGGCCGCGCAGCGAACCGGCTGGCGATGTCGCAGCCGCCGCTGTCGGTCAACATCCGCCAGCTCGAAGACGCGGTCGGCGCGCGCCTGTTCGAGCGCAACAGCAAGGGCGTCAGCCTCACCGCGGCGGGGCTGGCGTTCCGGCCACAGGCACAGGCGTTGCTGTCGAAGGCCGAGGAAGCCAAGGCGCTGGCCAAGGAGGTCGGCGCCGGCGCCGCCGGCCATCTGCGGATCGGCTTCGTCGGGTCGATGCTGTTTCGCGGCCTGCCCGCGATGCTGCAGCGGTTTCAGGCCAGCCACGAGCGGCTCGAGCTGGTGCTGCACGAGCTGAACTCGCAAGAGCAGATCGACGCGCTGATCCGCGAGGACCTCGACCTCGCTTTCATTCACACCGACCGCGTGCCGGCGCCGCTGACGTGTGCCCAGATCGACGTCGAGCGCTTCGTCGCCTGCCTGCCCGAGTCGCATCCGGCCGCGCGCCGGCGTAGCGTCAGGCTCGACGCACTGGCCGATGATGCGTTCGTGCTGTTCTCGCGCAGCAGCTCACCCGACTACTACGCGCGCATCATCGACATGTGCCACGACGCGGGCTTCTACCCGCGCGTGCGCCACGAGGTGCGCCACTGGCTCTCGGTGGTGGCCGTGGTGGCGCAGGGCATGGGCGTCTCGGTCGTGCCAGCGCCGCTGGCTCGCTCGGGCATCCGCGGAGCCGTCTTCCGGCCGCTGGCCGGGGTCACGCTCGATTCGAAGGTGTTTGCCAGCTGGCACGGTGAGGTCGACCATCCCGCGCGCGACCGGTTCGTGAAGTCGATGCGGTGATCGCCGCGAAGCCGCGCTACGACGATCGCCACGGGGCACCCGTCGCTAACGGCGTCGGTTCAAGAACGCCGTCATGTAGGCTCGAGGCTCGCCCGTCGCGAAGGCGCGGCCGAACTCCGTGATGCTCGCGGCGATGGCGTCTTCCAGCGGGCGTTCTTCCCACGATCGCAGCAGCGCCTTCTGTTGACGCAGCGCCTGCCGACCGAGCCCAGCGAGCAGGACAGCGGTCTCCTCGACGACCGTGTCGAGATCGGCCAGCGGCACGCGCCGATGCACCAGACCCCAGGCGAGCGCCGTTGCCGCGTCGATCGACTCTCCGGTCAGGAGCAGCCACGCCGCCGGCGACTGGCCGATCAGTCGCGGCATCAACGCAGCATGGATCACCGACGGGATGCCGACGCGCACCTCGGGCATGCCGAAGCGCGCGTCATCGCTGCACAGACGAAGGTCGCACGCCATCGCCACTTCGAGCCCACCGCCCAAGGTCCAGCCCGGCAGGCGGGCGATGACGG
>DASTZF010000250.1:0-2628 GCA_035764445.1 Burkholderiaceae bacterium
GAGGCAGGGGATGATGTGGCCCGGGATCGACGACATGTCACCGGTCTCGGCGGCCATCAGGCCGTCGATCGAGCCCTTGCCGAACTGCTCCTTCTCCTTGCTCACCGCCTTGGCGGCGGCGTACGACATCCAGGCACCGGCGTCCTCGCCGACGCCGGGCAGCAGGCCGGTGAACACGCCGATCACGCCCGAGCGCAGCACGGTGCGCCAGTACTGCACGATCTCGCGGAAGCGCGGCAGCACCGAGTCGCGCAGGTCGACCATCTTGCGTTCGATCGGGTCGGCCAGCGTGGTCATCACTTCGGCAAGGCCGAAGGCGCCCACCAGCGCGGGGATCAGTGCGATGCCGCCGGAGAGCTCGTCCCAGCCGAACGTGAAGCGATCGTAGGCGTACAGGCCTTCTTGCCCGATCTGCGCGATGAACAGGCCGAGCATGCCCATCAGCCAGCCTTTGATCGGGTCGTCGCCGACGATGCTGCCCGAGATCACCACGCCGAACAGCGCCAGCCAGAAGAACTCGAACGCACCGAACGACAATGCGACTTCGGCCAGCAGCGGCGTGAACGCGGCCAGGCACAGCACGCCGAACAGCGTGCTGACGAACGCCCCCGAGGTCGCGATGCCGATCGCGCGCCCGGCCTGGCCCCGCTTGGCCAGCGCGTAGCCGTCGGCGCACGACGCCGCGTTGGCCGCGGTGCCCGGGATGTTGAGCAGGATCGCAGTGCGCGAGCCGCCGTACAGCGCGCCGACGTACGAGCAGATCAGCACCAGGATCGCGTCGTTGGCATTGAGCTTGATCGTCAGCGTGGTCAGCAGTGCGATTGCCAGCGTGGCCGACAGCCCGGGCAGGATGCCCATCACAATGCCGACGAACGCTCCGCCGAGCCCGTAGGCCAGCGTCATCGGGTTGAGAAAGCTCAGGTAGGCGTTCCCGAGGTCGACGAGGCCTTGCATCGTGTGGGCGGGAAGAGGGCGTCAGGGCAGGCGCACCAGGAAGAGGTCCTGGAACACCCATTGCGTGATCAACGACGACGCCAGGCCGATGACCACCGCCTGCACGATGGCCTTGATCGACAGTTGGCGCTCCTCGGGGTCGCGGCTCAGCCGGCGCACGATCAGGATCGACGCGGTCACGTAGATCGTCGAGGCGAGCCAGAACGGCGGCCCGTGGCCGATCAGCACCGCGCCGTAGCCGACGCACAGCGCCATCACGATCCAGATGCGGCGTCGCTCGTCGCGCCGGTCCGCCGTGAGCGGCGGCGCAGCCTCGAGCAGCGCGCCGCGGCGCCAACTGCGATGGGCCAGCGTGGCGCCGAGCACGATCATCGCCAGCCCCAGCAGCCCCGGCAACAGACCGGGCACCGTGTACGGATTGATGTGCTGCTGCTCCAGGCGGTCCATCGTCCACGAGCCGATTGCGATCGCTACGCCCAGCGCGATCCACGCACACGCGCCGAAGAACTCGCTGCGCGCGGTCGGCGGCGCGTGGCTTGGCGGCGGCGAATCTGCGCCGGTTGATTCGGGCGTGGTCATCGCACGGCCTCGCGCGTCGGCGGTGCTCAAGGCTTTGGAATACCGACCGTGTCGGGCGACACCTTGGCCTTGCCGCCGTCGAACAGCAGCCACGCGTTGGCCTGCACCGCGGGAAACACCGCCTTCTGCGCGGCGTCACCGACCTGCGGCGCGAACAGCGCACCACGGCTGGCGGCGTACTTCTTCAGCGCGTCGCTCTTGACGATCTGCTCGGCCCAGATCTTCTCCAGCGTCTTGATCACCTCGTCGGGCACGCCCTTCGGGATGAAGATGCCGAAATAGTTGGTCGGCGCGGTGAAGCCGGGCAATGTCTCGGCGAGCGGCGGGATCATCCCGTAGCCCTCGAGCTCGAGCGCCTTGTCGCTCACCGTGGCCAGCGGCTTGAGCCGCTTGCCGCGGATCATGTCGGCCTGCTCGACCGCGAGCTGCGTCGTCACGTCGGCCTCGCCGGCCACGGTGGCCACCACCGCCGGGTTGCCGCCGTCGTAGGTGACGTGGCGGTACTTGACGCCGGTGACTTTGCTGATCAGCTCCATCGCGTTGTGGCCGGCCGACGTGACGCCCGCGGTGGCGACGCTGATCTGCCCTGGCTTGGCCTTCATCGCGTCGAGCAGATCCTTCGGCGTGTTGTACGGCGTCTTCGGATTGACGCCGATCACCTGGATGTTGGCCACGTTCAAGAACAGGTGCCAGTCGGTGATGCGCGCCTTCAGCGAGCCCAGCGTTTCGTAGGTACCGAGGTCCTGCGCCGCGCCCGCGGTCCAGGTGTAGCCGTCGCGCGGCGCGTCGAACGCGCTCTTGCTGCCGATCGACCCCGATGCGCCGGGTTGGTTGACGACGACGATCGTCTGGCCGAGCGCCTTCTCGAGCTCGGCCGCGGTGACGCGCGTCACCTGATCGGTCGAGCCGCCGGCGGCCCACGGCACGATCAGGTTGATCGGCCGCGTCGGCTTCCAGCTCTGCGCGTGAGCCGCGCCCGCCAGCGCCAGGGCCGCGGCCAGCAGGGACTTCAGGGCGATGCGTGCATGCATGTCGGGCTTCCTTCGACGTCGTAGGAGTTAACTGGGTGGTTAACTATGGGCAGCGCCGATTTTG
>DASTZF010000251.1:0-61450 GCA_035764445.1 Burkholderiaceae bacterium
GTGGTCGAAGGCACCGGCGACCATGGCTGCGAATACATGACCGGCGGCACTGTGGTCGTGCTCGGCAAGACCGGACGCAACTTCGCTGCCGGGATGTCGGGCGGTGTGGCCTACGTGTACGACGACGAGGGCCAGTTCGCCAAGCGCTGCAACACCTCGATGGTGTCGCTCGAAAAGCTGCAGACGAAGGAAGAGCAGCAGGCCACCTCGCAGTCGGCGAGCTGGCACAACGGCCAGACCGACGAGGCGCAGCTGCGCAAGTTGATCGAGGACCACCACCGCTGGACCGGCTCGCTGCGAGCGCGCGAGATCCTCGACCACTGGGCCGAGGCGCGGGGTCGCTTCGTGAAGGTCTTCCCGCACGAGTACCGCCGTGTGCTCGGCGAGCGCAAGGCGGCAGAGGACACGCAGGCGACGATCGCCAAGGCCAAGGCCGCACCGGCCAAGCAGCGCACGGTGCCAGCCAAGTAGGACAACGACACATCATCAGCGCGCCCGCAGCCGCGGGCGCGGCGTCACATCATGGGCAAAGTCACCGGGTTTCTCGAGCACAAGCGCGTCGAAGAGGGCTACCAGCCCGTGCCGCAGCGGCTGAAGACGTGGAAGGAGTTCGTCATCGCGCTGTCGGTCGACGAAGCCAAGATCCAAGGTGCGCGCTGCATGGACTGCGGCACGCCGTTCTGCAACAGCGGCTGTCCGGTCAACAACATCATCCCGGACTTCAACGACCTCGTGTACCGCAACGACTGGAAGCTGGCCGCCGACGTGCTGCACTCGACCAACAACTTTCCGGAGTTCACCGGTCGCGTCTGCCCGGCGCCCTGCGAGGCCGCTTGCACGCTCAACGTCAACGACGATCCGGTCGGCATCAAGTCGATCGAGCACGCGATCGCCGACCGCGCGTGGGCCGAGGGCTGGGTGAAGCCGCAGCCTCCCGCTGCCAAGACGGGCAAACGGGTGGCCGTCGTCGGCTCGGGCCCGGCGGGGCTGGCCGCGGCTCAGCAGCTCGCGCGTGCCGGACACGACGTGACGGTGTTCGAGAAGAACAGCCGCCTCGGCGGCCTGCTGCGCTACGGCATTCCCGACTTCAAGATGGAGAAGTCGCACATCGACCGCCGCATCGAGCAGATGCAGGCAGAGGGCGTGACCTTCCGCACCGGCGTGCTGGTGGGCGCATTGCCCAAGGGCAGCCGCGTCACCAACGATGCCAGCGACACGATCTCGGCCGATCAATTGACGGCTCAGTTCGACGCCGTGCTGCTGGCGGGCGGCGCGGAGTCGAGCCGCGACCTGCCGGTGCCGGGGCGCGATCTCGACGGCGTGCACTTCGCGATGGAGTTCCTGCCGCAGCAGAACAAGGTCAATGCGGGCGACAAGGTGTCGGATCAGATCCTGGCCAGCGGAAAGCACGTGATCGTGATCGGCGGCGGCGACACCGGCAGCGACTGCGTCGGCACCAGCAATCGCCACGGCGCGGCCAGCGTGACGCAGTTCGAGCTGTTGCCGATGCCGCCGGAGCAGGAGAACAAGCCGCTCACCTGGCCGTACTGGCCTTCCAAGCTGCGCACGAGTTCGAGCCACGAGGAAGGCTGCGAACGCGAGTTCGCGATTGCCACCAAGCAGTTCGTCGGCGATGCGAAGGATGGCAAGGGCGGCAAGCTGAAGGCACTGAAGACCGTGCAGGTGCAGTGGAGCGGCGGCAAGATGGTCGAGGTGCCGGGCACCGAGAAGGACTACCCGGCCGGGCTGGTGCTGCTGGCGATGGGTTTCGCGTCACCGGTGGCGTCGGTGCTCGAGGCCTTCGGCGTCGACAAGGACGCGCGCGGCAACGCGCGTGCCGGCACCGACGACGGCACGGGCTATCGCACCAGCGTCGACAAGGTATTCGCCGCCGGCGACATGCGTCGCGGGCAGTCGCTGATCGTGTGGGCGATCCGCGAAGGGCGCCAGGCGGCGCGCGCGATCGACGCTTATTTGATGGGCAGCACGGCGCTGCCGCGCTAGCGCTGCGCCGCCGCACGCCACGACTGCCAGCACCGGGCAACACGCGCTTACCGCGCGTGCCCGGTCCCGCCCAGGGCGAAGCGACCATCGTGCGACAATGCCCCGCCCCGTGGCCGCTGGCACGCCGAGCGGCCCGCTGTCGGGGCCGCCAACAGGCACCCCACAGCTTGTCCTTGAACACCGACATCCTGATCGACATCGACCACGTCACGTTCGGCTACGACACCAGCCGCACGATCCTCAACGACGTGAGTCTGACCTTCCGGCGCGGCAAGGTCACCGCGATCCTCGGTGGCTCCGGGTGCGGCAAGACCACGCTGCTGCGCTTGATTGCAGGCGTTCACCCGGTGAAAACCGGCCGCGTGCTGTTCGACGGCGAGACCGTCAATGCATCCGACCGCGACCAGTTGTACCGCCTGCGGCGCCGCCTGGGCATGCTGTTTCAGTTCGGCGCGTTGTTCACCGACCTCTCGGTGTTCGAGAACGTGGCGTTCCCGCTGCGCGAGCACACCGAGCTGTCGGACACCATGATCCGCGACATCGTGCTGATGAAGCTCAACGCGGTGGGCCTGCGCGGCGCCGCAAAGCTGCGCATCAGCGAGGTGTCGGGCGGCATGGCGCGGCGCATCGCGCTGGCGCGCGCGATCGCGCTAGACCCCGAGCTGATCATGTACGACGAGCCCTTCGCGGGGCTCGACCCGATCTCGATGGGCGTGGCGGCCAACCTGATCCGCCAGCTCAACGACGCCACCGGATCGACGTCGCTGATCGTGTCGCACGACGTGCAGGAGTGCTTCGAGATCGCCGACTATGCCTACCTGATGTCCTCCGGCGGCAGGGTGGTCACGCACGGCACGCCCGAGGAGCTGCGCGACTCCGACGATCCCGAGGTGCGCCAGTTCATCCGCGGCGAGCCCGATGGGCCGGTGCGCTTCCACTATCCCGCGCGGCCACTGGCCGAAGACCTCGGCGTGCCGGCATGACGGCGTTGCTGCAGACATTGGGCGCGCGCACGCTGAAGTGGCTGCTGTCGCTCGGCCATGCCGCTTATTTCTTTGCCGATCTGGTGCGCTTTTCGCCGCTGGCGATGCACCGCTTCGGTCTGGTGGTCGCGCAGGTGCACGCGATCGGCAACCGCTCGCTGGTCATCATCGTTGCGTCGGGGCTGGCGGTTGGCTTCGTGCTGGCGCTGCAGATGTACTACGCGCTGTCCAGGTACGGCGCTGCCGAGTCGTTGGGGCTGGTGGTCAACCTGTCGCTGGTGCGCGAACTCGGGCCGGTGGTGACTGCGCTGCTGTTTGCCGGGCGCGCCGGCACGTCGCTGACCGCCGAGATCGGCCTGATGAAGGCCGGCGAACAACTGGCCGCGATGGAGCTGATGGCGATCGATCCGCGCGCGCGCGTGCTGGCGCCGCGCTTCATCGGCGGCATCGTCGCGATGCCCATCCTGGCGCTGCTGTTCTCGACCATTGGCATCCTCGGTGCCTACGTGGTCGCGGTGCTGCTGATCGGCATCGACGCCGGGAACTTCTGGTCGATCCAACAATCCGGCGTGGACATCTGGCGCGACGTCGGCAACGGCATCGTCAAGAGTGCAGTCTTCGGTGTGATCTGCACCTTCGTCGCGCTGTACCAGGGCTACGAGACGCAAGCGACGCCGGAGGGCGTGGCGTACGCGACGACGCGCACCGTCGTGGTGTCGTCGCTGGGGGTGCTGGGCATGGACTTCATCCTGACGGCGTTGATGTTCTCGACGCCATGAATCACGCAAGAGGCATGCGATGAGCAAGAAGGGCATCGAAACGCTGGTCGGGCTGTTCGTGCTGCTGGGCATCCTGGCGTTGATCTTCATCGCGCTGAAGGCGGCCAACCTGGCCAGCTTCGGCAACCGCGATGGCTATGCGCTGCAGGCCCGATTCGACAACATCGGCGGGCTCAAGGTGCGCGCGCCGGTGCGCAGCGCGGGTGTCGTGGTCGGTCGCGTCAAGGCGATCCGACTCGACCCCAAGACCTATCAAGGGCTGGTCACGATGGAGATCGAGCACGGCCTGCAGTTCCCGAAGGACACGTCGGCGAAGATCCTCACCAATGGCCTGTTGGGTGATCAATACATCGGCCTCGAGGCAGGCGGCGAAGACAAGAACCTCGGCCCGGGCGACACCGTCGCGCAGACGCAGTCGGCGGTCGTGCTGGAGAACCTGATCAGTCAGTTCCTCTTCAACAAGGCCTCCGACGCCGGCGCGCCGGGTGCGGCCGCTCCAGCTCCGGCCCCGCCGGCCAAGAAATGACGCTCTGGCGCGTCGCCGCGCTGTGGGTGATCGGCGCGCTCGCGCTCGATGGCTGTGCCAGCACTCCAGCGACTCGCGGCGATCCGTTCGAGGATGTCAATCGCGCTGTCTTCTCGTTCAACGAGGGACTCGACAAGGCCGTACTCAAGCCCGTGGCGGAGGGCTACCAGGCCGTGCTGCCGGAGTTCGTGCGCACCAGCATCGCGAACTTCTTCAACAACTTCAACGACGGCTGGTCGGCCATCAATCACCTGCTGCAAGGCAAGCCGGCCGCGGCGCTCGAGATGGGCATGCGCTTCAGTGCCAACACCGTGTTCGGGTTCGGTGGCTTGTTCGATGTGGCCGGCGCCAGCATCGAACGGCGGCCGGAGGACTTCGGTCAGACGTTGGGCCGTTGGGGATTGCCGCCGGGTCCCTACCTCGTGCTGCCGGTGCTCGGCCCAAGCACGGTGCGCGACGGCACCGGCTTGCTGCTCGATTTCCGTGCGGTGCCCGAGGCCTTTCTGGAGGAGCGCCCGGAGCGCTGGGCGCTGGGCACGTTGCACGTGATCAGCGTGCGCGCGGGCTTGCTCGCCGCCACTCGCACGCTCGATGAGATCGCGCTCGACAAATACTCGCTGATTCGCGATGGCTACCTCGTGCGGCGCCGCAATCTGGTCTACGACGGCAACCCTCCCGAGGAGCCCGAACCCCAGGACAACGAGTCGAACGAGGGCTCTCCGCCCAAGTGAACCGCCCCCGTCGGGATGCGTTAAGGTGGTGGCACCGGAATTCGTCCAACGAAGGAAAGTAAATGTTTCGCAAAGTCATGTTGGGTTTGGCGTTGTGCGCTGCGCAAGTATTCGCGTGGGCCGATACGGCCCCCGAAGCCTTCGTGCAACAGCTGTCCACCGAAGTGATCGACGCGGTGAAGGCCGACAAGGCCATCCAGGCTGGTGACGTGAGCCGCATCCGCACGCTGGTCGACGGCAAGATCGTTCCCCATGTCAATCTGCAGCGCATGGTGGTCAAGTCGGTCGGTCCGCAGTGGCGCTCGGCGAGCCCCGAGCAGCAGAAGCGCCTGACTGAAGAGTTCAAGACCTACCTGATCAACACGTACGCCGGTGCGTTGACCCAGGTGAGAGACCAGAGCGTGAAGCTGCGGCCGACGCGCGCCGGGACCAGCCCGAACGAAGTGGTGATCGGCACCGACGTGGTCGGCAAGGGCGAGCCGATTCAGCTCGACTACCGGCTCGAGAAAGCCGGCGACGCGTGGAAGATCTATGACTTCAACGTGCTCGGTTTGTGGGCGACCGACAGCTTTCGCAGCCAGTTCGCGCGTGACTTGAGCTCTGGTGGCATCGATGCGCTGATCGAGCGCTTGGCCGAGAAGAACAAGACCATCTCCGGCGGCAAGAGCTGAAGCTCGCTGTCGCCGACCGCACGACCATGCTGGTGTTGCCCGAGGTGTTGACGCTGCGTGAGGCGAACACCACGCTGCAGATGCTCGAGCGCGCGATGCAGGCCGACGACGCGGCGACGCTGACGGTCGATGCGTCCGCGCTGCGCAGCTTCGACACCGCCGCAGTGGCCGTGCTGCTGGAGTGCCGCCGTCTCGCGCGCGCGGCGAACAAAGGCTTCGAGGTGCACGCCGCGCCGCCCAAGCTCGGCGAGCTGGTGCGGCTGTACGGCGTCGAATCGCTGCTCGCGTTCGTCGCGCCGCCTGGCCCTGCGCACTGACGCGGCGGCGCGCGGGCCTACTGCTCCTCGTCCCACACGCAGCCGTCGCGCGCGATCATCGCGCTCGCCGCGGGCGGCCCCCAGGTGCCCGCAGCGTAGGCACGCGGCGGGTTCGGGTCGTTGGCCCACGCATCGAGCACCGGCTCGACCCAGCGCCACGCCTGCTCCTGTTCGTCGCTGCGCACGAACAGATTGAGCCGCCCGGCGATCGCATCGAGCAGCAGCCGCTCATAGGCACCCACACGCTCGGCTGCGAAGGCCTTGTCGAAGTCGAGGTCGAGAAACACCGGCGACAGCAGCTCGTCCTGGCCCGACCCCTTGGCCGCCAGCAGGTGCAGCTCGAGCCCGTCGTCGGGTTGCAGCTTGATCACCAGCTTGTTGGCGCGCGACGAGCCGGGAAAGATCGGGTGCGGCACCGGCCTGAAGTTGACGACGATCTGCGCGTGCGGCGCCGCCAGCCGCTTGCCGGTGCGCAGGAAGAACGGCACGCCGGCCCAGCGCCAGCTCTGCACCTCGGTGCGCAGCGCAACGAAGGTCTCGGTGCTGCTGCTGGCAGGCACCTTCGCCTCGTCGAGATAGCCTGCCACCGGCTTGCCGTCGACGTTGCCGGCCTTGTACTGCCCGCGCACCACGTCACGCGCGACGCTGTCGGCGCTGAAGGGCTTGAGCGACTTCAGCACCTTGAGCTTCTCGTCGCGGATCGCGTCGGCGTCGTTGGTCGGCGGTGGCTCCATTGCGATCATCGTCAGCAGCTGCAGCGCATGGTTCTGCACCATGTCGCGCAGCGCGCCGGTGCGGTCGTAGAAGTCGCCGCGCGTGCCGACGCCGATCGCCTCGGCCAACGTGATCTGGATGTTGGCGATGCTCTCACGCCGCCACAGCGGCTCGAACAGCGCGTTGCCGAAGCGCAGCGCCGACAGGTTCTGCACCGACGGCTTGCCGAGGTAGTGATCGATGCGCAGCGCCTGGCGCTCGCTGAATGCCCCGGCGACCACGCGGTTGATTTCCCGAGCGCTTTCCAGGTCGTGACCGAGCGGCTTTTCAAGCACCACGCGCACGTGGGCGCCGTTGAGTCCGGCCGCGCCGAGCTGCGCGCACACCAGCGGGAACAAATGCGGGCTGGTGGCGAGGTACATCACGGTGGTGTCGGTGCGGCGTCCGTCGAGCCATGCCTTCAGCCCGGCGTAGTCCTCGGGGTGCGAGAGATCCATGCGCCGGTAATGCAGCAGCGCGGCAAAGCGCGTGTACTCGGCCTCGGTGGGTTGCTTCGCGGGGACGACTTCGGCGAAGCGCTCCTTGATGAACGCGCGATAGGCGTCGTCGCTGCGCGCGTCGCGTGCCACTGCGAGGATGCGGCCGCCGGCGGGCAGCTTGCCGTGGCGAAAGGCCTGGAACAGCGCCGGCATCAACTTGCGCCACGTGAGGTCGCCGGTACCACCGAATAGGACGAGGTCGAACGACATGGGCCGATTGTGCACGCGACCCGCGTGCGCGCCGCGCGCGGCCACCGGGTTTGTCCGGTGGCCGCGCAGCGGCGTGGCGTGCTGCCGCGTGGCTACCATCGTTGCATCGAAGGTGGGAGGGCGATCATGCGCATCGACGCGAAGCTCGTTTCGTCCGTGTTGGCATGCGCGACGCTGGCTGGCACGCCAGCGCAAGCACAGGAAGGCGGGCAGCTCAACGTCATCTGCTCGGTGCAGGCGGAGTGGTGCAACATGATTCAGACCGTGTTTGCCAAGACCACCGGCATCAAGGTCAACATGTCGCTCAAGGGGTCGGGCGAAGCGCTCGCCCAGTTGATCGCCGAACGTGCGAACCCGAAGACCGACGTCTGGTTCGGTGGCACCGGCGATCCGCATCTGCAGGCTGCCGAGCAGGACTTGTCGCTCGAATACAAGTCGCCCGCGCTGTCACAGCTGCATCCGTGGGCGCAGCAGCAGGCTGCGCAGTCGAAGTACCGCACCGTGGGCATCTACTCGGGGCCGCTGGGCTTCGGCTACAACACCGAGCTGATCAGCAAGAAGAAGCTACAAGTGCCGCGCAGCTGGGCAGATCTGCTGAATCCCTCGTACAAGGGCGAGATCCAGGTCGCTAATCCGGCCTCCAGCGGTACCGCCTACACGATGGTGGCCACGCTGGTGCAACTGATGGGTGAAGACAAGGCCTTCGACTACATGAAGGTACTGCATAAGAACATCAGCCAGTACACACGCTCGGGCACCGGGCCGATCAAGGCGGTGGCGCGCGGCGAGACCACGGTGTCGATCAGCTTCGTGCACGACGGACCGGGCGAGAAGCTGCAGGGCTTCCCGGTCGAGACCATCACGCCCAGCGAAGGCACCGGCGCCGAGATCGGCTCGATGTCGATCATCAAGGGTGCACGCAACCTCGAGGCGGCCAAGAAGTTCTACGAGTGGGCGTTGACGCCGCAGGCGCAGCAGTTCGGCGCCGCTGCGCATCAGTATCAGTTGCCGTCGAACAGGGCCACGCCGATCGATCGCAACGTGCCGGACTTCAAGAAGATCAAGTTCATCGACTACGACTACGCCAAGTACGGCTCGTCGGCCGAGCGTCGACGCCTGATCGCGCGCTGGGAGAAGGAAGTCAACTCGCTGCCGCGCTGATGCCATCTCGCAGCCGTGTGGCGCGCGCGCCCCTGGCCTGGTGGCTGCTCGGGCTGGCGGCCTTCGTGCTGCTGCCGTGGTATCTGCCGCAGGACCTGTCGCTGTGGCGCTCGTTGCCCGGCGTGTTCGACGGCGGCGAGACCGCAGCGGGGCTCACGCAGGCGCTGCGCCACGACAAGCCGTGGCTATGGCTCGCCGCCCTCGCGCTGCTGGCCGCCGGCGCTGCACTACGCCTGCCGGGTCGCTGGCAGGGCCGCGTGCTGGTGGCCGCCGCGCTGCTCGGCCTGGGCGGCGTGCTGGTCGCTGGCTTTGCCATCGGCGCCAAGGGCTGGGCGTTCGCGGCGTTGGAGCGTGCCTTCGGCGCGCTGGCGCGCGGGCAGGCCGGGATCGGTTTCGGCGGCGCCGCGACGCTGCTGGCGTTGCTGATGCTGCTGGGCACCGGTATGGCGCGCCTGGGCGCCTTTCGCGGTGACCTGTTCGTCGCCTGTGCCGTTGTGCTGTGCGCGGCGCTGCTGCTGCTGTTCGTGGCGCTGCCGATGGTGCAGGCGCTGTCGGCGGCGTGGCTCGACGAGGCCGGGGTGGCATCGATCGCAGCCTGGCTCGAGCGGGTGGCGGCCGAGCGCGTGTGGGGGTTGGGGTGCCTGGCAGGCGGCGTGCGCTGCGGCGTCGCGTGGAACACGCTGTTCCTGGCGCTGCTCACGGCGGCAGGCACCACCGCGCTCGGCACGCTGATCGCACTGATGGCTGAGCGTGGGACGCGCCGCGGCGGCCGTGCGCTGCAGGTGCTCGCGCTGCTGCCGATCATCACGCCGCCGTTCGTCGTCGGGCTCGGCTTGATCCTGCTGTTCGGCCGTGCCGGCCTCGTCAATCAGGGCCTCGAATCGGCGTTCGGAATCACGCCGTCGCGCTGGTTCTACGGCTTGTTCGGCATTTGGCTGGCGCAGATGTTCGCCTTCACGCCGGTCGCCTTCATGATCATGCGCAGCGTCGTGCAGGGCATCAGCCCGTCGCTCGAAGAGGCTGCCCAGACGCTGCGCGCCGACCGCGCGGTGACGTTTCGCACCGTCACGCTGCCGCTGTTGAAGCCCGGGCTCGCCAACGCATTTCTGGTCGGCTTCATCGAGAGCATGGCCGACTTCGGCAATCCGATCGTGGTGGGAGGCCAGTACAACGTGCTGTCCACCGACATCTTCTTCGCGATCGTCGGCGCGCAGTTCGATCAGGGGCGCGCCGCGGCGCTGGCGCTGCTGCTGACGGGGTTTGCCCTGTGCGTGTTCGTCGCTCAGCAGCGCCTGCTCGGCCGCGTCGCCTACACCACCGTCTCGGGCAAGGGCGACGCCGGTCTGCCGATGCCGTTGCCAGCGTCGGTGCGGCAGCTCTGCCAGGCGGTGGCGCTGCCGTGGCTGACGTTCACCGTCGTCATCTACGTGTTCGCATTCATCGGTGGCTTCGTGCGCACCTGGGGCCGCGACTTCACGCCGACGCTGGCGCACCTGGTAACGGCGTTCGACCTGCAGCGCGGCAGCCACGGGCTGGTGTGGGCCGGCACCGCCTGGAACTCGCTCTTCACCACCACCAAGCTGGCGGCGATCGCCGCGCCGCTGACCGCCGCGATCGGCCTGCTGATCGCCTGGTTGCTGGCGCGCACGCAGTTCGTCGGCCAGCGCGTCTTCGAATTCGGCGCGCTGCTGGCGTTCGCGATCCCCGGCACCGTGCTCGGCGTCAGCTACGTGCTGGCGTTCAACGTGCCGCCGTTCGAGCTAACCGGCACCGCGCTGATCATCGTGCTGTGCTTCGTGTTCCGCAACCTGCCGGTCGGCGTGCGCGCCGGCAGCGCGGCCTTCAGGCAGATCGACCGTTCGCTCGACGAAGCGTCGACCATGCTGCATGCCGGCACGGCCACCACGCTGCGCCGCGTCGTGCTGCCGCTGCTGAGGCCGGCACTCGCGTCGGCGCTGGTCTACAGCTTCGTGCGCGCGATGACCACCGTGTCGGCGGTGATCTTCCTGGTCACCGCCGAGAACGAGCTGGCCACCACCTACATCATCGGCCGCGTCGGCAATGGCGACTACGGCGTTGCGCTGGCCTACTGCTCGGTGCTGATCGTCGCGATGTCGCTGGCCATCGCGCTGGTGCAAAGGCTGGTCGGCGAGCGGCAGCTCGGCCGCAGGAGGGCGCTGTGAGCATCGAGATGCGCGCGGTCACCAAGCGCTATGGCGGCGTCGGCGCCCCGTTGGTGATCCAGGGCATCGACTTCAGCGTGCCCACCGGCACCCTGACCACCATCCTCGGCCCATCGGGTTGTGGCAAGACCACGGTGTTGCGCCTGATCGCCGGGTTGGAGTCGCCCAGCTCGGGGCAGATCCTGATCGACAACCGTGACGTCACGGGGTTGACTCCCGCCGAACGCAACGTGAGCATGGTGTTCCAGAGCTACGCGCTGTTCCCGCACATGAGCGTGCTCGACAACGTTCGCTACGGGCTCGACGTCAGTGGCGTGGTGGCACCCGAGGCGACGCGGCGCGCGCACGCGGCGATGGACGGCGTCGGCCTGTCCGGTCTCGATGCGCGACTGCCGAGCGAGCTGTCGGGCGGCCAGCAGCAGCGGGTGGCGCTGGCGCGTGCGCTGGTGCTGCAGCCGCGTGTGCTGCTGTTCGACGAGCCGTTGTCGAACCTCGATGCGCGGCTGCGGCGCAGCATGCGCGAGGAGATCCGAGCGCTGCAACGGCGCTTGCAGCTGACGGTGGCGTACGTGACGCACGACCAGAGCGAGGCGCTCGCGGTGAGCGACCAGATCATCGTGATGGATGTCGGCCGCATCGCGCAGCACGGTACGCCGCAGTCGCTGTACGAGCAGCCCGCCAACGAGTTCGTCGCCCGCTTCATGGGCGAGGCGATGCTGTTCGATGGCCAGGCGCTGTCCGACGGCCGCGTGCAGCTGGGGCCGTTGACCTGGCAGCCGCGGTGTGCGGTAGCGGCGGGTGCCGTGCGGGTCGCGGTGCGCCCGGAGGCGTGGCGGCTGGCCAGCCATGACGATGGCGGCGTGCCCGGCGTGGTGCAGAAGAGCGCCTACCTGGGCGGCACGCAGGAGCTGACGCTCGACACCGCGCTGGGCGCCGTGTTCGTCGTGTGGGCGGAACCCGAGCCGCTGTGGACGGTCGGGCAGACACTTTGGCTCGGATTGAGCGGCCACGGCGTGGCGGTGTTGCCGCGCTGAACGAACCGCACACCGGCCGATAATCCATCCCTCGCCGGACGCACGCCGGGCGAGTCGATCGATCGCTCTTGCCATGAACCAGCTCGAACGCCTGCGCCAGTTCACCACCGTCGTCGCCGACACCGGCAACTTTCTGCAGATGGCGCAGTACGCGCCGCGCGACGCGACGACCAATCCCTCGCTGATCCTCAAGGCCGTGCAGCAGGCCGACTACGCGCCGCTGCTGAACGACACCGTGGCCGATCATCGCCGGCAGCCGTTGCCCGAGATCGTCGACGAGGTGCTGGTGCGCTTCGGGCTGCAGATCCTGCAGGTGGTGCCCGGGCGCGTGTCGACCGAGGTCGATGCGCGGCTGTCGTTCGACACCGCCGGCAGCGTCGCGCGCGCGCGCCGCATCGTCGGCCTGTACGAGCGCGCGGGGATCCAGCGCGATCGCGTGCTGATCAAGGTGGTGTCGACCTGGGAGGGCATCGCCGCGGCAGAGCAGCTCGAGCGCGAGGGCATCCAATGCAACCTGACGCTGCTGTTCTCGTTCCCGCAGGCGGTGGCGTGCGGCGAAGCGAAGGTGACGCTGATCTCGCCATTCGTCGGCCGCATCTACGACTGGTACAAGAAGCAGGCCGGCGCGGCGTGGGACGAGGGCGCGATGGCGGGAACCAACGACCCCGGCGTCAAGTCGGTGGCGCGCATCTACCACTACTACAAGCACTTCGGCATCCGCACCGAGGTGATGGGCGCGAGCTTCCGCAACGTCGGACAGATCGTCGCGCTGGCCGGCTGCGATCTGCTGACCATCAGCCCCGAGCTGCTGGCGCAACTGCAGGCGAGCGATGCGCCGGTGCCGCGGGCGCTCGATGCCGAGCGCGCGAAAGGGATGCCCGTGGAGCGCGTGCACTACGACGAGCCCACGTTCCGCTATGCGCTGAACGATGACGCGATGGCCAGCGACAAGCTCGCCGAGGGCATCCGACTGTTCGCAGCCGACGCCATCAAGCTGGAGAAGCTGATCGAGGAGCGCCGCGGATGAGGCTGGCTGTCGCGTGGCCCGCGCGGGAGGCCGCATGACCCGCTGCGATCGCACGGTCGCCTGGCGCGCGTTGCAGGGTCACTACGAGGCGCACGGCCGCGACCTCGACCTGCGCGAGGCGTTCGCGCGCGACCCGGGGCGCTTCACCGCGTTGTCGCTGCAGGCGCCGGAGGTGTTCGCCGACCTGTCGAAGAACCGCTGGGACCTGTTCACGCGCAAGCTGCTGATCGAGCTCGCCCACGAGTGCGGCATGCCGGCGCGGCGCGACGCGATGTTCGCCGGCGAGCCGATCAACACCACCGAGGGCCGCGCCGTGCTGCACACCGCGTTGCGGGCGCCGCGCGGCACGGCACCGCAGTCTGACGACGTGCACGCGGTGCTCGACGCGATGCTCGCCTTCGCCGAGCGCGCGCGCGCGCCGGCTGCGGGCATCACCGACGTCGTCAACATCGGCATCGGCGGCTCCGACCTCGGCCCGCAAATGGCGGTGCCTGCGCTCGATGCCTTCGCCACGCAGCGCATCCGCTTCCACTTCGTCTCCAATGTCGACGGCCACGACATCGCGCCGGTGCTGCGACGCCTGCGGCCCGAGTCGACGCTGTTCGTGGTCGCCTCCAAGACATTCACGACGCAGGAGACGATGGCCAATGCCGAGGTGGCCAAGGCGTGGTTCGGCGCGCAAGGCGGTCGCGACGTGGCGCGCCACTTCGTCGCGGTGACCACCAACCTGGCCGCGGCCGCGCAGTTCGGCATCACCACGACCTTCGGTTTCTGGGATTGGGTCGGTGGCCGCTACTCGTTGTGGAGCGCCATCGGCCTGCCGATCGCGATCGCGATCGGCGAGGCGAACTTTCGCGCGCTGCTGGCCGGTGCCCACGCGATGGACCGGCATTTCGCCGCGGCGCCACTGGAGTCGAACCTGCCGGCCCAACTCGGCTTGCTCGACGTCTGGTACCGGGACTTCCACCGCTTCGCGACCCGCTCGGTGGCGCCGTACCACCAGGGTCTCAAGCGACTGCCTGCCTATCTGCAGCAGTTGGAGATGGAATCCAACGGCAAGGGCGTCGACCTCGACGGACAATCACTGCCGTACGGCACTGCGCCGGTGGTGTGGGGCGAGCCGGGGACGAACGGTCAGCATGCGTTCTTTCAGATGCTGCACCAGGGGACCGACGTCATCCCGGTCGAATTCATCGCCGTGCGCGAGCCGTCACATCCGCATGCCTCGCTGCATCGCAAGGCGCTGGCCAATTGCCTGGCCCAGTCGCAGGCGCTGATGCAGGGCAAGACGGCATTGCAGGCGCGCGGCGAACGCGTGCCCACCGCCGCCGCTGGGCTCGACGCCGACACGCTGGCGCGTCACCGCACATTCCCCGGCAACCGGCCGAGCACGACGCTGGTGCTCGATGCATTGACGCCGCACAGCCTGGGCGCGCTGATCGCTCTCTACGAGCACAGGGTGTTCACCAGTGGCGCCGTATGGGGCATCAACAGCTTCGACCAGTGGGGCGTCGAACTCGGCAAGGCGTTGTGCAACGAATTGCTGCCGCGCTTCGACACGGGCGACCTAGGGGGGCTGGACGGGTCGACGGCCGGGCTGCTGGGGCGGCTGCGTCGCTGACCGCGACTGCGGCCCGCGCGACATCCGCGACCGCAACCGGGGTTTGCCTGGGGTCGTCATATCCGAGCCGTCGTCGGTCGGGCACGATCCCTGCATCGGTGTTTGCTCGGTATGCCGGGGCACCTCGGGTCGTGACAATCCCGGCATTCAGGCAACTGTCAGGAGAACACTCATGATCAAACATGCCGTCGCCGCCGTGCTCGCCGTCAGCTTCATCGGGGCAGCGCACGCCGGCAAGACGCTCGACGCCATCAAACAGCGCGGCCAGCTGGTGTGCGGTGTCAACCCGAGCCTGCCCGGCTTCTCGGCCGCCGACAGCCAGGGCAACTGGGCCGGCCTCGACGTCGACGTGTGCAAGGCGCTCGCCGCCACGGTCCTCAACGACGCCAACAAAATCAAGTGGGTGCCGCTGAACGCGTCGCAGCGCTTCGCCGCGCTGCAGTCCGGCGAAGTCGACATCCTGTCGCGCAACACCACCTGGACGCTGACGCGCGACGCGTCGCTCGGTCTGTTCTTCACCGGCACCACCTACTACGACGGCCAGGGCTTCATGGTCACCAAGAAGAGCAAGATCACGACGGCCAAGCAGCTGAAGGGTGCCACGGTGTGCGTGCAGTCGGGCACCACCACAGAGAAGAACCTGAACGACTACTCCAAGGCGAGCGGCCTCAACATGAAGCCGGTGGTGTTCGAGACGCAGGAAGCGACCAACAAGGCCTACTTCGCGGGTCGCTGCCAGGCCTACACCACCGATGCGTCGGGCCTCGCGTCGGTGCGCAACAAGGAAGCCGGCAACCCCGACGACCACGTGATCCTGCCCGAACTGATCTCCAAGGAGCCGCTGGGTCCCAGCGTTCGCCGCGGCGACGACGAGTTCTTCACCATCGCCAAGTGGGTGGTTTTCGCGCTCATCGAGGCCGAGGAATACGGCATCACGCAGGCCAACGTCGACCAGATGGTCAAGGAGAGCAAAGACCCGGTGGTGCAGCGCATCCTCGGTACCTCTGAGGACACCGGCAAGCTGCTCGGCCTCGACAAGGACTGGGCGTACCGCGCGATCAAGGCGGTGGGCAACTACGGCGAGATCTTCGAGCGCAACGTCGGCCCGAAGTCGGCGCTGAAGCTGCCGCGCGGTGCCAACAACCTGTGGAGCAAGGGTGGCTTCATGTACGCCCCGCCGGTGAGATAAGAGGGAACACAAGGACAGGGTTCGCGTGAGCGAACCCGTCATCCTTCCCGTTTCCTGATGGCTTCCGCCCCTCCCAAAACGCGTTCGTGGTCCTGGCGCAGCAAGGCCTTCCGGGGCGTGCTGTACCAGGTGATCGTCCTGGGCCTGATCGTCGCCGCCGGCGCGTACCTGTTCTCCAACACGCTGGAGAACATGCGCGTGCGCGGCATCAAGAGCGGCTTCGACTTCATTTCTCAACCTGCGGGTTTCGCGATCGGCGAGAGCGTGGTGCCGTTCGACAGCGCGGAAAGCTACGGCAAGGCGTTCCTGGTCGGCCTGTCCAACACGTTCAGAGTGGCGATCGCGGGCATCGTGCTGGCCACCATCATCGGCACACTGGTGGGCATCGGTCGGCTGTCGCACAACCTGCTGGTGCGCTCGTTGAGCGGCGCTTACGTCGACCTGATCCGCAACGTGCCGATCCTGCTGCAGCTGTTCATCTGGTACTTCATCCTCACCGAGATGCTGCCGCCGATCGAGGAGGCGCTGCATCCGCTGCCTGGGTTCTTCTTCAGCAAGAACGGCTTGCAGTTCCCACACCCCGAGTGGGCACCGGGACACTGGGCCACGCTGGCGGCCTTCGTGGTCGGCCTGTTCGGCGTGTGGGGCTGGGCGCGCTGGGTCCATGCGCGTCACGACGCGACCGGCCAGGCGCCGATGTTCGCGCTGCCGGCGCTGGTGATCGTGGTGCTGGCCACCGCCGCGGGTTGGTTGATCGGCGGCGCACCGACCGGGGTTGACGTGCCGGAGAAGACCGAGATCAACGTGGTGGGTGGCGGCGCGGTGACGCCGGAGTTCCTGACCGTGCTGCTCGGCCTGACGATCTACACCGCGGCCTACATCGCCGAGGTGGTGCGCGCGGGCATCCAGTCGGTGCCCTACGGCCAGCACGAGGCGAGCGTGTCGCTCGGCCTCACGCGCGCCAAGGAGCTGCGCCTGGTGCAGCTGCCGCAGGCGCTGCGCGTGATCATCCCGCCGATGACCAACCAGTACCTGAACCTGACGAAGAACTCGTCGCTGGCGGTGGCGGTGGGCTACCCCGACTTGGTGTCGATCTCCAACACATCGCTCAATCAGACCGGTCGTGCGATCGAGTGCATCGCGATCGTGATGGCGTGCTATCTGACGCTGTCGCTGCTGACCTCGGCGCTGATGAACTGGTACAACCGCCGCGCGGCGATCAAGGAGCGGTGATGTCCCACCCCCGAAGCGGCCTAGCGGCCGCCTCCCCCTCGAGGGCGCGCCGCCAGCGGCCCGGCAAAGCCGGATCCGCCGCGGCCGCTTGGGTGCGTGACGCTGTGTGGCTTGGGTTCGTTGTGGCGATTCGTTCATGAGCGCGGTGGTCTTCACGCCGGTCGAAAGCCGCCCGCCGCCGGTGGCCACGCAGGGCGCGCTCGCCTGGATCCGGCGCAACTTCTTTGACGGCTGGCTCAACACGCTGGCCACGATCGTCACCGTGCTGGTGGCGCTGTGGCTGGTGCCGCCGCTGTTCGGTTGGTCGGTGGTCAACGCCGTGTTCGCGCCTGACAACGCCGCCTGCCGCGCCGCGCACGAGCACGGCGCGTGCTGGGGCGTGGTGGCCGAGAAGGGCCGTCTGATCCTGTTCGGCCGCTATCCGTTCGAGGAGCAGTGGCGGCCGTTGGCGGCCTGCGCGATCCTGATCGCGCTGCTCGTCGCCAGCTGCCTGCGCCCGTTCTGGAAGCCGTGGCTGGCGCCGCTGTGGCTGATCGTGCTGGCCGTGTGCTACGTGCTGATGCACGGCGGCGCGTTCGGCCTGACGCTGGTCGAGACGTCGCGCTGGGGCGGTTTCCCGCTGACCTTGGCGCTGTCGGTGGTGAGCCTCGCGGTGGCGTTTCCACTGGCCATCCTGGTGGCGCTCGGACGCACGTCCAAGCTGCCGGCGATCCGCGCGGTGTGCGTGCTGTACGTCGAGCTGATCCGCGGCGTGCCGCTGATCTCGGTGCTGTTCATGGCGTCGTTCATGTTCCCGCTGTTCATGCCGCACGGCGTGACGATCGACGTGCTGCTGCGCGTGCTGGTGGGCATGACACTGTTTGCTGCCGCCTACCTCGCCGAGGTGGTGCGCGGCGGTCTGCAGGCGTTGCCCAAGGGACAGGTCGAAGCGGCGCAGGCGCTGGGGCTCACTTACTGGCAGACCACGCGCAAGATCGTGCTGCCGCAAGCGCTGCGGCTGGTGGTGCCGGCGATCGTCAACAGCTTCATCAGCACCTTCAAGGACACGTCGCTGGTCACCATCGTCAGCCTGTACGACCTGACCGGTGCGCTGCAGCTCGCGCTCGGCGACGCTGACTGGCGCAAGTTCTTCCTCGAGGGGCAGCTGTTCGTGGCGGCGGTCTACTTCGTGTGCTGCATCGCGTTGTCGCGTTACAGCCGTTGGGTCGAGTCTTATCTCAATACCGGCATGAGAAGGCAGTGAGGGGCTGCAGATGAACAACAACGAAGGGCCGATCATCGTTTTCGACAAGGTCAGCAAGTGGTACGGCCAGTTCCACGTGCTGCGCGACATCGAGCTGCAGGTCGCCAAGGGCGAGCGCATCGTGATCTGCGGGCCGTCGGGCTCGGGCAAGTCAACGCTGATCCGCTGCATCAACCGCCTCGAGGAGCACCAGACGGGCCACCTGACCGTCGATGGCATCGAGCTGACCGACGACGTGAAGGCAATCGACGCGGTGCGCCGCAACGTCGGCATGGTGTTCCAGCAGTTCAACCTGTTCCCGCACTTGACGGTGCTCGAGAACCTGACCTTGGCGCCGATGTGGGTCGGCAAGATGCCCAAGAAGGAGGCCGAAGACAAAGCGATGACGCAGCTCAAGCGCGTGCGCATCGCCGAGCAGGCGCAGAAGTACCCGCTGCAGCTCTCGGGCGGTCAGCAGCAGCGCGTGGCGATCGCGCGTGCGCTGTGCCTGACGCCGAAGATCATGCTGTTCGACGAGCCGACGTCGGCGCTCGATCCGGAGATGATCAACGAGGTGCTGGAGGTGATGATCGACCTCGCGAAGCAGGGCATCACGATGCTGTGCGTGACGCACGAGATGGGCTTCGCGCGCCAGGCCGCCGATCGCGTGATCTTCATGGACCAGGGGCAGATCGTCGAGCAGAACACGCCGGTGGAGTTCTTCAACCATCCGAAGACCGACCGCGCGAAGGACTTCCTGTCGAAGATCCTGTCGCATTGATTCATCCGCCGTGGCCGTTGCCTGCCCGCCCGACGCGCTGTGCGCGAGCGGCGACGCGCAGCCGGTGCCGCACGCCGATTGCTATTGGGTGTGGCCGGGTCGCTTCCTGGCCGGTGCGCACCCGGCGACCGTAGTGCCCGCGCTGCTCTACGCCGGCATCGACAGCTTCGTCGATCTGACCTGCAGCGACCCCGTACGCGCCGGCTACGCCGCCGCCTTGCCTCCGCACGCTCGCTGGCAGGGCTTCGCGATCACCGATTTCGGCGTGCCGAGCGTCGCGCTGATGCACGACATCGTCGACGCCCTCGATGCCGAGTTGCGCGGCGGGGCCTGCGTGTACCTGCACTGCCACGCCGGCGTCGGCCGCACCGGCACCGCGCTGGGCTGCTGGCTGGTCGCTCAGGGGCTCGACGGGCGTGAGGCGCTGGCGCTGATCGCTCGCAAGCGTGCCAACCTCGCGCGGCTCGCCGTGATGCCGCAGTCGCCGGAGACCGCTGCCCAGCGAGACTTCGTGCTGAACTGGACGCCCCGCACGTCGAGCCGATGAGCGCCTCGTCCGGCACGCTGCGCATCGTCTTCGACTTCGGCGGTGTGCTGTTCAACTGGCAGCCGCTTGCGCTGGTGCGCCGTTACCTGGCGCGCCATGCCACCGATGCTGCTGCGGTCCATGGCCTGGTGGCCGGCGTGTTCGAGGGCTTCGGCGGCGACTGGGCGCAGTTCGACCGCGGCGTGCTCGATGCACCCGAGCTGGTGCGTCGCATCGTCGCTCGCACCGGATTGCCGGCCGACGACGTGGCGGCGTTGGTCGACGGCGTACCGCCGTCGCTGACGCCAAAGCCCGATTCGGTGGACATGCTGCTGCGGCTGAGCGCGACCGGCGTGCCGCTGCACTTCCTGTCGAACATGCCGCTGCCCTACGCCGAGCATCTCGACCGCACTCACCCCGAGCTGATGCGCCACTTCGCCAGCGGGCTGTACTCGTGGCGCGTGCGGCTGATCAAGCCCGAAGCGGCACTGTACGAGCTGGCGAGCCGCCATTTCGACACCGCAGCCGATCGGCTGGTGCTGCTCGATGACATGTCGGCCAACGTCGAGGCCGCGCACGCCTGCGGATGGAAGGCGCTGCGGTTCACCGATGCACGCAGCTGCGAGCGGACGCTGCGGGTCAACGGGTGGTGGCCAGACTGACGTCGCGCGGCGGCAGCTCGCGCTGCAGCCTGTTTTCAGGGGTGCGCCAGCCCCGCCAGACCCTGGAACGCCGCGTCGCGCGCCTGCTCGACCACCGCGTGCTTCCACTCGTCGGTGTCGGTGTAGAAGGCGTCTCGCACGAGACGCTTGATCGCCTGGCGCTGCTGAACGGCCGTTTCGGGATGGTTCTCGAGCCACTGGTCCGCGCGCAGCGCATTCATCACGTCGAGCACCGGCAACGTGCCGTACTCCAGCGCGATGCCGGTGTACTCGGCCTGCGAACATTCTTCGTAGGCAGCCAGCCACATCAGACCCGTCAGGTACGCCGAGCTCGAGCTGCCGTCGTAGATCGACGTGACTTCCTGGCCCCACCAGCGGCGCACCCGCGCATAGGCGGCGTCGTCGTCGCGGCAGGCGAAGATGCGCTCGCCGACGCCGCTGGGCCCGAGCCCGGTGTGGAAGTCGATCCAACCCAGCCGCGCGCAGCGCCGGCCGTGCTCGCGCAACACCGCCCGCAGCGTCAGGTTGCTCCAGGTCGGCGCGTGGCCACCGTAGAACAGGCCCTTGGGGTGGTTGTGCTGCCCGCTCGACACCACCGACTGGTAGTCCTTTTCGCCTTTGTCGGCGATGTAGCTCTGCATCGCCGCGTTGGCATCGGCGGGCGGCGGCCAGCTCTCTGGCACCAGCCAGTGAGCGATTTCGTCGTAGGCGGCGTTGCCCGGCAGCGGCCGGCTGAAGTCTTGGAAGTTGCGGTTCAGGTCGACGTTCTCATGCGTCGTGCGCCGCCACCACGAGAAACCGAACGGGTTGAGCGCGTGCACGAACAGCACCGCGACGCCCGCTCGTGCCGCCTCACTGCGAAAGCCAGCGTCGCCGAGCAGCGCGACCTGAGCGCCCGAGCCGCAGAAACCTTCGACGCCGTGGCAGGCGCAGCTCAGTACCAGCAACGCCGCGGCGTCGGCAGGCCCGAGCCGCGCCACGTCCATCGCCAGCACCTCGCCATCGCGGCCGCGCCGCGGGTGTTCGTGGCTGTGGACCGACAGGCCTGCGGCCTGCGCGGCGGCGAGGAACTTCTGGCGGGCTTCGGCGTAGCTCTGGGCGAACGACTCGGCGGCTTTCATCGACGGTGTCAGGTGGCGGTCGGATCGAACGTCAGCGCGGCGCGGCCAGCCACGCTTCGGCCAGCCGCACCCACACGGTGGCGCCCAGCGGAATCAGGTCGTCGTTGAAGTCGTAGCTCGGGTTGTGCAGCATGCATGGCCCGAGGCCGTGGCCACCGTGGCGATGCGCGCCGTCGCCGTTGCCGATCAGGAAGTAGCAGCCCGGCTTGGCCTGCAGGAAGTAGCTGAAGTCCTCGGCGCCCATCGTCGGCTCGAAGTCGTGCACGTTCTCGGCGCCCACGACGTCGGTCAGCAACCGGCGCGCGAACTCGGTCTCCGCCGCGTGGTTGATGGTCGGCGGGTAGTTGCGCGTGAACACGAACTCGCAGCTGCATTCGAACGCCGCGCAGGTCGACTCGGCGATGCGCTTCATGCGCTGCTCGATCAGGTCGAGCACATCGGTGGTGAAGGTGCGCACGGTGCCCTCGAGCACGCACATCTCGGGGATCACGTTGGTCGCCTCACCGGTGTGGATCATCGTCACCGAGATCACGCCGGTGTCGAGCGGGCGCTTGTTGCGGCTGATGATGGTCTGGAACGCCTGCACCATCTGGCAGGCCGCAGGCACCGGATCGAGACCGAGGTGTGGCATCGCACCGTGTGCGCCCTTGCCGCGGACCGTGATCTTGAACTCGTTGCTCGATGCGAACACCGGTCCCGCGCGCAGCGCGAACTGGCCCACCGCGAGCCCCGGCCAGTTGTGCGCGCCGAACATCGCCTCCAGCGGGAACTTGTCGAACAGCCCGTCATTCATCATCTCGCGTGCCCCGCCGCCGCCTTCCTCGGCAGGCTGGAACACCAGGTAAACGGTGCCGTCGAAGTTGCGATGCTTCGCCAGGTGCTTAGCCGCCGCCAGCAGCATCGCGGTGTGGCCGTCGTGACCGCACGCGTGCATCTTGCCCGGGTGCGTGCTGGCGTGCGCGAAGCGGTTGGCCTCGCTCATCGGCAGCGCGTCGATGTCGGCGCGCAGCCCCACCGCGCGCTTGGAGTTGCCGTTCTTGACGATGCCGACCACGCCGGTCTTGCCCATGCCGCGCTCGATCGGAATGCCCCAGTCGGTGAGCGCTTTGGCGATCCGATCGGTCGTGCGCTGCTCCTCGAAGCACAGTTCCGGGTGAGCGTGGATGTCACGCCGCAGCGTGGCGATGGTGGCGGCATCGGCCAGAATGGATTCGATCAGGCGCATGCGAGCCCCTACTGGCAAGCGAAGCGGCCAGTGTACGTCCGGCCCGTCGAGCCCTGGGCGCGCCAGGGCATCCGAGCGCAGGGGTCAGACGCGGACGCTGCCGAATTCCGTGAGCATCGTCAGGTCGACGTACTGCGAGGCGACGTGCCGCCGGGCGCTGTAGTTGACGACGAAGCCGCCGAGATCGACGCCTTGCATCGACTCCAGCCCTGCGATCAACGAATCGCGCGTGGCACCCTTGCCTGCGCGGCGCAGGCCTTCGGCGAACACCTTGCCCGCGACGTAGCCTTCCATGCTCGAGTAGTTGGCCTTGTACTCGGCGCCCCCGCGCTGCACTGCGGCGAGGAATTCGCGCGCGATCGGCGACTTCGGCGCGAACGGGAACGGCATCACCTGGCTGACGGCGACGCCGCGGGCATCGGTGCCGAGTTCTTCGGACAGCGCCTGCGTGCCGACGAACGACACGTTGTAGAACGTGCCGCCGAAGCCGGCCTTGCGTGCCTCGCGGACGAACGCCGCGCAGCTCTTGTAGGCGCTGATCTGCACGATGGCGTCGGGCTTGCTCGCGATGATCGACTGCACCGCCGCCGACACGGCGACGGTGTTGCGCTCGACCAGCCCGACGGCCACCGGCTCGAGCTGGTGGGCCTTCAACGCGCGGATGACGCCGTCGAGCCCTGCCTGGCCATAGCTGTCGTTCTGGCGGAACACCGCGATCCTCTTCAGGCCCAGCGTCGTCAGCTGTTTGACGATGGCCGCCGTCTCGTCGAAGTAGCTCGCGCGGACGTGGAACACATGGCGGCTGAACGGGTCGCGCAGGGCCTCGGCACCGGTGAACGGGCCGAAGAACGGGACCTTGTTCTGGTTGACCAGCGGCAGTGCCGCCAGCGACGTCGGCGTGCCGACGTAGCCGAACAGCGCGAACACGTCATCCCTGATGAACGTCTCGGTGTTCGCCTTGCACTTGTCGGGCTCGTACTGGTCGTCGAGCGTGCGCAACTCGATGGTGGCACCGTGAATGCCGCCGGCGGCGTTGAGCGCGTCGAAGCACAACCTGGCACCGCGGTTCATCTGGATGCCCAGTTGCGCTGCCGGGCCGCTGAACGCGGCCGATTGCCCGAGCACGATGCGTCGATCGGGTTCGGCAAAAGCCGGCACCGCGATCGCGGCACCGGCGGCGGCCAAACGGGTGAGGGCGGAGCGGCGCTTCATTGCAGTAACTCTCTTGAATCGGGCCATGACCCGCGTGCATCAAAGGTAACGGTGTGCGGCTGGCTCGTGCCGTATCGGGGCCCGATTCCAACGCCCGAGGCGAGCACTATTGCGCGAAACCGCGCGCCGATTTGTGTGCCGTTGCCAGCGGTCAATGACAGCCCCGACGTCGGCGCGCTAGGCGAGGCCGTCTTCACGGCTAGACCCGCACTCGACCGTCGTCGGTGAGCATCGACATGTCGACGAAGCGCGATGCCATGTGGCTGTGGCCGCTGTAGCCGACCACGAACCCCCCGAGGTCGAGGCTCTGCACCGACTCCAAGCCTGCGATCAGCGCCTCGCGGTTCGGGTTGCGGCCGGCCCGGCGCAGCCCTTCGCTGAACAGCTTGGCGGCGACGTACCCTTCCATGCTGGAGTAGTTGGGCTTGTTGTCGCCACCCGCTCGCTGCACCGCTGCCAGGTACTCGCGCGACAGCGGCGTCGTCAGGCTGAACGGGTAGGGCATCACCTGGCTGACCACGACGCCCAGCGCCTGCCGGCCCAGTTCATCGGCCAGCGCCTGCGTACCGACGAACGACACGTTGTAGAACGTGCCGCCGTAGCCGGCCTTGCGGGCCTCGCGGATGAACGCCGCGCAACTCTTGTAGGCGCTGATCTGCACCACGGCATCGGGCTGGCTGGGCACGATCGCCGCGATGGCCGCGGCGACGTCGACCGTGTTGCGCTCGACCAGGCCCACTGCCACCGGTGCCAGGCCCTGCGCCTTCAGCGCCCTCACCACGCCGTCGTAGCCCGCCTGACCGTAGCTGTCGTTCTGGCGGAAGACGGCGATCTTCTTCAGGTTGAGCGAGGTCAGCTGCTTGATGATCAGCGCAGTCTCGTCGTAGTAGCTGGCGCGCACGTGGAACACGTAGCGGCTGAATGGGTCGCGCAGCGCCTCGGCGCCGGTGAACGGACCGAAGAACGGCATCTTGCTCTGGTTGACCAGTGGCAGCGCGGCGAGCGACGTCGGCGTGCCGACGTAGCCGAACAGCGCGAACACGTCGTCCTTGATCAGGGCCTCGGTGTTGGCTTTGCACTTGTCGGGTTCGTACTGGTCGTCGAGCGTGCGCAACTCGATCTGGGCGCCGTTGATGCCGCCGGCGGCATTGATGGCGTCGAAGTACAACCGTGCACCGCGGTTCATCTGGATGCCGAGCTGCGCAGCGGCGCCGCTGAACGCAGCCGATTGGCCCAGCATGATGCGGCGGTCGGATTGCGCCAGCGCCGGCAACCCGATGGACGAGGCAGCGGCAGCGAGGCCGCCGATGGCGTGGCGTCGATTGATCATCTTCATGGGGTTCCCCTCCGCGGATTCGCGGCTCCGACGAGAGCGTAGACGACGCAGGGGCTGTCACCCAGGCGCCAAGTTCTTCATCCATGGGTCGCGTGAAAAAGTTGTTGGCCCACCACCGCGAGTGCGGGGAACGGGCGACACGCGACGAGCGTCGCACCGGCAAGCCCGCGCCGGCGCAGCGGCAGACCGTTGTGAGATAGTGCCGCCATGCAGAGCCCGATCCAGCGGGTGGTGCGCGGCGCCTGCCCGCACGATTGCCCCGATACCTGTGCCTTGCGCGTGACCGTGGCCGAGGGCCGTGTGGTGCGTGTGCAGGGCGATCCCGATCATCCGCCGACGCACGGCGCGCTGTGCAACAAGGTCGCGCGCTATGCCGAGCGGACGCACAGCGCCGATCGCGTGCTGCACCCGCTGCGCCGGGTGGGACCGAAGGGCAGCGGGCGCTTCCAGCGCATCGCTTGGGACGAGGCGCTCGATGCGATCGCCGCGCGGTTGCGCGCGATCGCCGAATCTGATCCGCAGGCGATCGTGCCCTACAGCTATGCCGGCACGATGGGGCTGGTGCAGGGCGAGGCGATGGCGCTGCGCTTCTTCCACCGGCTCGGCGCGTCGTTCCTCGATCGCACGATCTGCTCGAGCGCCGGCGGCGAGGCGCTGGCGGCCACGTACGGCGGCAAGATCGGGATGCACCTCGAGCACTACGCCGAGAGCCGGCTGATCGTGATCTGGGGCAGCAACTCGATCACCTCGAACCTGCACTTCTGGACGTTCGCGCAGCAGGCCAAGCGCAACGGCGCGAAGCTGTGGTGCATCGATCCGCGGCGCAGCGAAACCGCCGAGAAGTGCCACCGCCATCTCGCGCCGCTGCCAGGCACCGATGGTGCGCTGGCGCTGGCACTGATGCACGAGCTGATCGTCAACGGCTGGCTCGACGAGGGCTACATCGCGCAGCATGTCGAGGGATTCGACGCGCTGCGCGAGCGCGCGATGGCGTGGCCGCCGGAGCGCGCCGCGGCCGAATGCGGTCTGCAGGCCGATGACATCCGCGAGCTGGCGCGCGAGTACGGCACGACCGAGCCTGCCGCGATCCGCCTCAACTACGGCATGCAGCGCGCCGCCGGCGGCGGCAATGCGGTGCGCCTGATCGCGCTGCTGCCGTGCCTGACCGGCGCTTGGCGCCACCGCGCCGGCGGGCTGCTGCTGTCGTCGTCGGGCTGGTTCAAGAGCGTGCGCGGTGACGCAGCGCTGTACAAGCCCGAGCTGCTGGCCGGCCGCAAGCCGCGCACCATCAACATGACGACGATCGGCGACGATCTGTTGCGCGAATCGTCGCCGACCTTCGGCCCGAGGATCGAGGCGCTGATCGTCTACAACAGCAACCCGGTGGCGGTGGCGCCGCATTCGGCGCGCGTGGTGCAGGGCTTTGCGCGCGGGGACCTGTTCACCGTCGTGCTCGAGCACTTCATGACCGACACCGCCGATCACGCCGACATCGTGCTGCCGGCGACCACGCAGCCCGAGCACCTCGACGTGCACATCTCGTACGGACACACCTACGCGATGTGGAATCAACCAGCGATCGCGCCGCTGGGCGAGGCCAAGCCGAACGCGCAGATCTTTCGCGAGCTCGCGCAACGCATGGGGTACCGCGAGCCGTGCTTCGCCGACGACGACGAGACGCTGGCGCGCACCGCGTTGCCGGGCGTCGACTTCGACGCGCTGCGCCGCGACGGCTGGGTCAAGCTGCCGCTGCCCGAGGCACCGTTCGCCGACGGACACTTCCAGACCCCGAGCGGCAAGGTGCTGGTCGATGCACCCGGGGTCGGCGTGCCCGACTACGTGCCGCCGTACGAGAGCGCACGTTCGGAGCTGGCCGCGCGCTATCCGCTGGCGATGATCTCGCCGCCCGCGCGCAACTTTCTCAATTCGAGCTTCGTCAACGTCGAGTCGTTGCGCCAGGCCGAACGCGAACCGCTGCTCGAGATGCACCCCGACGATGCAGCCGCGCGCGGCATCGCCGACGGTGCACTGGTCGAGGTGTTCAACGATCGCGGGCGCTACCACTGCCGCGCGCGCGTCGGCGAGCGCGCGCGCCGCGGTGTCGTCAACGGGCTTGGCGTGTGGTGGCGCAAGTTCGGCGTGCGCGGCACCAACGTCAACGAGCTGACCAGCCAGCGGCTCACGGATATCGGCCGCGCACCGACGTTCTACGACTGCCGCGTCGAGGTACGGCCAGCGTGAGCGACGACGGCGTGCGCGCTCGACTGCGACGGTGCGACGAGCGACGCTGCTGATGGCGGGGCTCGGGGGCTTGGCGGCCGTCGTGATCGCGTCGGCGGCGCTGTGCGGGCTGAGCGGCTGCTCGTCTCTCGGCTACATCGGCCAGTCGGTGGGTGGGCACCTCGACTTGATGCAACGCGCGCGGCCGGTCGACCGCTGGCTGGCCGACGGCGCCACCGCCGAGCCGTTGAAGCGCAAGCTGGCGCGGGCGCAGCGCATGCGGGCTTTCGCGGTGCAGGAGTTGCACCTGCCGGACAACGCGAGCTACACGCGCTATGCCGACATCGGACGGAGCGCCGTGGTGTGGAACGTCGTGGCCACGCCGGAGCTGTCGCTGACGCTGAAGACCTGGTGCTTCCCGGTGATGGGTTGCGTCGGCTACCGCGGCTACTTCGACAAGGGCGATGCCGACGCGTTGGCATCGTCGTTGCGCGGCGACAGTCTCGAGGTCGACGTCTACGGCGTACCGGCTTACTCGACACTCGGTTGGACCAACTGGCTCGGCGGCGACCCGCTGCTGTCGACCTTCATCGGCTGGCCCGACGCCGAGGTGGCGCGCCTGGTGTTCCACGAGCTCGCGCACCAGGTCGTCTACGCGGCCGACGACACCGCGTTCAACGAGTCGTTTGCGGTGGCGGTCGAGCGCGTCGGTGGCGCACGTTGGCTGGCGCAGGAGGGCGACCCGGCCGCGCTGCACGAGTTCGACGCGGTGCAGCAGCGGCGCGAGGAGTTCCGCGCGCTGACGCTGCAGACCCGCACTGCGCTGGCCGCGCTGTACGCCAGCGACCTGCCTGCAGCCGACAAGCGCCGGCGCAAGGCCGAGTTGTTCGACGCGATGCGCGCCGACTATGCGAAGGTGAAGAGCGAGCGCTGGGGCGGCTTCGCGGGCTACGATGCGTTCATTGCGCGCGCCAACAATGCGGCATTGGCCGTGCAGGGCGCCTACAACGACCTGGTGCCCGACTTCGAGCGGCTGTTCGCGCGCTGCGGCGGCGACTTCGAGGTCTTCTACGCCGAGGTCAAGCGCCTGGCGGCCTTGCCCAAGGCCGAGCGCCACGCCACACTGCGCGCACCGTAGCGCTCGAGGAGCCGGCGATGCCCGACATTCGAATCCACCGCGAGCACGCGCTCGGCCTGCCGAAGGCACGCAAGGTCGCCTGGGCGTGGGCCGAGGAGGTGGAGAAGAAGTTCGGCATGGAGTGCACGGTGATCGAGGGCGAGACCAGCGATACAGTGGAATTCACGCGCGCCGGCGTCGACGGCCGGCTGATCGTCGCAGCAGACCACTTCGATCTCAACGCCAAGCTGGGCTTCCTGCTGGGCGCCTTCGCCAAGACGATCGAGAGCGAGATCGAGCGCAACCTCGACACGCTGCTCGGCAAGGCCGGCGCAGCCAAGAAAGCAGCGCCGAAGAAGAAGTAGCGGGCCGGCCAAGCCGGCCGCGCGCTACTTGAGCGACTCGATCAGGTCGATGTACTCCTGCATCGCGGCCGCGCTGTCCTTGCCCTTGACGCCGTTCCAGGCGTCCCACTTGGCGCGCCCGACCATGTCCGAGAAGCCGGGGCGCTTGCCCTCCACGTCACCGGCGGTGGCCTGCTTGTACAGCGCGTAGATCTGCAGCAGCGTCGCGTTGTCGGGCTTCTCGGGCAGTGTCTTGCTCTCGGCGACGGCCTTGTCGAAGGCGGCTTTCAGGTCGGCCATGGCGATCCTCTTGGGGCTTGTGGCGGTTGACGCCGTGCATCTTAGCCAGCATCGTTGCGCGGCCGTCGTTCGATGGCGCCGACCGAAGGAGACCGCCGATGCCCACGCCAGCCAGCGAACGCATGTCGCGCGTCGACACCGCCTGGCTGCGCATGGACAACGAGGTCAACCTGATGATGATCGTCGGCGTCTGGCTGCTGCAGCCGGCGCTGGACTACGACGAGTTGTGCGAGCGTGTGAGCGCCAAGCTGTTGCGCTACGACCGCTTCCGACAGAAGGTGGTGCAAGACCCGGTCGGTGCGCTGTGGGTCGACGACGGCGAGTTCGACATCCATCACCACGTGGTGCGCGAGAAGCTCACGCGCCGAAGAGGGCAGATCGAGCGCCAAGCGCTGCAGGCGCTGTGCGGCAAGCTGGCGACCCAACCGCTCGACCCCCGGCGGCCGCTGTGGCAATTCCATCTGGTCGAGCGCTACGAAGGCGGCTCGGCGCTGATCGTGCGCATCCATCACTGCATCGCCGACGGCATCGCGCTGATTTCGGTGGCGCTGTCGATCACCGACGGCGGCGGGGAGCCGCCGTCGCGCAAGTCACGCCGCAAGGCCGACGACGATGGCGACTGGTTGTCCGACGCGGTGATCCAGCCGCTGACCGACATCGCCGTCAAGGCCCTGGGCATGACCGGCAAGGGCGTGGCGCGGTCGGTCGAGCTGCTGTCGCAACCGCAACAAATGCTGGGCTCGCTCGAGATGGCACGCGTCGGCTATCAGGTGCTCGGCGACGTGGCGGCGCTGGCGTTAATGGCCGACGATTCGCCGACCCGGCTGAAAGGCCTGCCCGAAGGCCGCAAGTGCGTGGCGTGGAACGAGCCGATCCCGCTCGATGCGGTGAAGATGGTCGGCAAGGCGCTGCACTGTTCGGTCAACGACGTGCTGCTGGCATGCGTGGCCGGCGCGATCGGCCAGTACCTGCGAGACCAGGGCGACGACCCGGATGGCGAGGAGATCCGGGCGATGGTGCCGGTGAACCTGCGGCCACTGGACCAGGCCTGGCAGCTCGGCAACAAGTTCGGCCTGGCGCCGCTCGTGCTGCCGATCGGCATCAGCAACCCGATCGAGCGCGTCTACGCGGTGCGTCAGCGCATGAGCGAGCTCAAGGGCAGCTACCAGCCACTGCTGGCGTTCGCGGTGCTGGCGGTGGCCGGGCTGATGATCAAGCCGGTGCAGGACGCGATCCTCAACCTGTTCGCCAAGAAGGCGACCGCGGTGATGACCAACGTGCCGGGGCCGGCCAAGCCGTTGCACTTCTGCGGGCGCACGATCCGCCAGACGATGTTCTGGGTGCCGGCGTCGGGCCACATCGGCGTCGGCGTGTCGATCCTGAGCTACGCCGGCGGCGTGCAGTTCGGTCTCATCACCGACGCCCGGCTGTGCCCCGATCCGCAGGCGATCATCGAGCGCTTCGGGCCCGAGTTCGACAAGTTGCTGCTGGTGACCTTGATGCTCCCCTGGAGCGACTGACGCAACTCCGAGCCTCAGTCCTCGAGCTCCGCCTTCGCCATCTCGACGTCGAGACGCTCCATCGCGTCGAGCGCCGCGCAGGCCGCCGCCTCCGCATAGAGCTTCTCGGCCTCCTTCATCTTCTTGTCGCCCTCGAGCATGACCAGACCATTGGCGTACTCGACGCGCGCGATGGCACTGGCCGGATTGAGCTTCAGCGCCTGCTGGTACATCCTCAGGCCGGTCGCCGCGTCGGCACCCTGCGTCTTGCCGAGCAGCTTGCCGACCTTGTCGATCACCTCGGCGTGAAAGGCGCCGAGCGCGATGTGCGCGTCGGCGTGCTTGGGCGCGAGCTTGATCGTCGTCTCGAGCGCAGTCTTGACCTTGCCGCCGAGTCCCTGGGCCAGCGCCTTGGCCACGCTGATGCCCTGGCTGTAGCGGCCCAGCGCATACGCCATCCAGTAGTAGGCATTCGGATTCTTCGCGTCGTCGGCCTGCTGCCCTTCGGCGCGCTCGGCCACCTCGAGAAAGAGCGCCAGCTTGTTGCGCTCGCTCTTCTCGAGGTAGTTGGCGTAGATCGCCTGCGCCTTGTTGGCCACCGTGATGCCGGCGCCACCGGCCTTCAGTCCGGCCTCACACGCCTTCTGGAACTCGCCGGCGTGGAACAGCGACCAGGCAGCGAGCACCTTGTCGTCCTTGGGTAGCGGCTCGGCGTCACCGGTGTGCAAGCGCGCCCACTTCTTCTTCAATGTCGCCGCGTCGTAGTGGTAGACGTCGCTGGCGTACGGAAAGGCGGTCCACTTGGCCATCGGCGGGTCTCCGGTTGTGCTGGTCTGTCAGGTCGTCGCGGCATTGTCCTGGTAGGCGCCAGCCAGCGTCATCAGGTGTTTGCGCGCGGCCGGATCGAGGTAGGGCAGCAGCAGGCTCAGCACATGGAATGCGCCGCGGTTCAGCGCAGCGCCGGCGCTCTCGGGCTCCAGCGCGCGGCGCGGATCGCGCACGTACTCGAAGCTGAGCCAGTATGTCAGCACCACGACCATCGCGTTGGCGACGGCGGCCGACTCCACCGGCTCGCTGGTCATCGTCTGGCCGCGCGCCAGGCCATCGAGCAGTGACTGCACGGCGCGCGCGGTGTCGCGCAGCATCGCCTGAAAGCGCGTCTCGAGCCTGCGGTTCTTGCTCAGCAGATCGTTGAGATCGCGATACAGGAAGCGGTAGTTCCAGATCAGCTCGAACATCATGTGCACGAACAGCCAAGCGTCCTCGACATTGCGCACCTGTTCGGCGGCGCCCAGCAGATCGGTCAGCGCGCGTTCATAGCGATCGACCAGCGCATTGATCAGCTCGTCTTTGGCCGGATAGTGGTAGTACAGATTGCCCGGGCTGATGCGCAGCTCGGCCGAGATCGCCGTCGTGCTGACGTTGGGCTCGCCGAAGCGGTTGAACAGCTCGAGCGTCACCTCGAGGATGCGCTCGGCCGTGCGGCGAGGTTTCTTCTTCTCGGTCATCGCGGCGGCGATTCTGGCACCGCCCGTGGTGTCGCGCTTGCCTACAATCCCGGCCGATGCCAGCGGTGCGGTTCGAGCAAGTCGGAAAAACCTATACCGGGCCGCGCGGCAGCCTGCGTGCGCTCGACGGCGTGAGCTTCGACATCGAGCCCGGCGAGTTCTTCGGCCTGCTGGGGCCCAACGGCGCCGGCAAGACCACGCTGATCAGCATCCTGGCCGGCCTCTCGCGCGCCACCGGCGGTCGCGTCAGCGTGATGGGCCACGATGTCGTCGCCGACTATGCGGCCGCGCGCAAGGCGCTCGGCGTGGTGCCGCAGGAGCTGGTGTTCGATCCCTTCTTCAGCGTGCGCGAGACGCTGCGCATCCAGAGCGGCTACTTCGGCGTGCACGACAACGACGCGTGGATCGACGAGCTGTTGTCGGAACTCGGCTTGGCCGACAAGTGCGATGCCAACATGAGGCAGCTGTCCGGTGGCATGAAGCGCCGCGTGCTGGTGGCGCAGGCGCTGGTGCACCGTCCACCGGTGATCGTGCTCGACGAGCCGACCGCCGGCGTCGACGTCGAGCTGCGGCAGACGCTGTGGCAGTTCGTCGCGCGCCTGAACAAGCAGGGCCACACGGTGCTGCTGACCACGCACTACCTCGAGGAGGCCGAGGCGCTGTGCGGTCGCATCGCGATGCTCAAGCTCGGGCGCGTGGTGGCCCTCGATCGCACGGCCAATCTGCTCGCCGGCACCGCGAGCACGATGCTGCGCTTCAAGACCGACGACGTGCTGCCCGCCAGCGTGGCTGCCCATGCTCGTGTCACCGGCCGCATCGCACAGGTGAGCGCGCACGATGCGGCCGAGGTCGAGGTCATCCTCGGCCAACTGCGCGCCGCCGACGTTCGGGTGGAAGACCTCGAGATTGGCCGTGCCGACCTCGAAGACGTGTTCCTCGAGATCATGTCCGGCGAGCACCGGCCGGTCAGCGCCGCACCCGTGCACCTGCCAGTCGACTGAGCGTGGTCGCGTAGCCCGGCGCGGTGGGCTCGTGCATGAAGTAGGCGTAGACCTGCTGCCACCGGGTGGCGGCCAGGCGCGCTGCCCAGCCGGCGAGGTCGCCTTCGGAGTAGTTCTCCAGTCGTAGCCGCACGTAGCCCCACGGCGCGGTCTCGACCAGCGGCGGTGGCGCGTTGTCTTCGCGCTCCGAAAAGCACAGCGATGCGCTGGCGCCCCTCAGCGCCGCGTACACCTCGTCGTCGAACCAGCTGTCGTTCCTGAACTCGAAAGCTGCGCGGTGATCGCTCGGCAGCAGCGCGAGGAAATCACTCAGCCGTGACACGTCCTTCTTCAAGTTGGGCGGTAGTTGGAACAGCACCGCGCTCAGCTTGCCGCCCAGCGCGTCGAGGCTGCCGTACAGGTAGCGCAGTGGCTCGGCGACCGCGTCGACCTTCAGCCGCCCGTCGTGCGTGATGCGCCGCGTCGCCTTGATCGCGAAGCGGAAGTGCTCGGGCGTCGATTCAGCCCACTTGGTCAGCACCTCGCGCTTCGGGTTGCGGTAGAAGGTGTTGTTGATCTCGACCGTGTTCAGGTGCTGCGAATACCAGCCGAGCATGTCGTCGGCGGCCAGGTCGGCCGGGTAGAACGAGCCCTTCCACTCCTTGTACGAGTAGCCGCTGGCGCCGGCCCACAGCCAGCGGCGGTCCATCGGCACGGCGTCGTCGGTCGGCATGCTGCTATCGTGCCACCATGACGACGATGTCGCTGACCGGCGCCAGCACCCTGTTCCGCAAAGAGGTGCTGCGCTTCTGGAAGGTCAGCTTCCAGACCGTGGCCGCACCGGTGCTGACCGCGGTGCTTTACCTGCTGATCTTCGGCCACGTGTTGGAGGATCGCGTGCAGGTCTACCCCGGCGTGCGCTACACCGGTTTCCTGATTCCGGGGCTGGTGATGATGAGCGTGCTGCAGAACTCCTTCGCCAACTCGAGCTCGTCGATGATCCAGAGCAAGATCACCGGCAACCTGGTGTTCCTACTCGTCACGCCGCTGTCGCCGGCCGCGTGGTACGTGGCCTATGTCGGGGCGTCGGTCGTGCGCGGGCTGGCGGTCGGTCTCGGCGTGCTGGCGGTCACGCTGTGGTTCGCGCCCACGGTGCCGGTGCAACCCTGGTGGATCGTGATCTTCGGCGTGCTCGGTGCCGCGATGATGGGCTCGCTCGGGCTGATCGCAGGGTTGTGGGCCGAGAAGTTCGATCAGATGGCGGCGTTCCAGAACTTCATCGTGGTGCCGATGACGTTTCTCGCCGGCGTCTTCTACTCGGTGCACGCGTTGCCGTCGTTCTGGCTGGCGGCGAGCCACCTGAACCCTTTCTTCTACATGATCGACGGCTTTCGGTGCGGATTCTTTGGCGTCAGCGACGTGCCGCCGGCGATCAGCCTGGCGGTGGTAGTGATCAGTTTCGCCGTGGTGGCCGCGATTGCGCTGCACCTGCTGCACAGGGGATACAAGATTCGCCACTGAGTCTGCGCAGGTCGTCCGCTGGAGCCCATGCCGAGGCTTGCACGCCGGCAGCCCAGCCGTCCGAGCCGCATAATCGCCGTCATGACCGACCCCACCGCCGACGACGTGCGCCGCTTCATCGCCGCCGGGCTCGCCTGCGAGC
The DNA here is from genome assembly GCA_035764445.1 of Burkholderiaceae bacterium. Classification (GTDB taxonomy): domain Bacteria; phylum Pseudomonadota; class Gammaproteobacteria; order Burkholderiales; family Burkholderiaceae_C; genus JAEUPI01. The sequence goes on from DASTZF010000251.1 coordinate 34,639, forward strand.
ATCTGGCGGTCGAGGGCGACGGCCGGCACTTCTTTGCCACCATCGTGTCGCCGGCGTTCGAGGGGCTGCCGCGCGTGCGGCGACATCAGCAGGTGTACGCGGCCCTGGGCGATAGAATGCGCGAGCAGATTCACGCCCTGTCGATGAAGACGCTCACCCCCGCCGAATGGGCCGCTGAGAACCAGCGGTCGCAACACCATCACCATTGATTCGTCCGCGGCGCATGCTGCGGGTGACGGTGATGGCGCGGCCTTCGAGGGCTGTCGCAGTCCGGATCCCCGGCCCGCAACGCGAACAGCCCCGATCATGAACTCCCAGGCTCAATGCGTTCGCTGCCTCCCAAGGGGGCGCCATCTCCACGGCAAGCGGCCGTGCGGTCGCCGATGGACAAACTCCTGATTCGCGGTGGCCGCCATCTCCACGGTGAGGTGGCGATCTCGGGCGCCAAGAACGCGGCGCTGCCCGGGCTGTGTGCGGCGCTGCTGTGCGAGACACCGGTGGCGCTGGCCAACGTGCCGCGACTGCACGACGTCGGCACGACCTTCAAGCTGCTGCGCAACATCGGCGTCGGCGCCGAACGCTCGAGCACGCAGCCCGATCAAGTGCACATCGACGCGTCGCGGGTCACGTCGCCCACGGCGCCGTACGAGCTGGTCAAGACGATGCGCGCGTCGATCCTGGTGCTGGGGCCGCTGCTGGCGCGCTTCGGCCAAGCCAGTGTGTCGCTGCCGGGCGGCTGCGCGATCGGGTCGCGGCCGGTCGACCAGCACATCGCAGGCCTGAGGGCGATGGGGGCCGACATCCGGGTCGAGCACGGCTACATCATCGCCCGCGCCGAGCGGTTGAGAGGGGCGTCGATCACCACCGACATGGTCACTGTCACCGGCACCGAGAACCTGCTGATGGCCGCCACGCTGGCCGACGGCGAGACGGTGCTCGAGAACGCCGCCCAGGAACCCGAGGTCGCCGACCTCGCCGAGCTGCTGATCTCGATGGGCGCCCACATCGAAGGCCACGGCACGAGCCGCGTGCGCATCCAGGGCGTCGCGTCGTTGCACGCGCCGCGCGAGCCGCACCGCTTCATTCCCGATCGCATCGAGACCGGCACCTTCCTGTGTGCGGTGGCCGCCTGCGGCGGCGACGTGGTGCTGCGCGGCGCCGACCCCCTGCTGCTGGAGGCGGTGATCGAACGCCTGCGCGAGGCCGGCGCGGTGATCGACGCGGTCGCCGGCGGCATTCGCGTGCGCGCCGAGGGCCGTCCGCGTGCGGTGAGCATCCGCACCAGCGAGTACCCGGCCTTCCCCACCGACATGCAGGCGCAGTTCATGGCGGTCGACGCGATCGCCGACGGAGCCGCGCAGATCGTCGAGACGATCTTCGAGAACCGCTTCATGCACGTCAACGAGCTGCTGCGGCTGGGGGCGCAGATCGAGGTCGACGGCCGCACCGCGTTCGTGCACGGCGTACCGCGGCTGTCGGGCGCCAGCGTGATGGCCACCGACCTGCGTGCATCGGCGTCGCTGGTGATCGCCGGGCTGGTGGCCGATGGCGAAACGCTGGTTGACCGCATCTACCACCTCGATCGAGGCTACGAGCGGATGGAAGAGAAGCTGCGCGCGTTGGGTGCGACGATTGAAAGGGTGCAATGAGCGGGTTCACCGCACCGCTGATGCTGGCGCTGTCCAAGGGGCGCATCTTCGACGAGACGCTGCCGCTGCTGGCGCGCGCCGGCCTCGCGGTGACCGAGGACACCGAGACCTCGCGCAAGCTGATCCTGGCCACCAACCGCGCCGACCTGCGTGTGGTGCTGGTGCGCGCGAGCGACGTGCCGACCTACGTGCAGTACGGCGGCGCCGACTTCGGGGTGGTCGGTCTCGACGTGCTGCTCGAGCACGGTGCGGCGTGGGGCCACGCAGGCGGCGCGACCGGGCTGTATCAGCCGCTGGACCTGAGGCTAGCGCGCTGCCGCCTGAGCGTGGCCGTGCGCGCCGACTTCGATTACCCCGCCGCGGTCCGCCAAGGCTCGCGCATACGGGTCGCCACCAAGTACGTGCAGCTGGCGCGGCAGCACTTCGCGAACAAGGGCGTGCACGTCGACCTGATCAAGCTCTACGGCTCGATGGAACTGGCGCCGCTGACCGGGCTGGCCGACGCGATCGTCGACCTGGTGTCCACCGGCAACACGCTGAAGGCGAACCAGCTGGTCGAGGTCGAACAGATCACGGACATCAGCGCACGGCTGATCGTCAACCCGGCTTCGCTGAAGCTCAAGCGCGAGTCGCTGCGGCCATTGATCGAGGCACTCGGTGCGGCGTGCGAGGGGGCCTCGTGAGCGCGCTTCGCATCACCCGCCTGACGACCACGGCGAGCGACTTCGACGCCCGGTTGCAGCGGGTGCTGCAGTGGTCCGGCGAGACTGACCGCGCGATCGAGGACACGGTGGCTGGCATCGTCGACGACGTGCGCATGCGCGGCGACGCCGCGGTGGTGCAGCACACAGCGCGCCTCGACGGCGTGCAGGTGGGGTCGGCGGCCGAGCTCGAGATCCCACGTGAAGAGTGGCAGCGCGCACTCGACGGACTGCCCGCAGCGCAGCGCGATGCGTTGCGGGCTGCGGCGGCGCGTGTGCTCCGCTACCACGAGCACCAGCTGCGCGCGTGCTGCCAGAGCTGGCAGGTGCGCGATGAAGAGGGCTCGCTGCTGGGGCAGAAGGTGACGCCGCTCGACCGTGTCGGCATCTACGTGCCGGGTGGCAAGGCGGCCTATCCGTCGTCGGTGCTGATGAACGCCATTCCGGCGCAGGTGGCAGGGGTCGGTGAGATCGTCATGGTCGTGCCCACGCCCGATGGGCAACGCAATGCGCTGGTCCTTGCAGCGGCGCACGTGGCAGGAGCGCACCGCGTGTTCGCGGTCGGCGGCGCGCAGGCGATCGCCGCGCTGGCCTACGGCACCGCGACGGTGCCGCGCGTCGACAAGATCATCGGGCCCGGCAACGCGTATGTGGCCAGCGCCAAGCGCCGCGTGTTCGGCCAGGTCGGCATCGACATGGTCGCGGGCCCGAGCGAGATCCTCGTGCTGGCCGACGGCAGCACCGATCCCGACTGGGTGGCGATGGATCTGTTCAGTCAGGCCGAGCACGACGAGCTTGCGCAGAGCATCCTGCTGTCGCCCGACGCCGAGTACATCGATGCGGTGGCGGCGGCGATCACGCGCCTGCTGCCCGCCTTGCCCCGCCGCGACGTGATTCGGGCGTCGCTCGAGGGCCGCGGCGCGCTGATCCACACACGATCGATGGAGGAGGCGTGTGCGATCAGCAACCGCATCGCACCCGAGCACCTGGAGATCAGCGCACGAGAGCCGCAGCGCTGGGAGCCGCTGCTGAGGCACGCCGGTGCGATCTTCCTCGGTGCCTTCACCAGCGAGAGCCTCGGCGACTATTGCGCAGGGCCCAACCACGTGCTGCCGACCTCTGGCACCGCGCGCTTCAGCTCGCCGCTGGGCGTGTACGACTTCGTCAAGCGGTCGAGCCTGATCGAGGTGAGTGCAAGGGGTGCGCAGACGCTCGGGCCGATCGCCGCCGAACTGGCGACCGGCGAGGGGCTGCAGGCGCACGCGCGTGCCGCGCAGATGCGGCTGGCAGCCGGCCCCGTGCCCGACGACGCCGACCACGGCTTCCACCTGCGCACGGTGACCGATGCCAACGTCGATCAGCTGATCAAGCTGGCGGTCACGCCCGAACAGCAGGAGCTGGTCGCGCCGGTGGCGACGTCGCTGGCGCAGGCATCGGTGCTGCCGCCAGGACGACCGCTGGCGATCTACGACGGCGACGAAGCGGTCGGCCTGCTGCTGCTGTGGGACGCGCGGCGCGACCCCGACGAGCCGTCCGATCAGCTCTGGATATGGCGCCTGCTGATCGATGCCAAGCATCAGAGGAAGGGCTACGGTGCGCGCACGATCCGCTGGGTGATCGACGAGGCGCGGCGCCTCGGCGTTCCAACGGTGGGCCTGTCGCACCGCATGCTGCCCGGCCACGCCGGCCCGTTCTACGAGAAGCTCGGCTTTCGCTACACCGGCAAGGTCAAGCACGAGGAGCATGTGATGGCAAGGCCAGCGACGGAGGCAGGCCATGGCTGACGCAACGCCGCTGGTGCAGCGCCTGGCGCGGGTGATCCGCCAGGACGTGCAGTCGACCCACGGTTACGCGATCCAGCCGAGCGCCGGGTTGGTCAAGCTCGACGCGATGGAGAATCCGTTTCGCCTGCCCGATGCCCTGCAGCGCGAGCTCGGCGAGAGGCTGTCGCGGGTGGCGATCAACCGCTACCCGGTGCAGTGCGCGGCCGACGTGGTGGCGGCCCTGTCGCGCTATGCGCAGCTGCCGGCGGGTTGCAAGCTGATGCTCGGCAACGGCTCCGACGAGCTGATCGACATGCTGTCGGTCGCCTGCAACGTGAAGGGCGCCGCGATCCTGGCGCCCGAGCCGGGCTTCGTGATGTACCGGATGTCGGCCCAACTGCGCGGCCTGCGCTTCGTCGGCGTGTCGCTGACATCGGAGTTCGAGCTCGACGAGACGGCGATGCGGGCGGCGATCGAGCGCGAGCGACCGGCGCTGACGTACGTCGCCTACCCGAACAACCCGACCTGCAACCTGTGGGACGACGCGGTGATCGACCGCATCGTGGCCGCGGTCGGCGCGCAGGACGGCCTGGTGGTGTTCGACGAGGCGTACCAGCCGTTCTCCTCGCGCAGCTGGATGCAGCGCATGGCCGCCCACGAGCACGTGCTGGTGATGCGCACGCTGAGCAAGTTCGGCCTCGCCGGCGTGCGGCTCGGCTACCTGTGCGGCCACGCCAGCGTGATCGACGAGATCGAGAAGGTGAGGCCACCGTACAACGTGAGCGCGCTCAACGCCGAGGCGACGCTGTTCGCGCTCGAGCACGCCGACGAATACGCGCGCCAGGCCACCGTGTTGCGCAGCGAGCGCGAACGGCTGCAGGCCGCGCTGCGTGCGCTGCCCGGCGTGCGCTCGTTCCCGAGCGAGGCCAACATGATCCTGGTACGGGTGCCCGACGCCCGGCGAGCGTTCGACGGCATGAAGGCGCGCGGTGTGCTGGTCAAGAGCATCGGCGCCGCGCTGGGCCACCCGCTGTTGGCCAACTGCCTGCGCATCACGGTGGGCACGCCGCGGGAGAACACGCTGATGATCGACGCGTTGAAAGCGAGTCTTTGAGATGAGTTCACCGCCCCGCACCCGGGCCGCGACCGTTCGCGCAGCGGCGCAGCGTCCGGCCGGCAAGCCGCGCCCGGCGGCGGCCCCGCGCCACGCCAAGGTCGAGCGCAATACCAAGGAAACGCAGATCCGTGTCCGGGTCGCGCTCGACGGGCACGGTCACGCCAAGCTCGCCACCGGCATCGGCTTCTTCGACCACATGCTCGACCAGCTGGCGCGCCACGCGCTGATCGACCTCGACGTCGACGCCAAGGGCGACCTGCACATCGACGGCCATCACCTGGTCGAGGACGTCGGCATCACGCTGGGCATGGCGGTGGCGCGCGCGGTGGGCGACAAGGCCGGCATCACGCGCTACGGCCACGCCTACGTGCCGCTCGACGAGGCGCTGTCGCGGGTGGTGGTCGATTTCTCCGGCCGCCCGGGCCTGCACATGCGGGTGCCGTTCAAGGCTGCGATGGTCGGCGGCTTCGACACCCAGCTCGCCTACGAGTTCTTCCAGGGCTTCGCGAACCACGCGATGGTCACGCTGCACATCGACAACCTGCACGGCGACAACGCCCACCACCAGTGCGAGACCGTGTTCAAGGCGTTTGCGCGCGCGCTGCGCATGGCGCTCGCCGTCGACCCGCGCACCGCGGGAGTGGTGCCGTCGACCAAAGGCACCCTCTGAGGGGTCAGCCATGACGCGGACGGTGGCGGTCGTCGATCACGGCATGGGCAACCTGCGGTCGGTGTCGCAGGCCCTGATGCACGCCGCCGCGGCCACCGACTGCCGGGTGACCGTTACCGCCGATCCCGACCAGGTGCTTGCCGCCGAACGCGTGGTGCTGCCGGGGCAGGGCGCGATGCGCGATTGCATGCGCGAGCTGCAGCGCTCGGGTCTGCAGGCTGCCGTGTTGGAGGTCGCCCGCAACAAGCCGCTGCTGGGTGTGTGCGTCGGCATGCAAATGCTGCTGGAGCACAGCGAGGAACAGGACACGCCAGGCCTCGGTCTGGTGCCGGGGCGGGTGCTGAAGTTCAGGCTCGAAGGCCGGCGGCAAGGCGACGGCAGCCACTTCAAGCTGCCGCAGATGGGCTGGAACCAGGTGCTCCAGCAGCGACCCCTTGGCGTGGCGCACGCGCTGTGGCGCGACATCCCCGACGCCAGCTGGTTCTACTTTCTGCACAGCTATTACGCCAAACCGTCGGACGAATGCCACAGTGCCGCCGAAGCCGACTACGGCGGCAGCTTTACCTGTGCCGTGGCGCGGGATAACATTTTTGCCACGCAGTTCCACCCAGAGAAGAGCGCCACCTACGGTCTGACCCTCTATCGGAACTTTCTCGCCTGGAAGCCTTGACAGCGCCGCGGGCCGCTCGCGCACCGCGCCATCAGGGGCAGATCCGGCAAAACACCCACAACACCGACAACGCGGGCTAAGCGCATCCGCTCGAGTTCCAGCCATGTTGTTGATCCCGGCCATCGATCTGAAGGACGGCAAGTGCGTCCGGCTCGAGCAGGGTGACATGAAGGCGGCCACCACGTTCGGCGACAACCCCGCCGCCATGGCCCGGCGCTGGCTCGACGCGGGCGCGCGTCGACTGCACCTGGTCGACCTGAATGGAGCGTTCGCAGGCAAGCCGGTCAACGAGTCGGCGGTCAAGTCGATCATCCGCGAGGTGGGTGATCGGATCCCGGTGCAGCTTGGCGGCGGCCTGCGCGACCTCGATACGATCGAGCGCTTTCTCGACGATGGCCTGAGCTACGTGATCATCGGCACCGCTGCGGTCAAGAACCCGGGCTTCCTGAAGGACGCTTGCAGCGCCTTCGGTGGCCACGTGATCGTCGGCCTCGACGCCAAAGACGGCAAGGTCGCCACCGACGGCTGGAGCAAGCTCACCGGCCACGAAGTGGTCGACCTGGCGAAGAAGTTCGAAGACTACGGGGTCGAAGCGGTGATCTACACCGACATCGGGCGCGACGGCATGCTCACCGGTGTCAACATCGACGCGACCGTCAGGCTCGCGCAATCGCTGACGATCCCGGTGTTCGCCTCTGGGGGCTTGAACGGCATCGCCGACATCGAAAAGCTGTGTGCACTTGAGAGCGAGGGTATCCACGGCGTGATCTGCGGCCGCGCCATCTACAGCGGCGCACTCGACTTCGCTGCTGCGCAAAAGCGCGCCGACGAAATTGACGGTGGGGCCTGACGACTCGATCCCATGCTGCGGCGCAGCCGCGCGACCATGCTAGCCAAGCGAATCATTCCGTGCCTCGACGTCACCGCTGGTCGCGTCGTCAAGGGGATCAATTTCGTCGGCCTGCGCGACGCGGGTGACCCGGTGGAGGTGGCCGCGCGCTACAACGAGCAGGGCGCCGACGAGTTGACCTTTCTCGACATCACGGCCACCAGCGACGATCGCGACCTCATCCTGCACATCATCGAAGCGGTGGCCTCGCAGGTGTTCATCCCGCTCACCGTCGGCGGCGGCGTGCGCACGGTGGCCGACGTGAGGCGCCTGCTCAACGCCGGCGCCGACAAGGTCAGCTTCAACTCCGCTGCGGTGGCCAACCCGCAGGTGATCCGCGATGCATCGGACAAGTACGGCGCCCAGTGCATCGTGGTGGCGATCGACGCCAAGCGCCGCCGCGGTGACGACGAGGTGGCGCGCGGCCGCGGCTGGGACGTCTATACGCACGGCGGCCGTCGCCCTACGGGGTTGGACGCGGTGCAGTGGGCGCGGCGCATGGTCGAGCACGGCGCCGGCGAGATTCTGCTCACCAGCATGGACCGCGATGGCACCCGCGCCGGCTTCGACCTCGAGCTGACGCGGGCGGTGGCCGACGCGGTGCCGGTGCCGGTGATTGCCTCCGGTGGGGTGGGCACGCTCGAACACTTGGTCGACGGCGTCCGAATCGGCGGCGCCGACGCGGTGCTGGCGGCGAGCATCTTTCACTACGGCGAGTACACCGTCGGGCAGGCCAAGGCCTTGATGGCCGAGCGCGGCGTCACGGTGCGTCTGTGAGCCGCGGCGCGGGCTGCCGATGAAGCGCTCGGCGTCGCGCGCTGCGCGCGGCGCGCGCGAGCCGCCGCAACAGGTGCGCATCGTTGGCGGCAGCCTCAAGCGCAGCATGCTGCCCGTGCTCGATCGTCCCGGCTTGCGGCCGACGCCGCAGCGCGTGCGCGAGACGCTGTTCAATTGGCTCGGCCAGGAGTTGAGCGGATGGGCCTGCCTCGATGCGTTCGCCGGTACCGGTGCGCTCGGCTTCGAGGCGGCCTCGCGCGGCGCCGCGTCGGTGGTGCTCCTCGAGCGCGATCCGGATCTGGTGGCGGCGCTGCGCGCCGCGCAGGCGCGCCTTCAGGTGCAGACGGCGACCGTGGAGCGCGCCGAGAGCCTGTCGTGGATGCGCAGCGCGGCGGGCCCGCGGTTCCACCTCGTGCTGCTCGACCCGCCGTTCGACGATCCAACGACGCTGGACCTTGCCCTGCAAGCCGCCACTCACTTGGTTGTCGCGGGGGGTTTCATCTACGCGGAGGCCGCGCGCGTGCTGCCCGATTGCCCGGATGGCTTCGAGCGCTGGCGACAGGCGCGCGCCGGGGCCGTGCACTTTCATCTGCTGCGGCGAAAAGGCACCGGCTAAACTGCCCGCGCCTGTGACCAGGAGCCAGCCATGCGCAGCCCGCTGATCGCCGTCTACCCCGGGACCTTCGACCCGATGACGCTGGGTCACGAAGACCTGATGCGCCGCGCGTGCGGCCTGTTCGACAAGCTGCTGCTGGCGGTGGCGGCCGGCCACCACAAGCGCACGATGTTCACGATCGACGAGCGGATCGACATCGCGAAGGACATCGCCGCGCCGTACAAGAACGTCGAAGTCGTCGCCTTCCGCGGTCTGTTGCGGGACTTCGTCGTCGAAAACGGCGGCAAAGTGGTCGTCCGCGGCCTGCGCGCGGTGAGCGACTTCGAGTACGAGTTCCAGATGGCCGGAATGAACCGACAGTTGATGCCCGAGGTCGAAACGATCTTCATGACCCCATCGGACCAGTTCCAGTTCGTCAGCGGCACGTTCGTGCGCGAGATTGCCATGCTCGGCGGCGATGTCTCCAAGTTCGTGGCACCCTCGGTGCTCAAGCGATTGAACGAGCGGCTGACTCACAGCCAGGACACCTGACCTGGGTACGCATCCATGGCCTTGATGATCACGGACGAGTGCATCAACTGCGACGTCTGCGAGCCGGAGTGCCCGAACGACGCGATCTCGCTCGGCCATGAGCACTATGAGATCGAGCCGACGCGCTGCACGGAGTGCGTCGGCCACTACAACGAGCCGCAGTGCGTGCAGGTGTGTCCGGTGGCGTGCATCCCGGTGGACCCGCAACGCGTCGAGACGCGCGACCAACTGTGGGCCAAGTTCACCGCGCTGGTGCGCGTCAAGACCGGCGCCTGAAGGCGCAACGGGGGCGGATCGTCGCTCAGCGCGCGTCCACGGCGCGGTACAGCGTGACGCGGTCTGTCTTGTCGCCACCCCGGTCGCGTTTGCGCTTAGGGTGATCGGCACGCGCGCAACCCGCGCCCGGCCGGCACGTGGCGCCGTCATGCGCGACGCGGATCGGTGTTCCGATCAGCACCGGACCCTGCCGCGCAGCGGCCTGTTCGGCTTGCTCGCGTTGGCGGGTCAAGGCCTCGGCCAGTCGCGCGTCGCGCTGCGCCACCGCGCGGGCCTGGGCAACTTGTGGCGCGCTGCGCCCATCGTCGACGTCGACCGCCGAGCCGCTCGCGCACGGCTCGTTCGAATAGCTGGCGCCGCAGCGGTAGACGCGCTCCTGCGCGAGCGCGGCCTGCGTCAGCGCTGCCAGCCCGATCGCAGCCACCCAAGGGGTGACGCGGCTCATGGCGCAGGCGCCGCCGACGCGGGCTTCGGTTTGACGTGGATCTTCATCATTGCGCGCTCCATCGGTCCATCGATCAGCAGTTCCAACGCGTCGAGCGAGCGCTCGACGCACGATTCGATCGCCTCGCGTTGCTCGGGCGACGGCTTGCACAGCACCCAGTCGGCGACCTCGTCCCTGTTGCCCGGATGGCCCACACCGATGCGCAGGCGCCAGAAGTCCGCACTGCCGAGTTGGGCCTGGATGTCCTTCAGGCCGTTGTGGCCCGCGACCCCGCCGCCGAGCTTGAGCTTCAGCTGGCCGGGCGGCAGGTCGATCTCGTCGTGCACCACCAGCATCTGCGCCGGTGCAATCTTGAAGAAGCGCGACAGCGCGACGACCGCCTTGCCCGACAGGTTCATGTAGGTCTGCGGCTGCAGCAGGTACAGCGGTCCGTCGGCACGGTTCACCCGCGCCACCAGGCCGTGGTAGCTGCGGTCGCTCCTCAACGTCGTGCCGAGCTTGCGCGCCGCGCCTTCGATCCACCAGAAGCCGACGTTGTGGCGGGTGCGTTCGTACTCTGTGCCTGGATTGCCGAGGCCGACGATCAATCGAATCATGGCGGCGATTATCGAGGTCGATGCAAAACAAAGCGGCCCCCGTTGGGGGGCCGCTGTCGGGGGATGCGCGGTGGCCGCCCGCCCGCTGCGGTCACTTCTTCTTCTTGTCGTCCTTGCCCGCGGCGGGGGCCTTGCCCTTGGCCGCGGCCGGCGCGGGCGCTGCGGCGGCCGCGGCCACCGGTGCAGGCGCAGCAGCGGCTGCTGCCGGGGCGGCGCCGGGTGCAGCGGCTGTCGCTTCGGCTGCCTCGGCGGTCTCTTCTTCCTCGATCTTCGGCATCGTGACCGCGACGATCACCGGGTTCAGCGTGCCGTGGCGCACGATGCGCACGCCGGTGGGCGGCACGATGTCGGACACGTGAAGCGACTGGCCCTTGACGAGGCCGCTCAGATCGACGCCGATGAACTCGGGCAGCTGCGTGGCCAGGCACTCGATCTCGACGTCGTTGGCGACGTGGCTGATCAGGCACTTGTCGGTCTTGACCGCAGGCGAGTTCTCCTCGCCGCCGTAGTGCAGCGGCACCTTGATGCGCAGCCGCGTGGTCGGATCGACGCGCTGGAAGTCGACGTGCAGCACCTGCTGCTTCCACGGATGCATCTGGAAGTCGCGCAGCAGCACCTTCTGCGTCTGTCCGGCGAGGTCCATCTCGAGGATCGACGAGTGGAAGGCTTCCCGCTTCAACGCATGGAACAGCGCGTTGTGATCGACCTCGATCGTGCGCGGCTCACCCGCGCCATAGACGATGCCGGGCACCTTGCCGGCGGTGCGCAGGCGGCGGCTCGCTCCGGTCCCCTGCTGTGTGCGCTCGAAAGCGACGAACTTCATTTTTCACTCCAAGTGAATGAGGCCCGCGACCAGGCCCATCGACAAAGGGACTCGGTCGAGTCCCAAACCCAGAAAGGGTTCGCGTAGCGAACCCGCTTTCGTCTCCGTTAGAAATTATTGTTTTGTTCCGCGAACAGCGACGTCACCGACTCGCCGTCGGAGATGCGCCGAATGGTCTCGGCGAACAGGAACGCCACCGACAACTGACGGATCTTCTTGCACGCCAGCGCCGCCGGGCCCAGCGCAATCGTGTTGGTGATCACCACCTCGTCGAGCTGGCTGGCGGCGATGCGCTCGATCGCCGGTCCCGAAAACACCGGGTGCGTGCAGTAGGCGTAGACGCGCTTGGCGCCGCGTTCCTTCAGCACCTCGGCGGCCTTTACCAGCGTGCCGGCGGTGTCGATCATGTCGTCCATGATCACGCAGTGGCGACCTTCGATGTCGCCGATCACGTGCATCACTTCGGACACGTTGGCTGCCGCGCGCCGCTTGTCGATGATCGCCAGATCGCTGCCGAGTTGCTTGGCCAGCGCCCGCGCGCGCACCACGCCGCCGACGTCGGGCGACACAACCACCAGGTTCGGGTACGACTTGCTCTTCACGTCCGACAGCAGCACCGGCGACGCGTAGATGTTGTCGACCGGGATGTCGAAGAAGCCCTGGATCTGGTCGGCGTGCAGGTCCATCGTCAGCAGCCGCTCGACGCCCACCGTCTCCAGCAGGTTGGCGACCACCTTTGCGCTGATCGGCACCCGCGTCGACCGCGGCCGTCGATCCTGCCGCGCGTAGCCGAAGTACGGGATCACGGCGGTGATGCGGCGCGCGCTCGCTCGCTTGAACGCATCGACCATGATCAGCAGTTCCATCAGGAACTCGTTGGTCGGGGCACAGGTCGGCTGCACGACGAAGATGTCGCGCGCGCGGATGTTCTGCTGGATCTCGACGTCGACCTCGCCGTCGGAGAAGCGCCCGACCTTGGCCTTGCCGAGCTCAACACCGAGCGTCTGCGCGATCTCGCGCGCCAGCGCTGGATTGGCGTTGCCGGTGAACAGGACGGTGTTGAAGAGCACGGCGCGGGCCTCGTCAGTGCGCGGTCAGCGGGATGTTTGGCAGGGGAGGAAGGACTCGAACCCTCGAATGTCGGAATCAAAATCCGATGCCTTAACCAACTTGGCGACTCCCCTTGCGCAGGCGCCGGTTCATCACCGACGCCACGAGCAATCGACCTCAGCCCGACCAGTGCAGCAACGGATGCACGCTCAGGCTGCGGCACATGCGGCCGACCCATTGCGGCGGCAGGTCTTGCGGACCCCAAGCCGCCAGCGGTCGATCGCCGGTGCCGGCTCTTGCGAACACTGCGCTGCCCGACCCCGACATGCGGCTGTTGCCGAAACGCTCCCGCAGCCACTGGGCCGCTTGGCCCACCTCGGCGCATTGGAGTTGTGCAACCGCTTGCAGGTCGTTGCGCCCGAAACCTTCGTGGGCGCAGTCGGAAAGCGTGGTGTCTGCAAGAAAGTCCGTGATTATAACAGGGGGGGTCGCCCGCTCGAGCGCCGGGCTCGCGAACACCGCCGCGGTGGCCAGTGACGCGGCGGGCTTGATCACCGCTAGCCACATCGGCGGCAAGTCGAGCGGCGTGACCTGTTCGCCGACGCCTTCGACGAACGCGCTGCGCCCGTGCAGGAAGAACGGCACGTCGGCGCCGAGCGTCAGCGCCAGCGCCGACAGGCGCTGCAGCGGCCAGTGCAGGCTCCACAACCGGTTCAGCGCCAGCAGCGTCGTCGCGGCGTCGGAGCTGCCGCCGCCGAGCCCGGCACCGGCCGGCACGCGCTTGTCGATGTGGATGTCGGCGCCGAGCGCGGTGCCGCTGGCCTGCTGCAGCGCGCTTGCCGCGCGCAGGCACAGGTCGTCGGCCGGCAGCGCTGCGCCGAGATCGTGGCGGTGCAGCGCCGCGTCGTCGCGGCGCTCGACGTGCAGCGTATCGACCCAGTCGATCAGCACGAACACCGACTGCAGCAGGTGATAGCCGTCGGCCCGGCGGCCGACCACGTGCAGGAACAGGTTGACCTTGGCCGGTGCGCCGAGGTCATACAGTGCCTTCATGGCGCCGCGGTTCCAGGGCCGTCGAGTCGCGCGCGCATCGTCACCGCGGGCGGGGCGTCGCGCCGCGCGTCAACCAAACCTTCGGTATAGCGAGCCAATCCGACACGCCAGCCCATTTGCGAGAAGCCGGGCTCTCCGGCCGGCAGCGCCTCGCTGGCAGCGCCCGGCCACGGCCGACCGCGCAGCCAGTCGAACAGCGCCACCAGCGGCACCCGTTCGCCCAGTGCTTGCTCGGCCAGCGCGTCGAGGTCGGGGTAGCTGGCGCTGGTGCCCGGGGTCTCCAGCACCGCTTCGCCCGGCGCCCAGCGCGCCTGCGCGAGCGTCGACCCCAGCGGCGACGTCAGGACGAGTGCGCCGGCGCGCGCGTTGCCGCTGAGTTCGAACGCCCCGCTCAACGCACGCACCGGATCCGACTCGACGCGAACGCTCAAGCGCCCGCTCAGAACCTGCGCGCCCTCCGCATGCGGCGGGGTCAAACTGGCGCAGGCGGACAGGATCGCGACGGCCAGCGCGGCCAAGCACACGCCCAGCCCACGTGGTCCGCCGGGCCGCCGCGGCGTCACAAGCTGACTTTGAGACGCGCCAGCGTCTCCTTCAGCACCTCGTTGGCACCGTCGCGGCCGCGTGCGTCTTGCCAGACGCGGCGCGCCTCGTCGCGCTTGCCCATCGCCCACAACACTTCGCCCAGGTGGGCCGCGATCTCGGTGTCGGGACGTGCCGAGTAGGCTTGGCGCAACCAGCGCAGCGCTTCGTCGCGGTTGCCCATCCGGAACTCGACCCAGCCCATGCTGTCGACGATGAACGGGTCGCCGGGCGCCAGCGCCATCGCCTTCTGGATCAGCGACTTGGCTTCGGGCAGCCGCACGCTGCGATCGGCCAGCGAGTAGCCGAGCGCGTTGTGCGCGTGTGGGTTGTCGGGCTTGAGCTGAATCACCCGCTGCAACAGCCGCTCCATTTCGGCGTGGCGATCGAGCTTGTCCTCGAGCATCGCCTGTTCGTACAGCAGATCGGCGTCGTCGGGAAAGCGCTTGTTGGCCGCCGCCATCACATCGACGGCCTCGCGCCAGCGCTTGAACTCGCGCAACAGCTGCACTTCAGCGAGCATCTTTGCGCGCGCCTCGTCGTCGTTGCGCTCGGGGACGCGTCGGATCAGCTCGCGCGCCTGCGCCATCTGGCCCTGGCGCGCCAACAGCGACGCGCGGCGGCTCTGCACGTCGAGCGCACTCTTCGGATCGTCGATCTTGGCCAGCCAAGCTTCGGCCGCCTTGAGGTCGCCGCGCTGCTCGGCAATCTGCGCCAGCAGCAGCCAGGCCTGTGCCAGGCGGCGGTCGTCGTTAGAGTCGGTGGCGCTGTCGCTCGCTTCGGCGTCCGCCGAGTCGGCGGGCGCGGCGGGTTGCTTCTGCACCAGCTCGACATAGCGCTTCAGCGCCGTCTCGGCTTCGCGCGGTTGCTTCATGTCCAGGCGCAGCGCGCCCAGCGTCAACCACGGCGCCGCCAGATTGGGCTCGGCCTGCGTCAGCCGATCGAGCTGCTGCGCCGCTTCACCGTAGCGCTGCGAGCGCGTCAGCGTGGTCACGTACGCCAGCTGCACCGACACCTCGACCTTCGGTTGTGCCAGGTACTGTGTGACGACCGCCTCGGCTTCGGGCTTGATCGGCATCATGTCGATGGCCAGCAGGACCGGACCGCCGGCGTCGGCCTCGTCGGCAGCGGCCTGCTGAGCGAGTTGCAGCGCCTTCGCCGGCTCGCTGGCCGCGAGCCACACGCGACCGAGCGCCACCCGCGAAGCGGTGCGCGTGGGCAGCACGTCGCGGTACGGCGCCAGCCACTGCTCGAGCAGCGTCGCAGCCTGCTTGCGATCGGCCACTCGCTGCAACAGGCGCGGCGTGGCGGCGATCATCGCGGAGCGCTGCTCGGGCGGCGTCAGCGCCAGCCAGCTCTTCAGCGGTTCGCCGGCTTCCTCCGGCCGATTCAATGCGATCAGGATCTGCAGCTGATAGCGGCGCGCATCGATGCTGTCCGGTGCCGCCTGACGCCAGGCTCTCACCGCATCGAGCGCCTGCTCGCCCGCGCGCGCCTGCAGCGCGATGTCGCACGCGCGGCGGAACAGCGACTCGTCACGCGTGCGCTTGGCCGCATCGAGCACCACTTCGTAGGCCGAGCCCGGATGTCCCGAGCTGAGCTCGATCTCGCCGATCAGCAGCTGGTAGAACAGCGGCGCGTCGAGCGACGAGTTCTCGGGCTCCGATCTTGAAGGTGCGGACGCCACCGCATCCGGTTGCGGCGACTGTGCGGGTGCGGGCACGCACGCCCAAGCAAGTGCCGCGAACAGCCCACCGAGCGTCCAACTGCGACTGCGATTTCCGTGAGCCGGCACGAGCAACTCCCCTGGTGAACGGACATTCTAGGCCTGACCATCCGACGACGGGGTCGATAATCGTTGTATGCCCGAGTTGCCCGAGGTGGAGGTCACGCGAATCGGCCTGGCCGAGCGTCTGCGCGGTGCGCGCGTGCAGACGGTGCACGTGGGGTCCCCGTTGCGCTGGCCGCTGGGCGTAACCGCTCGTTCGCTGAGCGACCTCGAGATCGGCGAGTTGGCTCGCCGTGGCAAGTACCTGTGGATGCCGTTGTCCGGGCGCGCACGCAGCGGCGGCCTCTTGTGGCATCTGGGCATGTCGGGCTCGCTGATGCTGCACGAGCGCGCGCCGCCACCGCGTGGCCGGCACGACCACTTCGAGCTCGTCAGCAGCGCGGGCACGTTGCGACTGACCGATCCACGCCGCTTCGGTGCCGTGCTGTGGTCCGACGCGATCGACGCCGATCCGGCGCGCAAGCTGCTCGCGGCGCTCGGTGCCGAGCCGTTCGACCCGCGCTTCACGGCGCGGGAGTTGCACGCGGGCTGCAGGCGGCGGCGCTGCTCGATCAAGGCCGCGCTGCTGGCCGGCGAGATCGTCGTCGGCGCGGGCAACATCTACGCCTGCGAGGCGCTGTTTCGCTCGGGCATCGATCCGCGCATGCGCTGCAACCGGCTGTCGCTGATGCGGTGCGAGCGGCTGTTGGTGGCGTTGCGCGAGGTGTTGTCGGAGGCCGTAACGCTGGGCGGCTCGACGCTGCGCAACTTCCGCGATGCCGACGGCGGCGCGGGCGAATTCCAAATCAATGCGCGCGTCTATGGACGCGAGGGCCTGCCGTGTTTGCAATGCGGCGCGCGGGTGCGTCGCGTCGTGCAGGCCCAGCGATCGACTTTTTTCTGCCCGCGCTGCCAGACGCGTTGATGCCCGGCGACGGCCAGTCGCCGCACGCGAAAGCCTCGCCACGGTCGCGTGCGCACTTTGTGGCGACCCAGCCGCAGGCCCTGTCAGCAGATGTATCGCACCCCGGTGAGGCATCGGTGGCTGCGCTAGGATCGATCGGCTCGTCAATCCAATCGGTTCATGACTTCCACCCTCGCGCGGCGCCTCGACGCCCTTGCCGACTGGCGTCGGGCGCTCGACCGTGCGGTCGAGCAATTCTCGACGTTCCTCGTCGACCACGAACTGCGCGACGCGTCGGCGACCGCGCAGATCGACGCCCTGCGGCAACGCCTGGCGAGCGACCGTTTGGTGCTGGCGTTCGTGGCCGAGTTCTCGCGCGGCAAGTCCGAACTGATCAACGCGATCTTCTTCGCCGACGCGGGCCGTCGCGTGCTGCCCGCGACGCCCGGGCGAACGACGATGTGCCCGGTCGAGCTGTCGTGGGACCCCGAGGTCGCGTCAGGCGTGTCGCTGCTGCCGATCGACACCCGACTGAAAGCGCTGTCGCTGGCCGACCTGCGCGAGAAGCCCGAGCTGTGGCGGCGCATCGAGTTGCCGGTGCTGGAACCGGCGCAACTGGCCGAGGCGCTGGCCGAAGTCAAGCGCACCACGCAGGTATCGATCGACCAAGCGCGGCAACTCGGCTTTTGGAACGACGAGCACCCGCAGGATAACCCGCCGCGCGCCGCCGACGGCACGGTCGAGGTGCCGGCATGGCGCCACGCATTGATCAACTACCCGCACCCGCTGCTCAAGCGCGGCCTGGTGGTGATCGACACGCCGGGCTTGAACGCGATCGGCGCGGAACCCGAGCTGACGCTCGGTCTGCTGCCTTCCGCACACGCCACCGTGTTCATCCTCGGCGCCGACACCGGTGTCACTAAGTCCGACCTCGAGATCTGGCGCGAACACCTCGATGGGCGCGCCCTCGAGCGCTTCGTGGTGCTCAACAAGATCGACACGCTGGCCGATCCGCTGAGTTCGCGCGAGGAAGTCGAAGAGCAGGTGCGCCATCAATGCGAAGTCGTCGCGCAGACGCTGGCGGTCGATCGCGGCCGCGTGTTCCCGCTGTCAGCGCGCGATGCACTTGCGGCACGGGTCGCGGGCGACGAGGTTGCGCTGCAGACGAGCCGCCTGCCCGCGCTGGAGGAGGCGCTGTCGGCGCAGCTGATGCCGCAGCGCAGTGCGGTGATCGGCCGCATCGCGGTCGATGGCATGGAGGCGCTGCGCCAGCACTCGGCGCGTCGGCTCAGCGACCAGCGTCGCCAGTTGACCGAACAACTGCTCGAGCTGCGCGGCCTGCGCGGCAAGAGTGGCAGCAAGGTCAACCTGATGCTGGAACGCGCGCAGGCCGACGCCGCCGAGTTCGAGCGCTGCACGGTGCGGTTGTCGGCACTGAAGGTCGTGCATGCGCGGCAGCTGAAGCAGGTGATGCAGCTGATGTCGAGCGACCGCGTGCGCGACGAGGTGACGCAGATGCGCAAGACCAGCGACGCCAGCTGGTTCAAGCTCGGCGCTCGCAAGGCCTTCATCGCGTTGTGCGAGCGGTTGCGCGCGATGATGACGCAGTCGACGCAGAAGGTCGGCGAGATCGAGCAGATGCTCACCGGCACCTTCAAGCAGCTCAACGCCGAGTACGGCTTTGCGCTTGCGGTGGCGCCGATGCCGAGCATGGACCGCTACGAGCGCGAGCTCGCACTGATCGAATCGAGCTACACGCGCTACCTCGGTGCAGCCAATGCGTGGCGGCTGTCGGAGCCCGGGTTCCTCGAGCACTTCCTGCGCATGCTGGTGTCTAAGCTGCGCGTGGTGTTCGAGAACGCCGCCGGCGACATCGAGATGTGGAGCCGCTCGACCGCCGCGCAGATGGAGTCGCAGCTGCGCGATCGCCGGCGCGGCTTCAAACGCCGCCGCGAGGCGCTGGAGCGCATCCAGAGCGCTGCCGGTGAGCTCGAGCGCCGCATCACCGAAGTGCAGGCGCAGGACGAGCGCTTGAGCGGGTGGCAGACGAAGGTCGACTTGCTGGCCGACGCGCTGCGGCAGCTGGCGGCGATGCCGCCATCGGTGCACGAATCGGGCGACCGGGCGCCGCATCTGTCGCTGGTGCGTGCCAAGCCGGCGTTGCACGACAGCCCGGCCGAAGCCGCTGGCGGCACGGCCTGACGCCTGCTGCAAGGGTGTGACGCGAGGGTGACTGGTGTCCCGCAGCGCGATGCCTCGGTGGCCGCGCGAGTCGTGCGCTGGCGCCTCCGATCGGGTCGCCGCGGGCTGCCGTGGCAAGGTGTCCGCGATCCGTACCGCGTGTGGCTGTCCGAGGTCATGCTGCAGCAGACGCAGGTCAGCACCGCGCTGGCGTACTACGAACGATTCATCGTGGCCTATCCCGACGTCGCGGCACTGGCCGCCGCGCCGCTGGATGATGTGCTCGCGCTGTGGAGCGGCCTCGGCTACTACAGCCGCGCGCGCAACCTGCATCGCTGCGCGCAAACGATCGTGCGCGAGCACGCCGGCAGCTTTCCGCGCACGAGCGCCGCACTGGCACAACTGCCCGGCATCGGTCGCTCCACCGCGGCGGCGATCGCGGCGTTCTGTTTCGACGAACGCGCAGCGATCCTCGACGGCAACGTCAAGCGCGTGCTGGCGCGGCACAGTGGCTTCGATGCCGATCTGTCCACCGCTGGCGCGCAACGCGAACTGTGGGCCCACGCGCAGTCGCTGCTGCCCGCGGCAGCACGGATGGCGCCTTACACGCAGGGCCTGATGGACCTGGGCGCGACGGTGTGTCTGCCGCGCCAGCCACTCTGCGCCGACTGCCCGCTGACCCGCACCTGCGTGGCGCGGCACAGCGACCGCATCGACGAATTGCCGCGCAAGTCGCGCCGCCTGCAGCGTGGCGAGCGCAGCAACACGCTGCTGTGGCTGCGCCATCGGGGCGACGTGCTGCTCGTGCGCCGCCCCGAACGCGGCGTGTGGGCCGGTCTGTGGAGCCTGCCCGAGTTCGGCAGCTTGCGCAGCGCACGCTCGGCGCTCGCACCCTGGCGCAGCAGGGGCGAGGCGCTACCAACGATCCGTCACGTGCTCACCCACTTCGACTGGCATCTGCGACCGCTGCGCTGCGATCTAACCGCGCGCATGGACGCAGCCGCGCGCGAGCGCATCGCCGTTGCACTGGGTGCGCGTTGGGTCAGCGATGCCGACGCGTTGCGGATGGGCCTGCCGGCGCCGGTGCGCCACCTGCTGAGCGACACGGCCCGAGGCTGAAAGACGCACGCGGCGCGGATCAGGCCGTGATCACGCCCTTGCCGCGCAGGTACTCGTCGACCAGCCGCAGGCGCATCTGCGGATCCTCCAGCGCCATCAGCTTCTGCTTGGCGGCCAGCGAGATCGGCAGCAACTCGCACCAGCGGTTCGCGACCCAGCCGGCATCGTCGAAGCGGTACGGCTTCAGGAACGGCGACCCACCCTTGCGTTCGAGCGCGCCGATGGCATTGGCCAGCGCCCGCACGGTGGCGACCATCGCCTCGGGAGGCGCCACCACGGCGTCGTCATCGATCAGCCAGGCGCGCGCGGTCCACAGGCCGTCGGGTTGCTGCACCGGCTCGTCGATCTCGAAGCGTTGCGTGCCCAGGCAGCGCACGCGCAGCAAGCCAGCTTGCTCGGCGTCCACCTCCTCGAGCTTGGCCAGCACGCCGGTCTGCTCCAGCAGCACTGGGTCGTCGCTGGCTCCGCGCACCTCGGAGCCTTGCCGCAGGCAGATGGCGCCGAACGGCTGTTGCTCGCGCAGGCACCGGCTCACCAGGTCGAGGTACCTCGGCTCGAACACCCTCAGGTGCAGCTGGGCCCCCGGGAACAGCACGCTTTGCAGCGGAAACAGCGGCAGCTCGGGCACGCTGTGCGGATCGGGCTTCGGCGCGTTCAATCGACGGCGTCCAGTTCGCGATGCCGCACCAGCGCGGCACCGAAATCCGCCAGTCGCCCGGCCAGCTGCTCGACGATGTACACCGAGCGGTGCTGCCCTCCGGTGCAGCCGATCGCCACCGTGAGGTAGCTGCGCTGGTCGGCGGCGAAGCTCGGCAGCCAGCGGCGCAGGAAGGACTCGATCTGCGCCAGCATCTCCTCGCTCTCGGGCTGCGCGCTGAGGTAGTCTGCGACCGCTGCATCGGCGCCGGTCAGCGCGCGCAACTCGCGGATGTAGTACGGATTGGGCAGCACGCGCACGTCGAACACGAAGTCGGCATCCAACGGCACGCCGAACTTGAACGCGAACGACTCGAGCACCAGCGTCAGCGCGGCGTCGCGAGCCTGCACGAGCCGACGCACCCAGCTGCGCAACTGCGCCGGCCGCAGCTGGCTGGTGTCGATCACCGTCGACACCTCGCGCAGTTCGCCCAGCAGCAGTCGCTCCAACTCGATCGCCTCGACCAGCGCGGTGCGGTTGTCACTGGCCGACGGGTTGGCCAGTGGGTGCGGGCGCCGCGTCTCCGAAAAGCGCCGCACCAGCGCATCGGTGTCGGCGTCGAGGAACAACGAGCGCATCAGGATGCCCTCGCCACGCATCTCGTCCATCAGCGGCACCAGAGCGGGCAACGAGCGTGCCGCACGCACGTCGACCGCGACCGCAACGCGATGGGTGTCGCGAGCGTGCTCCAGCCGCACGAAGTCGCGCAGCAGTTCAGGCGGCAAATTGTCCACGCAGAAGTAGCCGGCGTCTTCCAGCGCGTGCAGCGCAACCGACTTGCCCGATCCCGAGATGCCGGTGACCAGCACCACTTCGCGCGTCGGCTGCGCGCCGGGCGACGCTGTGTTCACGTGCGTGATCGCCGCTTGCGCGGGCGCGCGGCCGCTGGCACCGCGGCGCCTTGCAGCAGCGCTTGCGCATGCGCGGTGCCCGACAGGCGCTCGCCGCCGAGCATGCGTGCGATCTCGGCCACACGCGCCTCGCCGCTGACGCGCCGCAGGTCGCTGTGGGCGCGACCACCAACCTGCGTCTTGCGGACGACCCAGTGCTGGTCGCCGCACGCCGCCACCTGCGCCAGGTGGGTCACCGCCAGCACCTGCGCCGACTGGCCGAGTTGCTTCATCAGTGCCCCGACCACGTCGCCGACGGTACCGCCGATGCCGGCGTCGATCTCGTCGAAGATCAGCGTCATGCTGCCCGCCGTCGCGGGGTCGCCGGCCAGCTCGGGCCGCACGCGCGACGTGGTGACCGCGATCGCCAGCGCCAGGCGCGAGAGCTCGCCGCCCGAGGCCACCTTGGTTAGCGCGCGTGGCGTCGCGCCGGCGTGTCCCGCAACCTGGAACTCGACGTTCTCGAGCCCGAAGCTTTGCGGCTGCTCTTGTGGCAGCAACGCCACGTCGAAGCGCCCGCCCGCCATGCCCAGGCCCTGCATCGCCTGCGTGACCGCACGTG
Source organism: Burkholderiaceae bacterium (assembly GCA_035764445.1). Lineage (GTDB taxonomy): Bacteria > Pseudomonadota > Gammaproteobacteria > Burkholderiales > Burkholderiaceae_C > JAEUPI01. The sequence goes on from DASTZF010000251.1 coordinate 56,968, forward strand.
CCAGCGCGTCGGCTGCGCCCCGGCGCAGCGCGCTCAACTGCTCGGCGTCGTGGCGATACTCGCGTTCGGCTTGCCCGACCGCGGCCTCGAGCGCAGATACGTCGCGCGCCGACTCCAACGCCAGCAGCTCGGCCTTCCACTGCGCGAGCAAGGCCGGCAACTCGGCCGGCGGGCGACGCAGCCGGCGCGCCAGGCCATGCCAGGCCGACAGGCGCGCATCGAGTTCGGTCAGGCGTGAGGCGTCGGCGCGATCGCGCTCGAGGTACGTGTGCAGCGAATGCGCGGCGTCGGCGAGCTGCGCCTGCGCGCCCTGCAGCACCTCGACCACCGGCGCCAGCGCGACGTCGAATCGCAGCACCGGCTGCAGTGCCGCCAGCGCCTGATCGGTGCGCTCGACCGCCGAGCCGTCGGCCTGCGAGAGGCCGTCGAGTGCCGATCGCGCAGCGTCGATCAAGGCCTGCGCGTGCGACAGCCGACCGTGCTCGGCGTTGAGCTCGTCCCACTCAGCGGTGCCCGGCGCGAGCCGATCGAGCTCGTGCACCTGCCACGCGAGCCGCTCGCGCTCGCGCTCGATCTCGTCGCCTTGATCGCGCGCACGCTGCAGCGCTGCCGAGGCGTCTTTCCAACGCGCATGCAACATCGCGATGCGCGACGTGTCCACTGCGGCCTGCGCGTCGAGCAAGGCGCGTGCGTCGCCGGGGCGCGTCAGGCGTTGCCAGGCGTGCTGGCCGTGGATCTCGACCAGATGGTCGGCCGCCTCGCGCAATTGCGCCACCGTGGCCGGGCTGCCGTTGATCCAAGCGCGGCTCTTGCCCTGGGCATCGAGCGTGCGCCGCATCAGCAGCGACGGCGAGCGGTCGAAGCCGGCGGCCTCGAGCCATGGCTGCAGGCTCGTCGGCAGGTCCTCGAACTCGGCGCTCACCTCGGCGCGCGCGCTGCCCTCACGCACCAGGCCGACATCGCCGCGGCTGCCCAGCGCCAGTTGCAGCGCGTCGATCAGGATCGACTTGCCGGCACCGGTCTCGCCGGTCAGCACCGAGAAGGCAGCGTCGAACTCGACCTCGAGTTCGGTCACGATCACGAAATCGCGCAGGACGAGACGCTTCAGCATATCGAGCGCCCTCGCGCCGCTCCAGCGCGTCCCCGAGTGGACACCGCGGATCCGGCTCTGCCGGTCCGCGGGTGGCGCCCCCTGGAGGGGGAAGCGGCCGCCAGGCCGCTCCGGGGGTGGGTCATACCACGCCCTCGTACCAGCGCAGCTTGCGGCGCAGCGTGGTGAAGTAGCTCCAGCCGCGCGGATGCACGAACCGCACGCGGTGCGCCGAGCGGCGCACACGGATCTGGTCGCCATGCAGCAGGCTGGTCAGGCTCTGCATGTCGAAGTTGGCCGACGCGTCGCGCCCGGCCACGATGCCGATGCGGATCTCGCCCGAATCGGGCAGCACGATCGGCCGGTTGGACAGCGTGTGCGAAGCGATCGGCACCAGCACCCAGCCGGCGATGCCCGGGTGCAGGATCGGGCCGCCGGCCGACAGCGCGTACGCCGTGCTGCCGGTGGGCGATGCGATGATCAGTCCGTCGGCACGCAGGTTGGCGACAAAATCGTCGCCGATGTCGATGCGCAGCTCGACCATGCCCGCGGTGGCGCCGCGGCTGACCACCACGTCATTCATCGACAGGCCCTCGAAGATGCGCGCGTCGCCACGCCAGACCTCGCTCTCGAGCATCGCGCGCTGCTCTTCTTCGTAGTCGCCAGCCACCAGCGGCTGCAGCGTTTCGCGCACCTGGCCGACCGGCACGTCGGTGATGAAGCCGAAGCGACCCTGGTTGATCCCCACCAGCGGCACGTCGTAGCGCGCGAGCTGGCGTGCGACGCCGAGCATCGTGCCATCGCCGCCGACCACCACCGTGAGGTCGCACGAGGCGCCGATCTCGTCGAGCGCCAGCGCGCCGTACGACTGGATGCCGGTGGACAGCGCGGTCCCGCGCTCCAGCGACACCTTCAGGCCCTGCTGCGTCAGCAGCGCCGCGATCTCCTCGAGCACGGGCCGTATGCCCTCGGCCTGGTGCTTTCCGACCAGCGCCGCATGACGAAAACGGCTGCCCATGCGTTGGATTACACCACAGCGTTTTCCTCGACAACGCGGCGCTCGGCGCGGTCCGTACAATGAAAATCACCATGGACGAGCGCGCGCGGTCGCTGCTGAAGACGCTGGTCGAGCGCTACATCGCCGAGGGCCAGCCGATCGGCTCGCGCACGCTGTCGCGTGCCTCGGGGCTGGAGCTGTCGCCGGCCACCATCCGCAACGTGATGGCCGACCTCGAGGATCTCGGCCTGATCGCCAGCCCGCACACCTCGGCCGGGCGGGTGCCGACCGCGCGCGGCTACCGCTTGTTCGTCGACATGATGATGACGTCGCGGCCGTTCGATAGAAGCCCATTGAGCGCCGAGTTGGCCACCGTGCGCGAGCAATTGCAGGCCGATCAGCCACCGCAGCGCGTGATCGCGCAGGCGGCGCACCTGCTGTCGAACCTGTCGCACTATGTCGGCGTGGTCACCGCGCCGCGGCGCCCCGGCGTCGTGCGTCACATCGAATTCCTGCGCCTGGGCGAACGCCGCGTGCTGCTGATCCTGGTGACCGCCGATGCGGACGTGCAGAACCGCATGATCATCACCAGCCGTGACTACTCGCAGTCGGAGCTGGTGGAGGCCACCAACTACGTCAACGCGCACTACGTGGGGCTCGACATCGAAGGCATGCGCGACCGCCTGCGCAGCGAGATCGTCGCATTGCGCGACGAGATCGCGCAGCTGATGCAAGCCGCCGTGCAGGCCGGCAGCGACGCCATCAGCGAAGGCGAGCAGGTCGTGGTGTCGGGCGAGCGCAACTTGCTGGGTGTGCAGGACTTCGGGCAGGACATGGGCTCGCTGCGCAAGCTGTTCGACCTGTTCGAGAAGAAGACCGACCTGATGCGCCTGCTCGAGGTGTCGAGCCGCGCCGAGGGCGTGCGCATCTACATCGGCGGCGAGAGCGGCGTGGTGCCGTTCGAGGAGCTGTCGGTGGTGTCGGCACCGTACGAGATCGACGGCCGCGTGGTTGGCACGGTGGGCGTGATCGGCCCCACCCGCATGGCGTACGACCGCATGGTCCAGATCGTCGACATCACGTCACGGCTGGTGGGCAATGCGCTGTCGCACAAATCCTGAGGCCGCGCGACGGGCGCCGCAGGTAGCGACCGAGTCAGACCGCCCGCCGCAGTGCCAGGCGTTGCGGCGCTACCAGCATGGCGAGCGCCGAGCGCAGCGGCCGACCCCAACGCTCGACCTGCGCGCTGCGGCTGCGCCCGGACAGGCACCAGTGCACGAAGTGCTCGCAGTTGTTGGTCCACACGCGATAGCGGTTCTCGCCCAGGCGCGAGCGTGCACGCGCCACCGCGTCGACGCCGGCGAACAGCACGCTGGCACCCGGGTGCGCCTGCACGCCGTGGCCGTGGGCGAATTCCTCAAGCGGGACTTCCTGCACGGGGCCACGCCGAAACGCGCGGCCGAAGCCGGCGTAGTGAATGACGCGTCCGTCGCCTGCGTAGATACCGTGGTGGACATAGCCGCGCCTCGGTGTCGTCAGGTGGGTGCCCAGCGGCCATTCGGGTTGCATGGGATATCGCGCATCGGTTGCCCGGACCGCACCGCGCGATCCGTTGAGCCGAAGCTTCTGCGGCCGCGATGGCGGGTCGATGACGAGTTCCGTTGCTTCGCATGACAGCTGAAATGCATGCCAAAGCGGACAGCGTGATACCGCCGAGCGGGTTTCAGCGGTAACGACCAGCCCCGTGCGCCGCAACCATTCGGCAACGCCGCCTGCGTGCAATGGCAACGTGCGCGAACGGCCCGCCGTCTTCGAAGGAACAGCGGGCTGAAGCGCCGGCCAACATCGAAGGTCTTGCCATGAACCACGCCGCCGGATGCACCCACGACACGCCGTGTTTCGTGCTGCGCTTCCCGTCGCTGTTCGACGACGGCCGCGGCTTTGCCTTCCCGTGCGACGAGCACGGGAAGGTCGACGTCGGCGCATTGAGCCCGCGCGCGCGGGCCAACTACCTGTCGGCGCGCAGCGGCGTCGGTCGCGATTTCGGCGTGCCTGCCGTGATCGCGCAGGTCTGGCACTGACTCGGCACCGTGCCGATGCGCTGGCGGCGGCTCCTACAATCAATCGTTCGGCGCAGGGCCGTTAGCTCAGTTGGTCAGAGCAGAGGACTCATAATCCTTTGGTCGCTGGTTCGAGCCCAGCACGGCCTACCAATAGCGGAGCCGCGTAATCTGTGAGCGTGTGCTAACAAGAATCGTGCTATCGATCGCCCGGTGCCAGTCTGGTGCCAGAAGCCTTGGGGGTGCCTAGGTGGCTAGATCAAGCGCCACGAATCGAGGCGCGCGAGCATCGCCGGCCGGGCTGGACCTCAGTTGAATGGCTAGCCCGTACCCGCT
>DASTZF010000252.1:0-17142 GCA_035764445.1 Burkholderiaceae bacterium
AGAAGTCTCATGTCAAAAGCAAGACCGCCTTGGTCAGTGGACCGGCTCCTTGCACGGCGCACTGATCGTCATGCACCGCATCGCTTTCTTGTCCGGCGGCACGAAGCCGCACCTCAACCTCACCGAAGGAGCATCCATGAAGTCCAACCTGTCCCTGAATGTGGCCGCTGCTGCGCTGCTGTCCCTCGGCGCGCTGTCGGCTGTGCATGCCGGCGAGTGCCCGGCCGACCAGTACCGTCCCAATGGCACCGGCCAGCCGATGTCTGCGCTCGGGCCGAGCGGTGTCACAGATGTCGTGATCACGTCAACCGAGTTGTCCAAGGAGCCGGTGTCGATCCAGGGCCGCCTGTTCCGCGCACGCAAGCTCGATATCGCGCCCGGTGGCGTGGTGCCGTGGCACAGCCACAGTGATCGTCCGGCACTGCTACTGATCGCCTCCGGCGAGATCACCGAGTACGCCAGCACCTGCGCGGTGCCGATCGTGCACAAGGCTGGCGACATCACGCCCGAGCGCAGCCCCACGTCGCACTGGTGGAAGAACTCTGGCAAGCAGCCGGTGGTGATCTATGCGTTCGACCTCTTCCGCTCGGAAGACAAGCACGACGAACACATGATGTGAATTGGGTTTCGAGGTCCACCGCAACGGTAGCAACGCCATGTTCCGCAACGTGACTGTCTCCTCGATGGCGTTCCTGACCTTGGTGGACCTCTTTCCCACACGAGCCATCCTGTCCACTCTCGCGCCGACGTGCCGCCTGCGGCTGGTGGTGATCTCGGCACATTGATGCCATGTCGCACGCAGACCTTATCGAGCACATTGGCCGGGCGATCGAGGTCGCCGGTGTGGCGCTGATTGTCGCCGGGCTGCTAAGGGCGTTGTGGCGCAGCTGGCGGCGCGACGCTGGCACCCGCGCGGCGCAGGCGCGGCATGACATGGGGCAGGCGATCCTGCTTGGCCTCGAAGTGCTGGTGGCGGCCGACATCGTGCGCACCGTGGCATCCACACCCACCCTGGACGGCGTGACCGTCCTCGCTGTCGTCGTGGCAATCCGGACTTTTCTGAGCTGGAGCCTTGCACTCGAGCTCGAGGGGCGTTGGCCGTGGCAACGCGCGCCCAACGCTTGATTGACTGTTCTCACCCAACCATTGCACTGGAGTCCCATCATGACCCTCACCCTTCGATCCTTCGCAACTGGCGTGGTGCTTGCACTCAGCATCGCGCTTCCTTTTCAGGCCCGAGCGGCTGACAACGGCGTCGTGCGCGTGAAGAGCGCTTACTCGATGGAGGAGTCGATCGCGCGCGTCAAGGCCGACATCGCCGGCAAGGGCATCACGTTCTTCAACGAGATCGACCAGTCGGCCCTGGCCGCAAAGAACGGCATCACTCTGCGCCGCTCGACCCTGCTCGAGTTCGGCAACCCGGCTCTCGGTACGCACTTCATCACCGGCAACCCCGACGCTGGCCTCGACTGGCCCTTGCGCCTGCTGTTCACGCAGGACGACAGCGGTCAGGTGTGGGCGGTATGGACCGACTTCGGCTGGATCGCCAAGCGGCACGGTATCACCAGCCGTGACGCGCAGTTCAACATGGCCACACAGGTGGTGAAGTCCATCACCTCGACGCTCAATCCGGCACCCTGAAAGCGCGCGCAGGCGCCTTGCACGACGGCACCACGAGGAGACTGACGATGAACGTGCACCCGATCGAACAAGCCGCGCTGGTGGCGGCACGGCCGGCCGCGCCGAACGAGAGCGCCAGCCGCGCGCGCGAAACATTGGTGGAGCAGGTGACCGTGCTCGCGCGCCAGCTAGCCGACGTGATGCTAGCCAACGTACAGAACACCGCTTCGCTGAACTTGATCGCCGCCCGTGCCGTGCTCGCACACGCGCGCATCCCGACGCCGCCGAACCTGCAGCATCGCAGCGACACGTGGCGCCACTCCTGGCGCAATTTCGAGATCTGTGCGACGTCGGCCGACCAGGTGCTCAACCTGACACGCGGCCATGTCGAACGCAACACCGCGGCGCTGTGGCGCACCACAGAGCGGATGCTGGAGGACATGCATCAGCTCGAAGGCGCCCATGGAGTTGCGCTGCGAGAAGCCTTCGGCGCGATGAAGGCGGCACAAACGGCCTACTGGGAGGCCGCGCAACAGGTGCACAACGAGCTGGTTTCGATGGCCCAGGCGCCGCTGTCGGGGTCGACCGAGGAAATCGCTCGTTGCACTCACTGAGGCTCACTGACTACCAGCACGCACCCCGGCAGCCGCACCCGGTCGCCTGTCCACAGGTGATCTTCCGCTAAGCCTTCGATCATGAGGTTCTGGCCGACGGCACCATGCGGCAGCACGTGGTTCCAGCCACCGACACCAGCCTGAGCACGCACGGTCTGCCAGAACGCGTAGTGCTCGGCCGGGTAGGCGTAGACCGCCTTCGAAAGCCCACCGTGCACGCTGGGGTCGCGACATGCGCCGCGTGGCTCACCATCGCGGCCCCACGCGAACAGTACTTGCCAGCCTAGACCGTCACGATAGAAGGCGAGCGAGGCATCGTAAGACGATGGCTCGATGAAGACAGGATCGAACTGATCGTGTGCCACGGTCGCTCTCTCCTCGCCGCCTAACGTTTTGAGTTCACCCGCTCGCGGAAGCGGGCGGAGCCCGCTGTAGCACGTCGGGTGCAACGAAGGGTTGGGCGTTCTAGCCACGGATTAGCACTGCGAACACGCCCAGCAACGCAGCGATGACCGTAAGGATGTACCAGCCGATCCAGTAGCGCCGACTGTAGGTTGGATTGATGGACTTGCCAGCCAGGTACACACCCACATCATTAAACCCCAGCGCTTCATTGATGTTGGCGATGGTGTCGGCGACCTCTTGCAGGCGTGCGTGGTTGTTGCACAGCAATGTCGTCGCTATCAGTGCGACAGCGAGATCAATGAGGGCCAGCCCATACTGCAGACGCGGAACCAAAGGAGATTGAGTGGCCAGCCAAGCACCAAGCGCCAACTGAAGCGAAAAGAAGGCTGTGACTAAACGATGGTCAGGTGCAGCACCGCCGATTCAACGGCCGATCCTCGAGCTCGGCCTTGGCAGTGGCCGCCGCGGACAGTCTGGTGAGTGCCGGGCGCGCTGATCTGGCGCTCGCATTCGTGCTCATCTCCGGGCAGACCATTGCGGAGACTGAAGAGCAGTATCAAGCGGCCGAGGCCCTGCGCCTTCGCGGGCAGTTGTTCGAGGGCGACGGGGACGAGGCGGCCGCGGAGAGCTGCTACCGGCAATCCATTGACATCGCAGAGCGACAAGGCGCAAAGCTGTTCTCGCTGAAAGCCACGACCCGTTTCGCGATGCTCTGCGCCGCGCGAGGCCGCCGAGAGGAAGGTGTGGCGACCCTGCGTCCGATCTTCGAATGGTTTAACGAAGGCCTCGATTCGCGAGACCTCGTCTGCGCACGAGCGGCGCTCGAGAGGTGCAACTGAATGGCTTGATTTGAAGGCCCGTTTCTCGTTGCAGACCAAACGTCTCTTCCTGGCCGCTCGCAGACTCAGGGGACCGTCCGCACCCGCAGACATTCGTGTCAGCACTCTTGGACGACTTCTTGCCCGATCACTGTATGGCCCGCACCAGCGGACGGGCACGTTCCGCGGTTAAGTTGTCTCGAGCACGGCCCGCGCGTACCGCTGGTCGGCGGTATCCAAGCCTTCCGCAAATGCGGCGAGCACAGGACGCAATGTCGCATTGGCTTCGGCGCGGTCGCCCGCTCGCTGGAGCGTGCGCGCCAGTGCAATGGCGGCACGCAGCTCGAACGATAGAGCCCCGCGATCGTGGGCGATCGACACGGCCCGGCGAAACCGGCTAACAGCCTGCTCGATCGAAGGCTGCGGCTGCCGCAGGCTGAGCTCGCCTTCCACGCGTTCGATCTCAGAAGCGAAAAGCGCCTCGCAGGCCCGTGGCGCAATCGCGCCGAGCGCCTCGCGCGCGAGGTCGACCCGCGCCTGTGCAGCGAAGAGCTCGGCAAGCGTCAACAAACAAAACGTTCGATACCAAGCGGTGGTGGCGCAAGCCGCGGCCTGCAGCTCGACCAGTCGCTCGATCGGCGGCGGATCGCGCGCGATGGCGGCTAGCAGAACATGCCCGATCACCGCCCAATTCGCCAGTGCATAGCGCTCGCAGATATCGACCACCAGCCGCGCCTGCATGGTGGTGCGCGATATGTCGCCGCGCTGATAGTTCACCAGAGCGTCGAACAAGTGGACAAAGAAGGTCGACAGCGGATGGCCCACCTGATCGGCGAGGTGGTGCGCGTCCTCCAACGCGACCACCGCCTGATCGGGACAACCGAGGATCCACAGGCTCAACGCCCGGTTCATGCGACAGCAGGTTCCGGCGTCATGGCCACTGTAGAGCGCCGCCAGCGATCCGTGGCGCGCGCGGTCGTAGAGCGCGATACCGCGCTCCGCGTGATGCAGCGCCCCGCGCGCATCACCCAGGCCAGTGAGCGTGGGCCACAACGTGTGGTGCGCTTCCAGCAACAGGCCGCTGTCGCCGCCATCGCGAACACTCTCCAGCAAACGCTCTCCGACGGCGCGTGCCTCGTCGAAGCGCTCGCCGCCATACGCAGTGCGCCACAGGCCCCACAGCACCGGGAAACGGCGCTCACGGTCGTCGAGCCGCGTCACCAGATCCTGCATACCCTGGTACAGCGCCTCGATCTCCGGCGCCTTGTCGCCCTTCAGTGCCATCAGCACCGGCCCGAGTGCCATGCGGATGTCGAGCGCCTGACGCAGGATCTCGGGGGTCTGCGGCAGACCATTGAGCAGTGTCAGTGCGTGTTCGAAGGACGCCACCGCTTCGCGGTTGGCGCACCGTGCCGCGGCTTTGGCACCGGCGAGGCGAAGGTAGTGCAGCGCCTTCGGTACCGAGTCCGCCTGCACCGCGTGATGGGCCAGCCGCTCAACGTAGCGGCCGATCGCGTCGTCGCCAAGCAACTGCTCCGCCGCGCCGAGAATCGCGGCATGCAACGCGCGCCGGCGCTCGCTAAGCACCCCGGCGTAGGCGACGTCGTGGGTCAGCGCGTGTTTGAACGTGTACTCCAGTTCGGGGAACAACCGCGCTTCGTACAGGAACTCGGCGGCCTGAAGCCGCGCCAATGCGCTGCGCAACTCATCCTCAGCCCGTTCAGCCACTACGCGCAGCAGCACATAGGGCACATCAATGCCGACCACCGCCGCCGCCTCGAGTAGCCGCTTGTCTCCCGGGTCGAGTCGATCGATGCGGGCTGCGATGATCGCTTGCACGCTGGGCGCGATCGACAAGGGATCGAAGTGGCCAATCAGCCGGTGCTGGCCTCGCGGACCCGCGAGGACCCCCGTTTCGATCAACGTGCGGACGCTCTCCTCGATGTACAGCGGGTTGCCCTGCGTGCGTTCGGCAAGCAGATGCTTCAGCGGGTCCACGCTCCGGTCGGTGCCGAGCAACTCACCCAGCAGCTCGGCGGCGCTCTGATCTGGTAGAGGATCGATGCGCAGCTGTTGGTAGAACGTCTTACCGGCCCAGCCGTGCGCGTACTCGGGGCGGAAGTTGACCGCCAGCAGCACTGCCGCGGCCGGCACGCTGTCGACTAAGAGGTCGAGGAAAGCCTGGGTCTCCGCGTCGATCCAGTGCAGGTCTTCGAAGACGACCAGGATCGGCTGCAGCTGGCTCTCGCGCAGGACCAGGCGCTTCATGGCGTCGAGCGTCACTCGGCGCCGCTGCGTCGAATCAAGTTGGGCGAATGGGCTGTCGTCAATCTGCACATCCAGCAGCCAAAGTGCCGCCGGCACGACATCGCGCAGGGCCTCGTCCAGCGTGAGCAGTGACCCGGTCACCTTGGCGCGGATTGCGCGTGAATCGTCGCGCCGATCGATGCGGAAGTACGCCCGCAAGAGCTCGGCCACCGGCAGGAACGAGCTTGCCTTGCCGTAGGACACCGAGTTCGCCTCCAGCACACGCCATCCCTGGACATCGGGTGTGCGCGCGAACTCGTAGTACAGCCTTGATTTGCCCACACCAGCCTCGCCGACGAGAGCAACGATCTGGCCGTGCCCCCGGCCGGCCAGCTGGGCCGCGCGCCGCAGCTGCGCCATCTCGGTGTCACGGCCTACGAAGCGTGCGAGGCCACCCAAGCGGCGCGCGTGCAAGCGGGTGCGCGCGTCGGCATCGCGCACCAGCTCGTAAGCTTGCACCGGTTCGGCCATGCCCTTGACCGGAATCGGCCCAAGCGGCCTCGCCTCGATGTAGCCCTCGGCCAGCGCCAAGGTCGCGGCGGTCAGACGTGTGGTGCCGGGCGATGCGAGCTGCTCCATGCGCGCGGCCAAGCTGGTCGTGGCACCGACCGCCGTGTAGTCCATTCGCAGGTCGCTGCCGATCGACCGCACCACGACCTCCCCGGAGTTCAAACCGACGCGGATTTGCACCTCCGCACCGTGGGTGCGCCTGACTTGCTCGGTGTAGCGAGCGATCGACTCCTGCAGACGCAGTGCCGCGAAACATGCGCGCACCGCATGATCCTCGTGGGCCAGTGGTGCACCGAACAAGGCCATGATGCCGTCGCCCAACACTTGATTGACGGTGCCTTCGAAGCGGTGCACCGCATCCATCATCCGCTGCAATACGGGATCGAGAATGCGGCGCGCCTCCTCAGGGTCGCGGTCGGCGAGCATTTCGAGCGAACCCTTCATGTCGGCGAACAAGATCGTGACTTGCTTGCGTTCGCCTTCGATTGCCGCTCGCGATTCGAGGATGCGCTCGGCGAGATGCCGCGGCACGGCGGCCACCGCGGGCTCGACGTTGGAAACCACCGGATGCGCACACTGTGGGCAGAAGCGTGCACCGGCCGGCAACTCGCTGTGGCATGCAGCACAACGCGGTGTCAGTGGCGTGGCGCAGTGCATGCAGAAACGCGCGCCCGGCGCGTTCTCCTGCTGGCACTTCGGGCATCTCATGTTCAGCCCCTCGCCCTGCCGATGCGCGGGATCTTACTCGGCGCGATGCAAGTGGGACGCCGCGGCTGCCAGACACCGGTTCTAGGCTTCCCAGCGAGCCGCGCGGTGTCCGCATCTGGCCGCAGACTCAAAGGAACCGTCCGCACCCGACCCGCTGCTGTCCTTGGCGATTGCAAGAAGCAGTCAGTCGACCTCGACGCTCCGGCACCTGACGCAAAGCCTCGACAGCAAGACCCAACGCGGGGGAAGCGCTGCGGGTGGCGTAGTACGCGTGGTATCCGGGGAAAGTCTGTGACCAGTCATCCAGCACGGACACAAGGTGTTCGACTTCGCTCCCGTCATCAACCAGTTCCTGCAGGCCAATCTGTTCGGCGACATCTTCGAGCGCGACAACCTCGACTGGCAAAGCCGCGAGCTGGCCACCGTGGGCGCGCTCGCGGCAACGCCGGGTGCCGAAGCGCAGTTGCGCTCGCACATGCGGGCCAGTCTGCGCGTGGGTTTGACCGCCGCGCAGCTGCGGCAGCTTGCGCGGTTGCTGGCCGAGCAGGTCGACGCAGGCGCCGCGAAACGAGCAGGCGAGGCACTCACGCAGGCCCTTGCGGCCGCATCGAAAGGTTGACCATGGAAGCCCCCCGAATCCTGCTGGCCGCTGCCGCTTCCTTGACAGCCCTGGCTACCGGCTGGGCCACTCACCGCGACGCCCAGGACAACGCCGCGGGCCCTTTGCTGATTCAAGCCCAGGGTAGCTTTGCTGTCGGCGGTACTGTGAAGACGACCCCTGAAAGCTACGACAACAACAAGCCGACGGCGTCGGGGCAGAGCTTCCACGGCGACCACCTCTATGCCTTCTACCAAGTGCCGAAGGACCCCAAGGCGCTGCCGATCATCATGCTGCACGGCGCCTCCAGTCGGCCCGCAGTTGGGAGACCACCTCTGACGGACGTGAGGGCTTCCAGACCCTCTTCTTGCGCCGTGGCTTCCCGGTCTACCTGGCGGACCAACCACGTCGTGGACGCGCCGGCAACAGCACTCGCCGCGACGGTAGAGCCCGCGCCCAACGATCAGCTGTTCTTCGACCAGTTCCGCATCGGCAAGTGGCCGAACTACTTCACCAACGTGCAGTTCGATCGCAAGCCGGAAACGCTGGACCAGTTCTTTCGCTCGGTCACGCCAAACACTGACCTTTGCGAGTACGGCCGGGCCGATCTCGCGCGCGGATCGAACAGCGCCTTTGTCGACTTCGGGGTCTGAGAAGGTTTCGGCGTCTCACTCCGTAGCATTGGGCGCAGTTCCGGCAGGGCCGACACCGCGTACTGCCCTCTTTTCTCTCCTATTCCCGCTTTGGACGCTATGGTTCAGCTCGGACGGGCCCTTTGCGTCTCAGGTGCTGCTCGACGCGATCGGCGCGATCACCGACGGCCTGCACCGCGTCCATCAGCATCTCCGCCGAGACACCGAACTTGCGTGCCCAGTAGCGCACCTCGTGGCCCTCGTGAACGTTGATACGGCTGCGATCCTGCCCGCTGCGTTGCCTCAGTTCGTCCGTCATTCAGACTTCCTTTCAGCGCCTGCGCTCGCTCGCCGTCGTCCGCCGTGGCACCGGCAAAGCATGTGCCATGAGTATTCGCTTCTCGGGTGCCTTGCGGCGCTGCGGCACAATCCAACGCCATGCCAAACATTGCTTCCGCCCTGAAGGGCGAGATCTCGCGCCTTGCCCGCAAGGAAATAAAGACGGAGACAACCCAGCTGAAGCGGGCCGTTCGCGAGTACCGGACGCAGATCGCCGCCTTGAAGCAAAGGGCTGCTGCTCTTGAGCAGCATCTCAGACGCCTGAAGAAGGTGTCCCCCGACGCGCCGACGCGCAATGGAAGCGACGAGGACACCGGCAACTTTCGCTTCAGCGCCAAGGGTTTGGCTTCACATCGCAAGCGCCTGGGTCTCTCTGCCCGCGAATGTGGCCTTTTGCTTGGCGCGTCGAGCCTGGCTATCTACAAGTGGGAAGAAGGCAAGGCTCGGCCGCGCGACAAGTACATGCCGGCCATTGCCGCGCTGCGAACTCTGGGTCGGAAGCAGGCGTCTCAAATCCTGGCCACCCGCCAGTAGGGCCGCTACCCATAAAGTGCGCACTCGGTAGTGCGTGAGCAACAGGCGCCGCAGCGTCGAACCATGGTCTCTCGGCTTGACCACCTCGTGGTCGTCGCACCATCGCTCGCAGTGGGGTCTCGGTGGGTGCTGGAAGCACTTGGTGTCGCGCCTGGCCCGGGGAGGAAGCATCCCCACATGGGTTCGCACAATCTCCTCTTGGCACTGGGTTCGTCTGTCTATCTTGAAGTGGCTGCCGTCGATCCCGAGGCGGCGCCCATCGCTAGGCCGAGATGGTTCGGCCTCGATGGGGTTATTCCAGCGGCGCGCTTGGCAGGATGGGTCGCGAGCACTGACCACATTCAATCAGCCGCACCACCCGACCTAGGATTCATCGAGACGATGCAGCGGGACGGCCGCACATGGCAGATGACGGCTACCGCCGACGGTGCGCTGCCACTTTCGGGTGCCGCGCCATTGCTGATTCAACGCTCAAGCGCGACGCATCCGGCAGCGGTGCTCCCTGAATCGGGGCTGTGTCTTCGCGAGCTGTGCGTCCGGCACCCGGAGCCTGCAAGGGTAAGCAGCCTGCTCTCCCGCATTGGCTTCGCCATGCCACCACGAGTCACAGTCCTGCATGATTCAGTGAGCCGCTTGGTCGCGACAATTGAGACGCCGCTCGGTCTCAGAGTACTTGGTGACGCCTAATTACCTACCCCAGAGCTTAAGTCGATCACTACTCGTCTGCTTTCGAGACCCGTTGCTGTCACTCGCTGCGTTGCGCCGAGTGACCGTTCTGCAGCGGTTGCTGTCGGTGACGTCCACGCCCTGAAGTCACGGTCTCACCCATATTGCTGTCGCTCGAGCGCCAGCTGCTCCAATGTCCGCTTCCAGCGGCACTGCCGACCTTAACGACGCGCCCTTTCAGTGCGACATTTCGAATGTCCTCTGATCGAAGGCGCCAGTTGGAGCTCACAACCCAGGGCGGCCCTACGAACAATGCGCAAGCGGACGTTCAAGGCTGACGCACGGCGGGTGGCGCCACGCTCGAAACTGACGCCGAGGCCGAGCGAGTCGACCCTATCGTCGTCGTACCCTCAGCGCAAGGATTTTGGTCGACACGCGCGGGTGCGCAACGGCGCCGACGACGGCCACCCTGGCGGTGGTTATCCATGCAACGCCCGGGGATGGCGCACCTGAAGCTTGAGACACGCCTGGCGCAGCGGCGCCACGCGTGCCACCTGTATGTGCGACGCCACAGGTGCGCAAATTGCCTTTAGGCGCCGCGGGCGCGGCTTCATGCGGAGGCTGCTATGCGCTTGCCAAGCCAGACGGTTCCGACCCGCCATCTCTCGGCGGTCTTGGTGGCCATGCTCCGGGTTGGCTGCGCTGCACTGTTTGTCTCCGTGGGCGGCTGTGGCGGAGGTGCTGGCAACGCACCTTCGTCGAACTCCGTCGCGATGCCCGCACCAGATCCTGGCTCAACACAGCTGCCGCCGGCGGCGGAGCCGCTGGTCGTTGGCACGGCGTTGTCGATCGACAGCGGCGCGACCGGCAATCCCGTTAGCCTGCGCGTGGCGCGCAGCGCAAGCGGCGATGGCTTCGCGGCCTGGCAGGCCGACGACGGCTCGCGTCACAACCTGTGGGCCAACCGCTACAGCGCAGCTACAGGCGTGTGGGGTAGCCCGATCAACATCGAGGCGAGCAGCGCCGATATCGACGAGTTCGATATCACGATCGACGCCAGCGGCAATGCGGTGGTCGCCTGGCACGAGGTGCCCAACAATCCTCAGCTTGAAAGCGGCGTTGTGATGAGCGCGCGCTTCGACACGGGCGCCGGCGCGTGGGCCCAGCCGGTGCCGCTGAACACCAACGCCAGGGAGCCACGCGTCGCCAGCGATGCTACCGGCGCCGTGCTCGCCGTGTACGTCGCTGGAGCGGGTGTTGTTCGTGGGCGCTTCTTCGACGCTGCCAGTGGTATTTGGGCGCCGGAAGCTGCGATCGAGCAGAACTTCGGCACCAACGGCTTCGGCTCCAGCTTCGGCCCGGCGGCATTGCTGGATGGCAGCGGAAATGCGCTCGTTACCTTCAACAATGGGGAGCACACCTTTGACCTCATTGCGAGTAACTATTTTTCACGGAGCACGGGGGACTGGGCGTTTAAGTTGGCACTCGATCAATGCGACATACTCGGCGTGGTGCCTGGCAGCCTAGTCGACGGCGGCAACGACCATCTCGGGCTGGCCGCTTCCTCCGGCGGCGACTTCCTGTTGGCATGGCAGCACTTTTTTCTTGGACCCCCAGGTGGCGGGCCAGGGGGCTCCGAGCTCCGCATCGCGCGTTTCACGAGCAGCACCCGAATCTGGAGTGAGGCACAGACGCTGGTGCCGGGCAGCGCCGGGCAGAACGTCCAGTTTCGGCGCAACGGCATCGGCAGCGATGCCGCCGGCAACGCGCTCCTGATTTGGACCGAGACCGTGCCGATGCGCACGGCGCTCAAGGCAATCCGCCTGGACAAAGCCGGGGTCGCCTCAAGCGCGGTTCAGGTGATCGACAGCGCCGTGGGCGGCAGCATTGCGCAGCCGTTTCGCGGCGCCGATCTCCGCGTCGATCCGCTGGGCAATGCCATCGCGATTTGGCAGCAGTTCGAAGGGACTTTCCCTAACGATGGTTCGCGCAGCAACATCGCGATGAACCGCTTCGACGGCGCCACCGGCACCTGGGCCAGTGCGGTGTTCGCCGAGGCCGAACCCGGCAACGCGATCAGTCCGAGCGCGAGCGTGCCAGTGGCCAGCCAGGCGTTGCTCGGGTGGATTCAGTCCGAGGGCGGCGCCAACCGCGTCAAGGCAATGCTGCAACCCCTGACCAACATGCAGGGTCAATAGCCTCACGCAGTCGAGAGCGGCGTGGTGGTGGAGCCGCGGACGCGGATGCTACGCGCTTGTTTGCGAAACCATCGGTCGAGTGACCGCTCTCCGCCTCCCGGTTGTGCATTCACTCCTGGCCGAGACGGTGAATTCACCAATGCTCCCTAAAGCTGACCTTCGGTCGAGGAGCTTGTCCGCCTCTGCCGCATGACCGAATACCTGCCCTGAACGCGCATCCTGCCCGGCCCTCAATTCGATGGGAGACCATCATGGGAACCGCAGGCAATGCCATCCATCGCGAGCCTTGGAACAAGGGCAAGATCGTCGGCCAGAAGGCGCCGCTCAAGCTCAAAGACATCTGGGCTCTGCGCGTCCGCCTGCAGATGGAGGGAAGGGTGCGCGAACTCGCGCTCTTCAACCTCGGCATCGACAGCAAGCTGCGCGGATGCGACTTGGTAGGCCTCAAGGTCCGGGATGTGTGCCATGGCGACCAGGTGGCGGCACGCGCCATCGTGATGCAGCACAAGACCCAGCGCCCTGTGCAGTTCGAGATCACGCAGGCCACCCGGGACGCAGTGCAGGCGTGGATCAAGCAAGCAGGGTTGAGGCCGAGGACTTCTTGTTCCCGAGCCGGCGCCATGATTCGCCTCATCTGGGAACCCGACAGTACGCTCGGATCCTTGGACATTGGGTCGACGACCTGGAGCTGGACCGAGCTGACTACGGAACTCACTCGATGCGGCGGACCAAGGCGACGCTGATCTATCGGCGCACCAAGAACCTCCGCGCCGTGCAGCTGCTCCTTGGACATTCCAAGCTGGAGTCGACGGTGAGATGCCTCGGCATCGAGGTCGATGACGCGCTCGAGATCTCCGACCAGATGGAGATCTAGGGTAGTCGCGCGCGGCCGCTCGCGACATCGTGCCGAGGCGGCCGCCTTTGATGGTGGCTATGTGGTGCCGGGCCGTACTGGAGCTTTCGGCCATCAACGGTCGGGCGGTGATGGCGCCACAAAGCGGCCGGTCGGCGGCGCATTCGTCCAGCACCTCTGCGGCCTGCTCTGCCTAAGATGGAACGTACCTCGACCGATTCTTTACCTCTGGTTCGCGTCGCTCGTCGGCATCTGCTCTAGCGCCAACGATTGGCTCCGTAGTGCGGAGTCCCCCGGTCGCAGCGATCCGGCGCGCGATCGCCACGATGATCTGGCTTGTGGCGCGAGCCGCCGGGGTGGGAGGCGTGTCGGGCCGCGTGTAGAGGCCAACCACCAGGGGTACGAGCGGCTGCTTGAGACGGATTTCCTCCAGCTTGCCCGCGCGTACGGACGTCTGTAGCAGGTGCGGTGGTAGCACTCCGAGCATCTCCGTTGCGGCAATTAGCTCGAGCGCCACAGAGAACGAGCTGCAGTGCACGGCGGGCACGGGAGCGGGCCGCCCGATCGCCAGGAAAGACTGGCTGACTATGTCGTCCGAGCTGCCCGGCGGCGTCATCGATAGCCAAGACGCGTCGGACAGTTCGCGTAACGCGCGAGTGCCGGCCAGCGGGTGGCCGCAGCGCACCGCGATGTGCAACTGAATCTCGAATAGCGGCCGGAACCTCAGTTCCGCAGCCAGGTTCGCGCGCGTGCGCTGGGTCACCGCGAGGTCGAGGATGGCGTCACGCACGAGCGGAAGAGCCGCGCCGGGCGCCGTCTCCATGATGCGCATCCGTGTGCCCGGCCGCGCACGCTGAAGCGTGGTCGCCAGCTCGGGCAGCAACAGCAGCACGCCCACCGGGTTGAGGCCCAGCGATACCAGCCCGCCGCCGGCGTCGACCGCGCGCCGCGCGTCGTCGGCGGCCTTGCGCAACTCAGCGTGGACCACCCGCGCGCGGGCGAGGAACGCGCTGCCGGCCGACGTCAACGAAGCGCCGCGCACGGTGCGCTGCATCAGCTGCACGCCGAGGTCTTCCTCGAGTTGCTGCAGGCCCCGGCTGAGCGCCGGTTGGGAGATGCCGAGCTGTCGCGCGGCGCCGCGGATGCTGCCGGTATCGACCACCGCGATGAACTGCTCGATCTGTGCCAAGCGCATGACAGATCCTCCGCGTATTCGGCTACGCGCGACGCGAAGCGCCATTTGGATGATGCAAGCATCGCATCACCATTACACATTGCGCGTCTTCCTCGGCGTCTCCCGGCAGGGGCTAATGATCTCCATCCGGGCCCTCGTTGCAGTCGAAGGAGCAGACCCATGGAATCGCACACTCAGCATACGCGCCGCCGATTCATCCGTTCGGTCGGGAGTCTCGGCGCGTTGTTCGTCCTCGATGCGCCGCGTGTGGCGGCCGCACAGACGCAGATCGAGCAGCTTCGCATCCTGTGCGGCTTCGCCGCTGGCGGCATTCCTGATTCGGTAGCACGCCGGATCGGCGATCAGCTGGCCGGTGGACTTGCTCGAAGCGTGATTGTCGAGAACCACGCCGGCGCGGCCGGACAGATCGCCGTCAGCGTACTCAGGCTCGCCCCTGCAGATGGGTCGACCATGCTGCTGGCGCCAGGTGCGGTGGCCACGATCTATCCGTATGTCTACAAGATGCTGGCGTATGACCCGCTCAAGGACCTGCAGCCGGTGTCGCTTGCGGCCGAGGCTTCGCTTGCGCTGGCAGTTGGCCCGGCGGTACCCGAGTCGGTGCGCACCGTCGGTGAATTCCTCGGGTGGTGCCGCGCGAACCCGAAGCTCGCCAACTTCGGCTCGCCAGGAACCGGGACGCCGCCGCATCTGCTGGGTGCGCTGCTCGTGAACAACTCCGGCGTGGCCTTGCTGCACGTCCCCTACAACGGCGGAGCGTCGGCGGTGATCGCTCTGCTGGGCGGACAGATCGCCAGCCTGATCCTGCCCGAAGGCTTGCTGCGGCAACATCACGCGGCGCGCAAGCTGAGGGTACTGGCCACGTCGGGGAAGCAGCGCAGCAGCTTTCTTCCCCACATTGCAACGTTCCTTGAACAGGGTTTTCGTGACATGGCGATGCTCGACTGGTTCGCGTTCTTCATGCCCGCTCGCTCGCCTGCACCATCGGTGAACAGCGCCGCTGAAGCCATCCGCACCGCGATCGCGCAGCCTGAACTGGCCGCCGCCTTCGCAGAGTTGGGGTTGATGCCGGTCGCCAGCAGCCCGGCCGAGCTTGCCGCCCGCATTGCGGCCGAGCAGCGTTACTGGGCGCCCTTGATACGGTCGGCCGGCATCACGGTCGAGTCATAAGGGGATTTGACGAACGCTCGGCAGCTGTTGCTCTGCAACAGAACACGTCCACCCAACACGCGGGTCATTCCTATGTCTCGTCCTCGCCACATTCTGAATCTCGACGACACGCTCAGGGCTTACCTGCTCGAGCAATCTCTGCGCGAACACGCGGCGCAGATTGCGTTGCGAGCGGTGACGAACACGCATCCGCAGAGTTTCATGCAGATCTCGCCGGAGCAGGGCCAGTTCATGGCGTTGCTTGTGCGGTTGATCGGTGCGCGCCGCGCCATCGAGGTCGGTGTCTTCACGGGCTACAGCGCCCTGACCGTGGCCCTCGCGATGCCGGATGATGCGTATCTCCTGGCCTGTGACCTCAGCGATGAATACACGCGTATCGCGCGGACTCATTGGGCAGCAGCGGGGGTGGCCCACAAGATCGACCTCCAACTGGCGCCAGCGCTTGTGACCCTGGACGCCCGACTCGCAGCGGGTGAGGCGGGACGGTACGACTTTGCCTTCATCGATGCAGACAAGACCGGCTACGACGTCTACTACGAACGCTGTCTGAAGCTCCTGCGCCAAGGGGGCTTGATCGCCATCGACAACGTGCTGTGGAACGGCAGTGTTGCCCGCCCGGCCGCAGATGCCGATACCGCCGCGCTCCAGGCGCTCAACAGCAAGTTGCATCGCGACGAGCGCATCGACCTCTCGCTCTTGGCCGTCGGCGACGGCCTCACGCTGGCGCGCAAACGCTGATCGCGATGACCACCTCAGAGAAGGCTATTCGCCGAGAGCACCGTTGACCGACCGCTCTTTGCTGGCCCAGGCGGGCTACCGCTGCTGGGGCCATTCATCGAATTCTCTGAAGGGCCGCTTCTCTTGGGCACGACAGGCGGCTATGGGTCGTTAGGAGACGGTCCCTTAGGACTTCTCTGGTCGAAAGCGGTCCTTGAGGCTGAACACCTCGTATGAGTCGATAGGGTCTCGTCTCCAGCGTCTGCAATCGCTAGAGGGGACCATTCTGATCTGCGGCTTGACCTCAGAACTTGGTGTCGTTCCGCGCGACTTCGACGGTCGATAGCAGCGCGCGGGACTCCCTGCGCATGCTCTCGACGAGGGCCTCAAGGCGATCCGTAGGTTCGTTGAGCACTTTCAACTCCTCCACTAGGTGGATGAGTCGTCGATGCTGGGTGTGCAGGCCAATGAGCCTTCCCAGTGGATCTGGGTGAACTACACGGTGCTGTACTGCGTTGGTCACTGCTGAGAATCCGATGCGTGTAAAGCTGGATTCTTTCACGCAGTAGGGCGTATCGGCCCCTTGCGGAGAGTAGTAGGTAGAGGTCTCAATCAGGACACCTTACAGCCCCCGAATGAGCCTCACCAAAGGTTCGCATGTCGCCTGCTGTACCCCAATGTCAGTCATCACGCCGTCAAGCGACGTTGCCCAACGCCTGCGGGTGAGTCCAAGCATCGCCTCAGGCACGACTCAGTGTTCGGGCCGATGTCAGCGTGATGCCCGCGACGACTAGCTCGGTTAGTTCGCAGACCCCTTCGGTATTCGCCACTGCATTCAACAGCTTTCAACAGACTGCACGACAACTGCGTCTACCTTGGCTGCGTACGGTGCACAGCACGTTCCTTAAGCGCCACACCACGCCGACCGTGAGCAAGCCCTTTCCCACACTACCCCCGCACCCTGAACGGGTTTGCTGGGGATGCGACCAATACTGCGCCAGAGACAGGATGCGTTGCGGCAACGGCTCTGAGCGGACCCAACATCCGGTCGAACTGTTCGGTGAGGATTGGCTCGCCTTCGGGCTCAGCAACCCGCCACCCGCCAACCCGCGACCCGTCACATATACGAGCGCGCGGTCAAGCTGATGCGCCTGAATGGCGTGGGCAAGACCATCGCCACTCGCCGGAGCCTGCGCAGAGGTCCGCTAACGGCCAATTCTGTTGAAAAACTCCCCTGGCCGACGCTGATGCTCTAAGCTGA
>DASTZF010000253.1:0-7866 GCA_035764445.1 Burkholderiaceae bacterium
CTGCACCTGGCTCGCGCGCGGCCGGCGGATTGCTTCATAGCGCTGCAGCGCCTGCGGCGCCGACGCACGATCAGCGTCGCGCAGGCATGCCGCCAGCACGAACGCGTCTTCGATCGCCTGCGCCGCGCCTTGCGCGAAGAACGGCAGCATCGCGTGCGCGGCATCGCCGAGCAGCGTGACGCGGCCCACCGACCAGCGCTCCAGCGGGTTGCGGTCGTACATCGCCCAGCGCTTGGTGCTGCTGGCCGAGACGATCAGCTGCTGCACGCGCTCGTCCCAGCCGGCGAACTGCGCGCTCAGCTCGGCGATGTCGCCGTCGGCGGTCCACGACTCGTCGCGCCACGCGCCGGCCGGCACGATCGCCACCACGTTGACCAGGCGGCCGGCGCTGATCGGGTAGTGCACGAAGTGGCGGCCGGCGCCGAGCCACAGCGTCTGCACGGGCCGCAGCGCCATCGGCGGCGCCTGCGCCGCGTTGACCAGGCAGCGAAACGCGCACAGCCCCGAGAAGCGCGCATGCTCGTCGGGGGCCACCGCCGCGCGCAGCACCGAGTGGATGCCGTCGGCGCCGATCGCGGCATCGGCCTCGACGACGACGTCGGGCCCATCGCGCCGCGCGAAGCGAAGCTGCACGCCGTCGGCGCGCATCGACACCGCGATGCAGCGGTGATCGAGCTTCAACTGCGGCGCGGGCAGCGCGTGCTGCAGCAGTTGCAGCAGATCGGCGCGGTGCGCCACGTAGCAATCGGTGCCGTACAGCGCGCGGCACACCGATCCCATCGGCTGCTCGAACAGCACGCGACCGTCCTGCCAGCGGCGAAACTCCCACGCGGCCTCCAGGCGAACGGCCACGCGCTCGAGCGCGCTCCCGAGCCCGAGCCGCAGCAGCGGCCGCACCAGGTTCGGCGGCACCACCAGTCCGGCGCCGACCTCGCGCAGCGCGCCCGCCTGCTCGTAGACGGTGGCGTCGACGCCGACCCGGCGCAGGAACAGCGCGGCGGCCAAGCCGCCGATGCCGCCGCCGACGATGACGATGCGCGGGGGCGCCACCGCGCTGCTCACGAGCGCGCCGCCGGCGCGCGGCCGCGGGCGCTCAGAACTCGAGGCGATACAGGCGCACCCACAGATCGGGCTCGTCGCCGCCGTTCTTGCGCACGTTGATCCGCTCGTCGCCGTCGGCGGCGGGGATCGCCGTCGTGCGCCACAGCGACGGGCGCAGCTGCAACTGCTCGCGAAACTCTTCGGTGGCCCAGATTTGGCCAGGCTCGACGAACGGCTCGACCCGCGACGCGCACAGGATCGCGTCGCCGCCGACGATGACGGCACCGTCGCCGCCGGGTTGAGGCCTCGTGTGCACGGGGCCGTAGTGCAGTGCGATGCGCAGCCGCGGCTGGCCCGGGGTGTTGTACACCTCGTCCATCAGGTGGCGCGCCGTCTGCGCGATCGCCACCGGATCGTCGTCGGCGATCAGCGCCGCATCGCCGGCTCCCGTTTCGGTGATCGCCGAGGCCGGCGACCAGCGCTGCACCGCGGACTCCATCGCGCGCCGCACCGGGGCGTCGGCGCCGGCGCGCATCAGGCTGCCGAAGCCCTGCACGTCGGCTTTCAGCACGCAATAGTGCTGCGTGTGCGCGCTCGCTGGCTCGGCCGCCACCGATTCGCGCCACGGCTTGTCGTAGCCGATGATGTTCAGCCGGTCGACGCGCTGGAAGAACGCCGGATTGGCGCGGCCGATCACGTCGGCCAGCACCGGATGGATCAGGTAGTGGGTCGAGCGCGGCAGCGTGCCGCTCGGATCCAGCGTCGCGTCGCCGGGGCGCAGGAAGCGCTGACGCCATTCACCGCGCACGCGATCGTGCTGCACGTAGCCCAGCAGCCCCACCTTGTACAGCGCGTGCAGCGCGCGGCCGGTCGCTTGGGCGTCGGGATCGTCGGGCGCGGTCAGCGCCTCGGCCTCGGCGCGATTCAGCACATGGCCCTGCAGGCATTGGAACAGCCGGTCGAGCTCCAGGTCGCCGACGTACGGCGCCACTTCGGCCAGGTACTCGTGGGCGATCTCGATCGCCGCCTGGTTGACGGCCTCCTTCATGTGCAGCTCGTGGCGCCGCACGTCGGGGCGCAGCGACGCCAACCGCTCGCCGATCGTCATCAGGTCGCGCGGCCGCAGCAGCGTGTGACGGCAGATGTACTCGAAGGCGTCTTCCTCCTCGTGCGTGTAGGGGTCGATCACGCTGGTGCGTCCGAGAAAGGCATCCAGCGGATTGGTGCGCAGGCGCCCCGGCAGCACCATGCGGTCGGCTTTCAGCAGCCGGATGTTGTTGACGAAGATCTCGCGCAGGCTCTCCGGCGAATACACGATGTCGACCGCGCTGCCGCGGTACTGCTGCACCATCGCCGTGCGCTGCGGCAGCCGAGCGTAGGCTTCCTTGCGGATCGCTGCGAACACCTTGAGGTGATGATTGATGCGCCGCAGCTGGTACGCCACCTCGACCAGGCCGAGCTGCGCGTAGTACCAGATGTCGGGTGCCAGTTCGCCGGTCACGCTGGCGCTGATGGTCTGGTCTTCGACGTGCTTGCTGAAGTACTCGTCGATGCCGTCGATGAACAGCGCCAGCGATGTCTTCAGCGACCGCAGCCGCGGCACCAGATGGCCGTCGGTGTCGGCCGCGCAGCGTTGCAGGTCGCTCGGGTTGAAGTCGAGCAGGCGCACGAAATGGTCGATCACGCTGTGCAACTGCTGGTCGCCGATCAGGTGACTCAAGCGGGCGTTGACCTTCAAGCCGCCGACGCCGTCGACGTGCTTGAGCACCGTGACGGCGATGGCGGTTAGCCACACCTTGGACCATGGCAGCGACGACGCCGAGAAGAACGCCAGCGCCTCGCGGCCGAAGATCTTGTCGCCGATCGGCTTGTCGAGCAGGTTGTCGTTCGGCAGGCAGATCGCACGGCCGTCCTGCTGGTACAGGATGCGCCGCGCCTTCAGCAGCAGCGTCTTGCCGAAGCCCTTGGTGGCGATGACGATGAACTTGTCGTCGCGATCCTGGCGCAGGAAGCTGTCGATCTCGGGCGTGCGGTGCAGCAGGGCTTCGTCGAAATCCTCGGCGACGCGGATGTCGTCGGCGTCCACCGTCCATGCGCGCATGCGGTCTCCTTGCCCAGGTCATCGGCGCCAAGCACGATAGTGTGCCCCATGCCGAGCGTCCAGCGATGGCGGGGTGCCGCCTCCTACGGGGTGAGGAGGTGGCAGGCTCAGGCTTCACGCTGGCCGCGCGGGGCGGCCCGCGCGGCCGTCGCCGCTCACGCCCGATCGCTCACCGACCACGGCGGCTGGTCGTCGAAGGCCGCCGACACGGTGGGCACGATCTGCTCGGGCCCGAGCAACTGCTCGAAGCCGGAGCGCCGGATCAGCGACAGCGGCTGCTCGTTGACGTTGGCCAGCACCAGCGCGACGCCGCGCGCCTGCAGCGCGCGGTGGAACTGCTGCAGCGCGTCCAGGCCCGAAGTGTCCATCGAGATCAGGCGATGCATCTCGAGCACGACCGCGCGCGTGCCCGGCGCGACCTGCGACGGCAATGCCTCGATCTTGCCGACCGCGCCGAAGAACAACGAGCCGAACAGCTCGAACACCTGCACGCCGTGCGGCGGCGCGCCGTCGTCCGGTTGAAAAGGCCGCACGCGAAACAGCGTGCCCATCCGATAGATGAAGAACAGGCACGCCAGGATCAACCCCACCTGCACCGCCACCGTGAGGTCGAACACCACCGTCAGCGCGAAGGTGCCCACCAGGATCGTGCGGTACTGGATGCTGAAGCGCTTGAGCCGCATGAACTCGTGCCACTCGCCCATGTTCCAGGCCACGTACAGCAGGATGCCGGCCAGCGCTGCCAGCGGCACGTTGATCGCCAGCGGTGCGGCCAGCAGCACCACCACCAGCAGCGCGACCGCATGCACCATGCCGGCCACCGGTGACGTGGCCCCGGCGCGCACGTTGGTCATCGTGCGCGCGATCGTGCCGGTGGCCGGAATGCCGCCGAAGAACGGCACCACGAAGTTGGCGACGCCCTGCGCCATCAGTTCCTGATTGGGGTCGTGGCGCGGCTGCGCGGCGATGTTGTCGGCCACGCGCGCGCACAGCAGCGATTCGATCGCGCCGAGCAGCGCGATCGTCACGGTGGGGATCAGCAGCTGCTTGGCCGACTCCCAGCTGAAGGCGGGCAGCGTCAGATCGGGCAGCGTGCGCGGAATGCCGCCGAAGCGCGTGCCGATCGTCTCCACCGGCAGTTGCAGCCACCACACCAGCGCCGTCATCGTCACCAGCGCCACCACCGGCCCCGGCACGCGCGCGAATGCGCGCACCGTGCGGCCTTCGATCAGCGCCGCAGGCAGCAGCGTGCCGGCGAACAGCCGCGGCCACAGCATCAGCCCGGCGAAGGTGGCCAGCCCGATGGCCACGGCATACGGGTTGACGCTGTGCGCGTGGGCAGCCAGCGTGCGAATCAGGCTGAAGAAATCGGCCGGCAGCGCACCGGGCACCACCAGCCCGAACAGATCGCGCAGCTGCGACAGCGCGATCAGGATCGCGATGCCGTTGGTGAAGCCGATCACCACCGCCACCGGCACGTAGCGAACCAGCGCGCCGAGCTTCAGCAGGCCCATCGCGAACAGCAGCGTGCCGGCCAGTGCGGTGGCGATCAGCAGGTTGGTCAGCCCATAGCGCTGGACGATGCCGTAGACGATGACGATGAACGCCCCGGCCGGGCCACCGATCTGCACGCTCGAGCCGCCCAGCGCGCTGATCAGGAAGCCGGCGACGATCGCGGTGACGATGCCCTGCTCGGGCTTGACGCCCGAGGCAATCGCGAAGGCCATCGCCAGCGGAAGCGCGACGATGCCCACCGTGACGCCGGCACCGACGTCGTGCAGCAAGCGCGACCGGTCATAGGACCCGATGCTGTCAAGCAGGCGCGGCCGAAACGGATGCAGATCGATCATTGGGCGGGTGTGCCCGCGCCGGTGGCGTCCGATCGGACCGGCGCACCGTGGCGCTGTCGCACCGCCGCCAGAATGCCACGCAGGATCTCCAGCGGCGGCGGCGGACAGCCGGAAACGGCCACGTCGACTGGGATCACGTTGGCCACACGCCCGCAGCTCGCATAGCCTTCGCCGAAGATGCCGCCGCTGCAGCCGCAGTCGCCGACCGCCACCACCAGCTTGGGTGCCGGCGTGGCGTCGTAGGTGCGCCGCAACGCCAGCGCCATGTTGCGCGACACCGGGCCGGTGACCAGCAGCAGGTCGGCGTGGCGCGGGCTGGCGACGAACTTGATGCCGCGGCCCTCGATGTTGTAGTAGGGATTGTTGAGCGCGTGGATCTCGAGCTCGCAGCCATTGCACGAGCCGGCATCGACCTCGCGGATCGCCAGCGCCTGGCCGAGGATCGCGAGGATCTCGTCGTGGATCTCGGTGGCCTGCACGGCCACGCCTTCGACGCTCGGCAGCGCCTCGGTGCAGATGCCCGCACGCGTGATCTGCCGCAGCAGCTTCAACATCTACAGATCCTGTCCCGAGTAGCTGAGGTTGAACGACTTGTTGATCAGCGGGAAGTCCGGGACGATGTTGCCGATCACCGCGTGCTCGAGCAGCGGCCAGTTCTGCCACGACGGGTCGTGGCAGTGGCAGCGCGCGATCGTGCCGTCGTGCAAGCGCAGCGCGACCAGCACCTCGCCGCGCCAGCCTTCGATCCAGCCGGCGCCGCGCGCGTCGCGGGTGGGCGCCTGCACGTCGACGCACACCGCGCCGGCCGGCAGCGTAGTCAGCAGTTCGCGGATCAGCCGCAGCGATTCGCGCGCCTCGTCGAAGCGCACCGCCACGCGTGCCGCGACGTCGCCGTTGACGGAGCCGGCGGCGGTCACCGCGAGGCGGTCGTACGGCGGCCATGGATGGTCGTGCCGCAGGTCGTGCGGCTGGCCGCTCGCGCGCCCCGCCAGCCCGGTGAGGCCGAGGCTGCGCGCCAGCTCGGGCGCGACGCGGCCGGTGCCGATGAAGCGGTCCTGCAGCCCGGCGTGCTCTTCGTAGATGGCGCGCAGCGCCCCCAGCTCGGCCTCCAGCGCATCGCACTGCTTGTGCAGGCGCACGATCGCCGCGGTGCCGATGTCGTGCGTGACACCGCCGGGCGCGACGACATCCATCATCAACCGGTGTCCGAAGGCCTCGCGCGACTCGCGCTGCCAGTCCTCGCGCAGCCGTGAGAACTGCGCCAGGGCGAACGCGAGCGCCGCATCGTTGCCGAGTGCGCCCAGGTCGCCCAGATGGTTGGCGACGCGCTCGCGCTCGAGCATCAGCGCGCGCAGCCACGCCGCACGCGGCGGCACGTCGAGCGCGAGCGCCGACTCGAGCGCCATGCAGTAGGCCCACGCGTAGGCGACGGTCGAGTCGCCCGACACGCGGCCGGCCAGTCGATGCGCATCGAGCGGCGCCAGCTCGGTGAACCGGCGCTCGATGCCCTTGTGCACGTAGCCGAGGCGCTCTTCCAGGCGCAGCACCTTCTCGCCGACGATCGAGAAGCGAAAGTGCCCCGGCTCGATGATGCCGGCATGCACCGGCCCCACCGGGATCTCGTGCACGCCGTCACCCTCGACGCGCACGAACGGATAGTCGCCCGCTTCGTCGCCGGGCTCGCCATGGTCACGCACGGCGGCCTGGCGCAGTGGCCAAGATTCGGTCCACACGCCGTGGTCGAGCCAGGGCCGTTGGTCGGCTGCGTCCTGCGCGCACAGGCCGCACAGGTCGGCGGTGGCGCGCTGCATGCGGGCCGCGCACGGGAAGTTCGCGGACAGGTCGGGGTAGCTGGCTCGCTCGCCGAGCGCCAGCTCGGCCCACAGCAGACCCTGCGTCGTTGCGTACGCGGCATGCACCGCGAGCCCGGCACCCGGATCACCGTCGACGTCGCTGCCCCACAGCGAGACCAGGCGCCCGCCTGCCGAGGACGCCGCCGCGGCCAGCGCGCGCCACGAGGGCGCGTCGACCCTGGCGTGCCAGAGCGGCAGCGGTGAGCTCAGGCGCTGTGCATCGAGCTCGATGTCACCGACGCGCATCATCACCCGCCGATCATGCCGGCGGCCTGGCGGAACCAGCCGTCGAGGTAGCGCGGCACGTACAGGCCCAGCATCAGGCTCAAGCCCAGATGCACGAACACCGGCATCAGCGCCGGCGGGTGTGCCAGCGGCTTCAGCGTGGTGTCGCCGAACACCATCGGCTGCACGCGCCCGAACACCGACGCGAACGCGACGCCGAGCGCCAGCAGCAGGAACGGTGTGGCCCACGGCTGCTGTCGCATCGCGGTGGTGATGATCAGGAACTCGCTGGCGAACACGCCGAACGGCGGCATGCCGAGAATGGCGAGCGATCCGATCATCAGGCCCCAGCCGACCTGCGGGCTCACCTTGACCAGGCCGCGGATGTCGTCCATCACCTGGGTGCCGGCCTTCTGCGCCGCATGCCCGACCGCGAAGAAGATGGCCGACTTGGTCAGCGAGTGCACGGTCATGTGCAGCAGGCCGGCAAAGTTGGCGATGCCGCCGCCCATGCCGAAGGCGAACGTCATCAGGCCCATGTGCTCGATCGACGAATACGCGAACATGCGCTTGATGTCGCGCTGGCGCATCAGGAAGAACGCCGCCGCCACCACCGAGACCAGCCCGAAGGCCATCATCATGCGGCCGGCCAGGTGGCTCTGCAGCGCGCCGTCGGTCAGCACCTTGCAGCGCAGCACCGCGTACAGCGCCACGTTGAGCAGCAGCCCCGACAGCACCGCCGACACCGGTGTCGGGCCTTCGGCATGGGCGTCGGGCAGCCAGTTGTGCACCGGCA
>DASTZF010000254.1:0-3182 GCA_035764445.1 Burkholderiaceae bacterium
TCCGCGGGCTGGGTCGAAGTCGCCATGCGCGCGGAAGGCGTAGAGCTGCCCCGGAGCGACGCCGCGCACGAACGCGTGCCAGTAGTGCCAGGTGCGGTTCGTCGTCGGCGCGAGTTCGATCACCTGCGCCGGCTGCGCGGCGTCGACGTCGTCATAGAGCAGCAACTCGACGCGGCGAGCGTCACGCGAAAACACGCTGAAGTTCGAGCCGCTGGCGAGCGGATGCGAGCCCAAAGGGTGTGAGCGGCCGGGATGCAAGAGCGTGGGCGCCATCGGAACCATTGTGCGCGGCGAGAACTCGGCGCGGTGTCCTGCAACAGGGCGACCTGTCGACAGCCCGAGCTGGATGCCCGGGCGGCCGCATGGGCGCGCAGCCGCGCCAGGCACTGTTGGTCGTTAGCAAGCCGCCCGCGTTCGGGTGGCGCATGTGCGCGTGCACGCGCCCGGCAACCGAATATCAGCTGTGCCGGCCCGGCAGTTCACGCGCTCGGCCAGAAGCAGCTCTCAACTCGGCCGGATCAACGGGCGCGAGTTGCTCCTGCACCGGCACCTTTCTTGCGTCAGCTACGGCGCAATGTCGAATGCGCCGCTTCTTCCCCGGGGCGACTGGGCGGCCGTGGTGCTCTTTGCACTGATTGGGGTCATTGGCTATCTACTTCTGGTGCTGCTGTGACGTCCAAAGAGAAAGCGTTCTCGCATCTGACTGCGCTCCGCCGTCACTCTTGAAGCTTTGAGCACCCCACTGAACGGCGGATCCAATGTCGGCTTCCGGCTTGGGCACTCCAAGCTCGAGTCAACCGTGAGATACCTCGGCATTGAGGTGGACGATGCCTTAGAGATCTCCGAACAAACTGAGATTTGACCAATGCACAGTCAGACCGTCCGATAGAGTTCCACTACAAGAACTCATCGGGTGGCCCAACCTCGCCACCGCTCTGGAGGCTCCACGGCTGACTTGGCCCTGGAGGTCGAAGCGCGGCTTACCGGTGCGGTCGCGTACTCACCCAATCGGCCATGAGCTGAAGTAGTTGAACGGCAGCTATGTGGGCCTCCGTGCCGTTGCGCAAGATCGACGCTAAGCGTCAACAACAACCCAGCATGCTGCGCCGCCATTGACCGAGATAGGCCCCCTCGCGGGTCACCGTATGCTGCAGCTTGTCGAACACCCTGCGTCGGCGTTCGCCGCTCGCGGCGAACAGCGTCTGGTAGCTTCGCAGGTCGTCGTCGCTCAGCGCCAATGGCCGTGCGGCGTTGCTGTCGCCGACCGCACGAGGCGCGGCGCCGAGCGTGATCGTGCTACCCAACCCAGCGTAAAGGTAGCGTTCGCCGAAAGCCCTTCGCAGCGCCGCGAAGGTCGGCTCACCGGTGCAGTGCCCTGGGGCGATGTACGCAACCTTGTAGGTGTCGCGCAACGTCGCGACGATTGCCTCAATGTCCGCATCCTTGGCAACGACAAGATGGAAGCCGCCGGCGACGAACTGGATCTTCGGCTGGATCGCCGCGGCCGCCTTGACGATGTTGTCGATACCCGTGTGCGAGCATCCGACCACGATCACCATGCCGTCTGGCGTTTCTAGGGCCAACGAGAGTTCACGCAGCTCGAGCGTGCCGGGCTTATCGGACACCAGCGAGATCAGATGGATCCCCGGCGCGATCACCGTGGGCTTGTCGACCAACGTGATGTTGGCCTGCGGCCAGGCGCTACCGAACCGCATCACGTCGGGCGGCTTGCCGTCGTAGTAGCGCTGATCCGCCGGCAGCGACTCGTCCTTGCGGTAGAAGGCGCTCGGCAGGTCGGCGCCGTAGACGCCGAAGCCTTCCTTGGGCGCGTAGATTCTGACCTTCGGGTTGACGCTGAGCAGGTAGCTCATGCCTCCCATATGGTCGCCGTGGCGATGCGACATCACCACGAAGTCGAGGCGCGCGAGATCGACACTCTTGGCTGCCGCGTTCTTCGCCAGCACCTCAGCGTTGTTGCCGGTATCAAAAAGGATGCGCTTGCCGCCGACCTCCACAAACGCGGCGTAGCCCCAATCCTTCTGCAGAGTCGGATCGCGGCCGAAGGCATCGTTGAGCACGGTGATTTGCGCCTTCGCGGGGTCCGGGCTTGATGCCGGGCTGGCGCAACCAGCAAGCAACAGATTGGGCGCTGTGACGGCGGTGGCGATCAAATCGCGGCGCTTCATGACGGCCTCCCTCTTCAGGCTGGCGTTCACATCGGGCCTTCGGCGCCCCGGGGAGGACGCAGCCTCACCGGCGACGCGCACCCCGCTGATTTAGCGCCTAACCGCTGCTCGAATCAAGAGATGCAACTCTCTCCTCGACCAGCTGAGTCAGCGACCGCAACGGGCGAGTCGCGGACCCGCATAGAGCAAGCGACGGTGCAACCGCGATCCCTAGAACTCGCGAGTTCGTCGCCTCTTCATTGCGATCAGTTGATTGCTTGAAGCGGAACTTCGGACGACTAGTCCGATGATCCGAAAGGCGACGGTGACCATGAACCGTCGACCCATACCGGTGGTTCATGGTAGTCGGAAAGCAGTCGTTCCGTCGCCTGCGCGACGGCCCGATTGTTGAGCGCTGAAGCCTTCGTGCAAGTTGCGCCGTCTGAGCTCAAGCAGCCACGGTGACGCCGTTTTGCTTCAGTACCTCCACCAATTTGGGCATCTCAGGTGAACCGGAAGCGCTCTCCCTGCTGACGGCCGTGAACATCTGCGTGGCTGTACCGCCCTGGCCAGTCACTTCAAGGACATCGCAGCCGTCGGCAAGATAGCGAAAACTATGCACCGTACTGGCGGGAATGTGCACAAGCGTACCGGGCGAACATACTGTGGTCTTACCAGAGCAGGTGAACTCGACTTCGCCCGCGACGATATAGAAGGACTCGTCCCAGTCGTGGCTATGCGGCGGCGGACCCATTCCCTTCTCACCTTGCTGCCGGGTGACTTCGTAGCCACGCGTAGCCTGGTTGGACGCCAGCACGGTCACGCTCACGCCCAGCACGTTGAGCGCGGGCTCGTATGTCTTAGGTGATACGACGAATGGTTCGGCCCTCATCTCGGTCTCCTTGCGGGTGTTGAGTGACGACGATCCTGGTCGTCAGAACATCAGCTGTCTAACGAATAGGGTGCATGCACCATGAATGAAATCAATTTGGCCCACCTGGACCTCAACCTCCTCGT
>DASTZF010000255.1:0-10226 GCA_035764445.1 Burkholderiaceae bacterium
GCCCTCGGTGTCGATGCGCGCAAGCAGCTGATCGCTGGTCACCGTGCCGCCGTCAGCGACAACGATCTCCGACAGCACGCCCGCGTTCGGGGCGGGCACTTCGAGCACGACCTTGTCGGTCTCGATCTCGATCAGGATCTCGTCCATCGCCACGGCGTCGCCGGGCTTCTTCTTCCACTGCAGCAGCGTGGCCTCGGCCACCGATTCCGACAGCTGCGGAACCTTTACTTCAACGATTGACATGAATCCCTCGATTGTCTCGTTCACTCGCCGCGCGATGATCCGACGCGCGGCGTCGGCGTCGATCGCGCGGAGTTATCGCGGTGCGCAGTCGCCGCAATAACCTACTTTGTGAGCACGAACCCCTTCAGCTTGCCCAGCGCCTGCTCCAGCAGCGTCTTCTGTTGCTCCTGATGCAGGTGCGCGTAGCCCACCGCGGGCGACGCCGACGCTGGCCGCCCCGCATAGCCGAGCCGCTGGCCCTCGTTCATGTTCTCGTGGATCTGATGCTGGATGAAGAACCACGCGCCCTGGTTCTGTGGCTCGTCCTGGCACCACACGACCTCGGCCGCGTTGGGGAAGCGCTTCATCTCGGCAGCGAACGCCTTGTGTGGGAAGGGGTACAGCTGCTCGACGCGGACGATCGCCACGTCCCACGTCTTGCGCTGGTCGCGGTACTTGATCAGGTCGTACGCGACCTTGCCCGAGCACGCGACCACGCGCTTGACCTTGTCGGCTTCGATCTCAGCGCGCGTCGGCCCGATCACCGTCTTGAACTCGCCCTTGGTGAATTCGCCGAGCGGAGACGTCGCGTCCTTCGCGCGCAGCAGCGATTTCGGCGTCATGATGACCAGCGGCTTGCGGAACTGGCGCACCATCTGCCGGCGCAGCAGGTGGAAGATCTGGCTGGCCGAGGTCGGCTGCACGACCTGCATGTTGTGGTCGGCGGCCAACTGCATGAATCGCTCGAGCCGCGCCGACGAGTGCTCGGGGCCCTGCCCCTCGTAACCATGCGGCAGCATCAGGGTCAGACCGTTGACGCGGCCCCACTTCACCTCGCCCGACGCGATGAACTGGTCGATCACCACCTGCGCGCCGTTGGCGAAGTCGCCGAACTGCGCCTCCCAGATCGTCAGCGTGTTGGGGTCGGCGCTGGCGTAGCCGTACTCGAAGCCGAGCACCGCCTCTTCCGACAGGATCGAGTCGATCACCACGAACGGCGCCTGCGTGTCGGCCACGTGCTCCAACGGCACGTAGATCCCGGTGTCCCACTTCTCGCGGTTCTGGTCGTGCAGCACCGAGTGGCGGTGCGTGAACGTGCCGCGCCCGCAGTCCTCGCCCGACAGCCGCACCGCGTAGCCGCTGGCCACCAGCGACGCGAACGCCAGGTGCTCGCCCATGCCCCAGTCGACGTTGATCTCGCCGCGGCCCATGGCCGCACGATCGGCCAGTACCTTCTCGACCAGCGGATGCACTTTGAAGTTGCCCGGCACCGTGGTGAGGCGTTCGGCCAGTCGCTTGATCTCGGCCAGCGGCAGCGCGGTGTCGGCCGAGTCGGTCCACTTCTTGCCGAGGAAGGGCGCCCAGTCGACCGCGTACTTGCTCTTGAAGTTGGTCAGCACCGGATCGACCGTGTGCTTGCCGGCG
Source organism: Burkholderiaceae bacterium (assembly GCA_035764445.1). GTDB lineage: Bacteria > Pseudomonadota > Gammaproteobacteria > Burkholderiales > Burkholderiaceae_C > JAEUPI01. The sequence goes on from DASTZF010000255.1 coordinate 1,648, forward strand.
TCGAACGCGGCGCGCAGGTCCTTGACCAGCTTGTCCGGACCGTTGGCCGGCAGCACGCCCTGCGTGACCAGCTTGTCGCCGTACAGCTTGCGCGTGCCGGGGTGGGCGGCGATCTTCTTGTACATCAGGGGCTGGGTCAGGCTCGGCGTGTCCTGCTCGTTGTGACCGAGCTTGCGGAAGCACACGATGTCGACCACCACGTCCTTCTTGAACTGCTGCCGATAGTCGAGCGCGAGCTGCGTGCACAGCACCACCGCCTCGGGATCGTCGCCGTTCACGTGCAGCACGGGCGCCTCGATCATCTTGACGACGTCGGTGCAATACAGCGTCGAGCGTGAGTCGCGCGGGTCGCTGGTGGTGAAGCCGATCTGGTTGTTGATCACCAGGTGCACCGTGCCACCGGTGTAGTAGCCGCGCGTCTGCGCCAGCGCCAACGTCTCCATCACCACGCCCTGGCCGGCGAACGCCGCGTCGCCGTGCACCAGCACCGGCAGCACCTGGTCGCCGAGCTTGTCGCCGCGGCGGTCCATGCGCGCCTTGACCGAGCCTTCGACCACCGGGTTGACGATCTCGAGGTGGCTCGGGTTGAACGCCAGGCTCAGGTGCACCGGACCGCCGGGCGTCGAGATGTCGCTCGAGAAGCCCTGGTGGTACTTGACGTCGCCGGCCGGCAGGTGCTCGGGCGCCGTGTGCTCGAACTCGGCGAACAGATCTTTCGGCATCTTGCCCAGCGTGTTGACCAGCACGTTCAGGCGCCCGCGGTGCGCCATGCCGATCACGATCTCCTGCACGCCTTTCTCGCCGGCGCGCTGCACCAGCTCGTCCATGCTGGCGATGAAGCTCTCGCCGCCTTCGAGCGAGAAGCGCTTCTGCCCCACGTACTTGGTGTGCAGGAAGCGTTCGAGCCCTTCGGCCGCAGTGAGCTGCTGGAGGATGTCGACCTTGCGCTCGTTGTTGAAGGTCGGCTTGCTGCGGATCGATTCGAGCCGCTCCTGCCACCAGCGCTTTTCGGTGGGCTCGGTGATGTGCATGAACTCCGCGCCGATCGTGCCGCAGTACGTCTCGCGCAGCGCCTGCAGGATCTCGCGCAGCGTTTGCTGCTCGGCCTTGGTGAAGTAGGTGTTGGTGGCGCTGAAAGTGATGTCCATGTCACTTTCGGTGAGGTCGTAGAACGCCGGGTCGAGCTCGGGGATGCGCGGACGCTCGGTGCGCTTGAGCGGGTCGAGGTCGGCCCAGCGTGCGCCGAGCGAGCGGTACGCCGCGATCAGCGCCTGCACGTGCACCTGCTTGCGCGCCACAGCGAGCTCGCTGGCGCTGGCCTTCAGCGCGAACGCGTTGGCCTTGGCGCGCTGCGCGAACGACTCCACCACCGGGGCGTGCGCGACGTCGCGGCTCAGCGTGCCATCGGCCGACGGCACGTTCTGCAGCTTGTCGAAGTAGGTCCGCCAGTTGTCGGGCACGCTGCCCGGGTTGTCGAGGTAGGCCTCGTAGAGCTCCTCGACGTAGGGGGCGTTGCCCCCGAACAGGTACGAGTTCGACCTGTACTGCTGCATCATCTTTCGCTCACCTTTCGCCCGCGGTTTCCACGGGCTCGTAGATGGGTTGCGCAACCTTCCGCGGCCCGGCTCGACCGGTTGGCGGACTAGCGACCCGCCCTGCTGACAAGCCAGCAAGGGGACACGGAAAGGACCTATCGAATCATTGCTGCACTGTAGCACCGCAACATGACGCGAAGCTGGCAAGAGGGAGTTGCCAACGGTGGCGCATTTGGCGGCCCATGCGGTTGCCGGCGTGCATCTGCTGCGCCGCTGCCGCACGGCAGCCGTGCACGATCGCTGTCGCGCGCACTGAGGGCTAATCCGGTCGGCGCAAGGCGCCCACACGACTACGATGGCGGCCTTCCCAAACAGGAGTGACCCATGAGACTGAAGGGCATGCTGGCCGTTGCAGCCATCGCGCTCGCGGTGGCCGCGCCGTTGCAGGCCGCCAACCTGCGCTGGGCCGCGCAGAACGACATCCTGACGCTGGACCCGCACTCGCAGAACCATGCGACGACCAACGCGATCCTGATGCACGCCTACGAAGGGCTCACCCGCTACAACGAGAAGTACGAGGTCGAGCCGTGCCTGGCCACCAAGTGGACCTTCGTCAGCCCGACGCAGGTGCGCTTCGAACTGCGCAAGGGCGTCAAGTTCCACGACGGCACGCCCTTCACCGCCGACGACGTGGTGTTCAGCTTCGGCCGCATCCGCCAGCCGCAGGGCACGATGGCGATCTACGTCACCGGCATCAGCGACGTCAAGAAGGTCGACGACTACACGGTCGACCTGATCCTGTCGGCGCCCAACCCGATCCTGCTGCGCAACATCATTGACTTCCGCATCATGAGCAAGGGCTGGGCGGAGAAGAACAAGACCACCAACGTGCAGGACTACAAGGCCAAGGAAGAGAACTACGCGTCTCGCAACGTCAATGGCACCGGCCCGTACAAGATCCTGAGCTGGCAGCCCGAGTCGCGCGTGGCGATGGCAGTCAACGAGAACTGGTGGGACAAGGCCAAGGGCAACGTCGCGCAGGTTCTATACACACCGATCAAGAGCGATTCGACCCGCGTGTCAGCGCTGCTGTCGGGCGACGTCGACATGGTGACCGACGTGCCGACGCAGGACATCGACAAGCTGCGCGCCGACAAGAAGCTCAAGGTCGTCGACGGCCCCGAGGTGCGCACCATCTTCATCGCACTCGACCAGGGCAGCAACGAGCTGAAGTACTCCAACGTCAAGGGCAAGAACCCGTTCAAGGACAAGCGCGTGCGCGAGGCGCTGAACCTGGCGGTCGACCGCGAGGCGATCAAGCGCAGCATCATGCGCGGCCTGTCGGTGCCGGCGGCGATCATGGTCGCGCCGGGCGTCAACGGCTACAGCACCGACCTCGACAAGCCGCTGAAACCCGACCTCGACAAGGCCAAGAAGTTGCTGGCCGACGCAGGCTATCCGCAGGGCTTCGAGTTCCAGCTGAACTGCCCGAACAACCGCTACGTCAACGACGAGAAGATCTGCGTCGCGCTGGTGTCGATGTGGGCCAAGATCGGCGTCACGGTGAAGCTGAACGCCGAGTCGATGGCCACCTTCATCCAGAAGGTGCAGAACTTCGACACCTCGGCCTACATGCTCGGCTGGGGCGTGGCCACGTACGACGGGCAATACTCGCTGCAGTCGCTGGTGCGCACGCGCACGTCGGGACCTGACGGCAACTTCAACTTCTCGAAGGTCAGCGACGCCAAGGTCGATCAACTGACCGACGCGATGAAGACCGAGACCGACGTCGCCAAGCGCAATGGGATGATCCGCGATGCCCTGATCCGCACGCGCGACGAGTTCCTGTTCGTGCCGCTCCACCATCAGATCCGGCCATGGGCGATGATCCAAGGCGTGACGACGGTGCACCGCTCGGACGATCGGCCGGAGGCGCGGTTCACGTCGCTGAAGTAGGTGCCTTCGAGGCGATTCGGAAGGGCCCGCTCTCGCGGGCCTTTTTTTTCGTTGCGCCCTCAGCGCAGCGCGTTCTTGACGATCCGCCCGGCCTGCACGATCAGCTGGATGCCGCGCTCCGGCTTGGTCAGCATCGACAGCTCACGTGTCGGATCGCCGTCAATCAACAGAACGTCCGCCCAGGCGCCGGCGGCGAGCTCGCCCAGGCGCCCTTCCTCGCGCAGCAGTTGCGCAGCGGTGAAGGTGGCGCTTTGCAGCATCTGCACCGGGCGCATCGCCGGCACGCGCAGATCGAACTCGCCGTTCTGGCGGTCGTGCATGTGGCCGAGCAGGTCGGTGCCGAACACCACCGGCACGCCTGCGGCCACCGCCATCTTCACCGCATCGATGCCGCGCTTTTCCACCATCGCCAGCTTGCCGAGCATCTCGGCCGACCAGCCGAGGCGCTCGCCCTCGTCGGCCAGCGCCGCGTAGGTCGACAGCGTCGGTACCAGGAAGGCGCCTTCGGTCTTCATGACCTTCGCAGTCGCCTCGTCGATCAGGTTGCCGTGCTCGATCGAGCGCACACCGGCCTGCACCGCGCGTGTCACCGCGCGCGGCGAATACGCGTGCGCCATCGCGTAGAGGTTGGCCGCTTCGGCTTCCTCGCACGCGGCTCGCAGTTCCTCGAGCGAAAACTGGGTGCCTTCGAGCGGGTCGCTCGGGCTCGCGATGCCGCCGCCGGCCATGATCTTGATCTGGTTGGCGCCGTTGCGCACCTGCTCGCGCACCGCGCGGCGCACTTCGCCGACGCCGTCGGCGATCGCGCCGATCAGCCCGAGCCCGGCGCAGGTGCAGAACATCTCGCGCATGCGAGCACCCTTGGGCCGCATGTCGGCGTGGCCGCCGGTCTGCGAGATGGGGAAGCCGGCGATGAACAGGCGCGGCCCTTCGAACAGACCCTTGGCGACCGCCTCCTGCAGCCCGAAGTCGGCACCGGCGGCGTCGCGCACGGTGGTGAAGCCGCGCAGCAGCATGTCGCGCAGGATGCGGCTCGACTCGGCGACGATCAGTGACGGCGGCTTCAACGCCTGGCCCATCAGGTCATGCATGTACGCGGTGACGTGCACGTGCGCGTCGATCAGCCCGGGCAGCGCGACACGGCCACCGCCGTCGATGCGCTCAGCGCCGTCGACCTGCCGCGGCTCGGGCGTGACTTCGGCGATGCGCGCGCCGTCAACAACGATGCGGGACAGCGGCCCTACTGTGCCGCGTCGGCTGTCGAACGGCCGCACGTTGTCGATCAGCAGCCGTTCCACGCGCAGGCTCCTGAGCTCAGGCCGTGGTCGCCAGCAACTGCTCGCGTGCGGCTTCGTACTCGCGCTTCAGCCGCGTCACCAGCTCGCGCGCAGGCACCACCGCCTGCACCGCGGCGATGCCCTGACCACAGCCCCAAATGTCCTTCCAGGCCTTGCCCTTGGAGCCGTAGTCACTGCCGAAGCTCATCCTGCTCGGGTCACTGTGTTCCAGGTTGTCGGGGTCGAGCCCGGCCGAGCGGATCGACGGCTTGAGGTAGTTGCCGTGCACGCCGGTGAACAGGTTCGAATAGACGATATCGTCGCTGGTGCAGTCGACGATGCACTGCTTGTAGGACTCGCTGGCGCGTGCCTCGTCGGTGGCGATGAACGCCGAGCCGATGTACGCGAAGTCGGCGCCCATCGCCAACGCGGCCAGCACCGACTTGCCGTTGGCGATGGCGCCCGACAGCGCGATCGGTCCGTCGAACCACTGGCGGATCTCCTGCACCAGCGCGAATGGGCTCTTGACGCCGGCGTGGCCGCCGGCGCCGGCGGCCACCGCGATCAGGCCGTCGGCTCCTTTGTCGATCGCCTTGTGCGCGAACGTGTTGTTGATGATGTCGTGCAGCACGATGCCGCCCCAGCCGTGCACCGCGTCGTTGACGTCGGTGCGTGCACCGAGGCTGGTGATGACGATCGGCACCTTGAAGCGCTCGCACACCGCCATGTCGTGCTCGAGTCGGCCGTTGCTCTTGTGCACGATCTGGTTGATCGCAAACGGCGCTGCCGGCTGGTCGGGGTGCGCGCGGTCCCACGCCGCCAGCCCCTCGGTGATCTCGACCAGCCATTCCTCGAGTTGCTCGGCCGGCCGCGCATTGAGGGCCGGCATCGAGCCGACGATGCCGGACGTGCACTGTGCAATCACCAGCTTGGGATTGCTGACGATGAACAACGGCGCGCCGATGATCGGCAACGGCAGCCTCGCGAGAACCGGTGGCAACGCCATCTAGAACGCCTCCAGCGCCATGTCGTTCACGCTCGCGGCCCCGTCGACGATGCTGTCGCGGATGCCCGGCACCCGGCTCAGGATGTGATCGGCATAGAAACGCGCGGTCTGCACCTTGGCGCGCATGAACTCGGTCTGTTCGCCTGCGGCAAGGCGCGCTTCCGCCACCAGCAGCGCGCGCGCCATCTGCCAGCCGGCCGCCAGGTTGCCACCCAACATCAGGTACGGCACGCTGCCGGCGAACACCGCGTTGGGATCGTTCTTGCCGCGTTCGACGACGAACGCGACGACATCGAGGAACGCCTGCCGCGCCGCGCGCAGACGCTTGAGCATCGCCTTGGCGTTGTCGCTGCCGTGCTTGGCCAGCTCGCCTTCGGTGGCTTCGATCTGCGCGGCCACCGCACGCGCCACTGCGCCGCCGTCGCGCGCCGTCTTGCGGCCCACCAGATCGTTGGCCTGGATCGCGGTGGTGCCTTCGTAGATGGTGAGGATCTTGGCGTCGCGCAGGTGCTGCGCGGCGCCGGTCTCTTCGATGAAGCCCATGCCACCGTGCACCTGCACGCCGAGGCTCGCGACATCGAGGCTCATCTCGGTGGAGAAGCCTTTGACCAGCGGCACCATGAACTCGTAGAAGGCCTGATTGCGCTTGCGCGCCTCGGCATCGGGGTGCGCGTGCGCGGCGTCGTACGCGGCCGCCGATACCAGCGCCATCGCGCGGCAGCCTTCGGTGAGCGCGCGCATCGTCATCAGCATGCGCTTGACGTCGGGGTGGTGGATGATCGTCGCCGCCCCCGGCGCCGACCCGTCGACCGGTCGGCTCTGCACGCGCTCGCGCGCATACGCTACCGCTTTCTGGTATGCGCGCTCGGCCACCGCGATGCCCTGCATGCCCACCGCATAGCGCGCGGCGTTCATCATGATGAACATGTACTCGAGACCGCGGTTCTCCTGCCCGATCAGGTAGCCGATCGCGCCCCCCTTGTCACCGTACTGCAGCACCGCGGTCGGGCTGGCCTTGATGCCGAGCTTGTGCTCGATGCTGACGCAGTGCACGTCGTTGCGCGCGCCCAGGCTGCCGTCGTCGTTGACCATGAACTTGGGCACCACGAACAGGCTGATGCCCTTGACGCCTTCGGGTGCGCCCGCGATCCTCGCGAGCACGAGATGGACGATGTTGTCGGCCATGTCGTGTTCGCCGTAGGTGATGAAGATCTTGGTGCCGAAGATCTTGTAGCTGCCGTCGGGTTGCGGGTCGGCGCGCGAGCGCACCAGCGACAGGTCCGAGCCAGCCTGCGGCTCGGTGAGGTTCATCGTGCCGGTCCAGGCGCCCTCGATCATCTTGGGGATGTACTGCTGCTGTTGCTCGGCCGAGCCGGCCGTCAGCAGCGCCTCGATCGCGCCATCGGTCAGCAGCGGGCACAGCGCGAAGCTCAGGTTCGCACTGTTGAGCATCTCGACGCACGCGGCACCGATGATCTTGGGCAAGCTTTGGCCCCCGAACTGGGCTGGGTGCTGCAGGCCTTGCCAGCCACCCTCACCGAACTGGCGGAACGCCTGCTTGAAGCCCGGTGTGGTGCGCACGTCGCCATTGCTCCACGACGATGGGTCGGTGTCGCCGGCGCGGTCGAGCGGTGCCACCACCTGCTCGTTGAAGCGCGCACACTCCTCGAGCACCGCCTGCGCGGTGTCGAGTCCCGCTTCCTCGAAGCCAGGCAGCTTGGCCACGGCCTCCAGGCCGGCCAGCTCCTTCATCACGAACAACATGTCGGTGACCGGTGCGCGGTAACTCATGGCGCGACCTCCAGGTGGCGCAGGCGCCGCTCGAATGCGGCGCCTGCCGGGTTGAGACAACTACGAGACGCTCACAGCGCCTTCACCAGCTCGGGCACTGCGGCGAACAGATCGGCCTCGAGGCCGTAGTCGGCCACGCTGAAGATCGGCGCCTCGGGGTCCTTGTTGATCGCGACGATGACCTTGCTGTCCTTCATGCCGGCCAGATGCTGGATGGCGCCTGAGATGCCGCACGCGATGTACAGCTGCGGAGCGACGATCTTGCCGGTCTGCCCGACCTGCCAGTCGTTGGGTGCGTAACCGGCGTCGACCGCGGCGCGGCTGGCGCCGAGCGCCGCGCCGAGCTTGTCGGCCAGCGGCGTCAGCACCTCGTTGAACTTGTCGCTCGAGCCCATCGCACGCCCGCCGCTGACGATGATCTTGGCCGCGGTGAGCTCGGGCCGGTCGCTCTTGGTGACCTCGCGACCGACGAAGCTCGACAGGCCGCTGTCGGCCACCGCAGCGACGCTCTCCACCGCTGCGCTGCCGCCTTGACCCGCGGCATCGAAGCCAGTGGTGCGCACCGTGATCACCTTGATCGGATCGCGGCTCTGCACCGTGGCGATCGCGTTGCCGGCGTAGATCGGGCGCTCGAAGGTGTCGGCGCTGATCACCTTGGTGGCGTCGCTGATCTGGCTCACGTCGAGCAGCGCGGCCACGCGTGGCGCCACGTTCTTGCCGTGCGCGGTGGCCGGGAACAGGAGGTGGCTGTAATTCTTGGCGATCGCGATCACCTGTGCCGCGACGTTCTCGGCCAGCTGCTCGGCCAGGCTGGCGCCGTCGGCGTGCAGCACCTTGGCGACGCCGGCGATCTTGGCCGCGGCTTGCGCGGCACCGCTGGCGTTGGCCCCCGCGATGAGCACGTGCACGTCGCCGCCGCAGGCCGCGGCGGCGGTCACGGTGTTGAGCGTGGCGGGCTTGAGCGTGCCGTGGTCGTGTTCGGCAATGACGAGGGTGGCCATCAGATCACCTTGG
>DASTZF010000256.1:0-9677 GCA_035764445.1 Burkholderiaceae bacterium
GAGCAAACCTCGAAAAGGACAATGCGCAGGCCGACCCGACTGGGTTTTCGGGGAAGGCTGATACGGCAGGGCGAAACGAGCGAGGTGGTACGCCCAGCCGCTGCGCCGGGGTAGGGGCGGCAGCATGCACACAAGGAAAGCGTACGCAACACGGGAAGCCCTGTGGCGCGGTCAGCGATGACCAACCGGACGCCCGCGAGGGACAGGTCGGGCGCCTCGGGGTGGCGGAGAGGTTCGTATTACCGCCGAAGCCGGGTAATGCCGGTGGAGGGAAGGGGCCTCAGTTCAAGACGAGCGCAGCAAGTGGCGAGGGACCAGGAGATTGGGCAACCTATCAACTCCGATCAGTGTTCAGAAGCTGCAGATGGCGTTGCACGCGAAAGCGAAGGCAGAGCCTGGCTTCCGCTTCTACGCGCTGTACGACAAGATCAGCCGCGAGGACATCTTGGCTCATGCCTATGCCCAGTGCCGCTCTAACAAGGGTGCACCGGGCGTGGATGGTCAGGACTTCGCGGATGTCGAGATGTACGGCGCGCAGCGGTGGCTCGGCGAACTGGCGCTTGCGCTCAAGCAGGAGAGCTACCGACCGGACCCCATCCGACGAGTGTTCATCCCGAAGGCCAACGGCAAGCTCAGGCCGCTGGGCATCTCGACCCTGCGTGATCGGGTGTGCATGACAGCAGCGATGCTAGTGCTCGAACCGATCTTCGAAGCCGACCTTCCACCCGAGCAATACGCCTACCGGCCGGGCCGCAATGCCCAGCAGGCGGTGATCGACGTGGAAGAGACGCTGTTCTGGGACCACCCGGAAGTCGTCGACGCGGATCTCGCGGACTATTTCGGGAGCATCCCGCACGCCGAACTGATGATGTCGCTCGCGCGGCGCATCGTGGACGCGCGTGTGCTGCATCTGATCAAGAGGTGGCTGGAATGCTCTGTGGAGGAGACCGATGACCGAGGCCGCAAGACACGCACGACCGAGGCCAAGGACAGCGGACGCGGCATCCCGCAGGGCTCACCCATCTCACCGTTGCTGGCAAATCTGTACATGCGTCGCTTCGTGCTGGGATGGAAGAAGCTCGGACTGGACAAGCGCCTTGGCTCTCGCATCGTGACCTACGCCGACGACCTCGTGATCCTGTGCAGGAGGGGCAAGGCTGAAGAAGCATTGCAACGAATGCGCGAACTCATGGGCAAGCTGAAGCTGACGGTCAATGAGGAGAAGACACGGATCTGCAAGGTGCCAGAAGGCACGTTCGACTTCCTGGGCTACACGTTCGGGCGGGTGTACTCGCAGACGACTGGCAAGGCCCGACTGGGCATGTGGCCGTCCAAGAAGAGCATCCGGCGCATGGTGGAAAGGCTCCATGCGATGACGGCGACGTCGATGACGTGGCAAGAGACCACGCACATGGTGGGCAAGTTGAACCGTACGTTACGCGGCTGGGCGAACTACTTCCAAGTGGGCACGGTCAGTCGCGCGTACCGGGCAATCGACAGCTACACCGTCGCGCGGTTGCGCCGGTGGTTGCGGACCAAGTTCAAGCAGCGGCGCAAACGGGGAGGGGGCTACCCACCCTCGATCCTCTACGACCGACTCGGACTCGTGCGCCTGACTTGGCGGGGACGCAACCGCACGTGGGCGAAGGCGTGAAGTCTTGTCCGAGAGCCGGATGCGGGAGATCTGCACGTCCGGTTCGATGAGCGGGATGTGGAAACGGAGCCATGGTCTGGCTCATAGGGCACCGCCAACCAAAGAGGGGCGGCAACAGCGATGCTCAGACCTACCGCCACCGCGCCACATCTCGACTCTACCGGGACTGCGGGTTCGAGCGGCAGAGAAGCGGTCACTGGCGCAGCGCGAATCGCCTCGTAGAACTCGTGGGGCCGTAGTACGCCGTATTCCCGCCATTCGGGCCAGCGCCTGACGTCGCGCCCGATGACAGCTTGGTGCCGGACGGCGTGACTCCACAGCAACAGAGCTTTGGGGATACAGGTGGAACGCCATTGCCGGCACTTCCTCTCTCCCGTCGGTGGGAGTAGCTTCGTGGGCGTAGCCGACAACAGCAAAGGCGCGACCATGCTGAGCATGACCGAGGGGGACAGGGACCGACTCGAGGTCGGTTGGTGCGAGTTGCTCGACAAGTACGACGCGCTCGACGCCGCGACATTGATCGCCTGGGTCGCGTTGCTCGACGCGTATAAGGCGAACGCTAAGGGACATGTCGTACCTACCGCGCAGCCGTTGGCTGCCTACGAGAAGGCCAAGGCCCTGAGGATCGCCGCAGAGCAAGCCTTGCTGAGTTTCATGCAGCAGTACGGGGTGAGGCCGGCGTCGAGCGGATGACGATGGTGATTCGGCGACCGCTCGAACTGGCCGATACCGATCCAAACATCGCTGTCGAGTATGAGCGTCTCCAACGAATGGTGAACCTGACCAAGCGCGCCCGCGAGCTTGGCTTGAACACCAAGACCGTGGATGCCTTGGTCGTACAGATGGTCGAAAGCCTCATTGCCTTGCGGCAAATTCGCAACCTGATCGCAACGTCGCGGTACGAGTTGGCTTGCTGGCGAGACACCAACAGCTACTGAGCTATCGTCGGCTGGGCAATGCTCCACGCGACCCGCTGCGACAGCGCAGTAGCTCCGGAGGGAGACAATCCCGCGCAGATTCGGGCCAGGCGCAGCGATGCGTACCGTGCGGGGAATCGAGTGAAGCAACGCAGCTGCCTGATTGCAAGCGCGATCGGCGAACGCGCGGCTCAACGCGCGCCGTGGGCGCCGAGGTGGCTGGCCAACCAGTCGCAGGCCGAGTGCGCCGCGCGCTCGAGGGTGCCGGCCTCCTCGAAAAGATGCGTCGCGCGCGGAATCACCTCGAGCCGCTTTTCGCAGGTAAGCTGGCGCAGCGCATCGCGGTTGTGTGCCAGCACCTCGGCGTCGAGCGCGCCCACCAACAGCAGCGTCGGCGCACCTACCTTCGCCAACGCGGGCCCCGCCAGGTCGGGACGGCCGCTGCGCGAGACGATCGCCGACACGTCGTGCGGCCGCTCGGCCGCCGCCACCAGCGCGGCTGCGGCGCCGGTGCTGGCGCCGAACAGGCCGGCCCGCAGTCCTCGCAGGTCAGGACGCTCGCGCACCCACGCCATCGCCTGCAGCAGGCGCTGCGCTAGCAGCGCGATGTCGAACACGTTGGCGACGTCGCGGCCCTCGGTGTCGGTGAGCAGATCGAACAGCAGCGTGCCGAGGCGCTGCACATGCAGCAGATCGGCGACGAAGCGGTTGCGCGGGCGCAAGCGGCTGCTGCCGCTACCGTGCGCGAACAGCACGAGGCCGCGGCCGCCCGCGGGCAACGCCAGCTCGCCGGCCAGCGCATGCGGACCGATCAGCACCTGCTGCTGAATCATCACACGACCAACTACCGCTGGGTCACTATTCGACTGCGATGCTACGCGCCGTTGGTTGAGCTTGCGCAAACGCCCGCGCCGCGTCGCGGGCGAATGCAGTGGCAGCGCCGCCTCGGCTGCGGCAAGCCCGCGGCGGCAATCGCAGTGCCCTGCACGGGCGTGCGACAGACGCGCGCGGTCGACTTCAGTCAGTAGCCACGCGACCGCCGCCATCAGCGTGGCGCCGCACTGTGGCTGGCTGCGCCAGCCTGCGCGCGTGGGTCGCTTTAAAAACGCTCAGACGCCGGGCTGAGCATGCGACGGGACCGTCGGTTTTCGGGCCATCGAGAGCATCTTGCGAATGTCTCTGATGGGTGGCGGATACAGCGCAGCGCCTGCTATCGGCCCCGCACCCCGCCGCGGTGGTTCTCGTCAACCGTTTCCGAGCAGGGAAAGCGATCAGTCAACCCAGCCAGCGCCTCAACAGGCCAAACACCTCGGCGCTCGACAACAGATCGAGGTGTCCCGTCTCGTGCACCACCGCCTGGCGGTCATCGGCGAAGGCCAGGCGCCGATCCGGCGCACCGTGCCGGCCCAGCGCGCTGGCCACCGGCACCAAACCGTCGCCGAGCAGTTTCGCCTTCAGGTTGCCAGCGCTCGGGCCCAAACTCGCGGCGACGGCGTAGCAGCGCGTGGTATCGGGCAGGCTCACCTGCTGCTGTGCATGGATGCCGTCGTCTGCTGCACGACCGCTGACGACGTTACCCAACCGCAGATCCCGGATCCCTGCGCTGCGCAGCTTGCCCAAGCGCGCGAGCGGCGCTGCATAGGGCGCCCCGCCGAGCAGCAGCTCAATGTCGTGTCCAGTTGCTTCGAGCGGCGCACCCTGGTGCGGCGTGCCCAGACACACGAGGTCGTTGACGCGCGTCGGCCAGCGCAGCGGACCGCGCTGGATCAGCGTGCCGTGGTGGATCGCGCTGCGGGCTACCAGGCCGCCCATGCTGTGGCCGATCATCACAAAGCGTTCGATCGGCACAGGCCAAGCGTCGTACAGCCGCTCCATCAGCTGCGCGAGGATTCGGCCGTTGGTCGACACGCTCAGGCCGCTGTTGTAGTGCAGGTAGACCGGCGTGTAGCCCAGCTCGCGCTCCAGCGCCGCGCCGTGATCGTGGCCCGCGCGCATCCATTGCAGATCGTTCATGCACAGGCCGTGCAGCAGCACCAGCAGTCGGGGAGACGCAGCGGCCAGGCGCGCGCGCATCGCGAAGCGCTCCGGCACCAGCTCACGGCCCGCCTGCCGTAGCGTCATCGGAATCGCCAGCGGATTGGCGGTCGCTGCGAGGTGGTCGCCCAGCAGGCCGTTGAGGGTTGCCACGACCGCTTCGCGCTCCGCACGGGGCGGTTGGCGCGGGTCGGGGGCGGTCAATGCGGGTCCGAGCCAGCCGAGCAGCGCCTCAGCGCTGCCGCCCACCACATGCGTGACACCGCGGACGGTTTCGTAGACGAGGCCGGTGAGGCCGCGCGTGTGCTCGTCATCGGGCGGCCCCGCGGAGCCGGGAAGGCGAGGCAGGTTGGCGATGCGCGCATGCATCGCCTCCACCAAGCTGACCAGAGCGGCCACCGCGTCGGCGGTCAGGGCGGCGGCGCCGCGCAGATCGGCGGCTTGCAGAAGCGGCTGGGTCACGGGCGAGTGTGACACAACGGATGAAGACGTCCGCTCGCGCCCGGGATCTGACGGCGGATTCAACCGGTCGATGCAACACACTGATCGCTGCGTGAGCAGCAGGAGTGTTGCACATGAGGTACCGCACACGAACCTACTACACGGACGCGCAGAAGGCCTTGATGTGGGAGCGATGGAAGCAGGGCTGGACGCTGCACCAGATCGCTCACCTGTTCAATCGAGCCCATACGTCGGTTCAGGGGATCTTGTCGCGCACTGGAGGCATTCGGCCACCGAGCCGAGTTCGCTGCGCCACGGCACTCACGCTGGCCGAAAGAGAGGAGATCTCCCGCGCAATGGCCGAAGGTCAGTCGATTCGCTCGATCGCTGCTCAGCTCGGGCGAGCGCCATCGACGGTCAGCCGCGAGCTCAGAAGGAACAGCGGTCGGGCGACCTATCGGGCGAGCGAAGCTGATCGCGCCACCTGGGACCGAGCGCTTCGCCCCAAGTGCTGCAAACTAGCCAAGGACAGAGCCTTGGCGAAGCTCGTGACCGACAAGCTTCGGCCGCTGTGGTCGCCCGAACAGATCGCCGGCTGGCTCAAGAGCATTCATCCGCACGACGAGAGCTTCCACGACCTGGACGTTGTCACGCCGCCGATGGTCATCGCGCTGGCGTCAGATCGGCGACGTGCGCCGAGTCGCGGCTACTGCGCCGGGGACACCTGACCGTTCTCGACCGTCACCTTCTGCCCCACGGTCATCTGCGCGTCCTGCGTGACCGTGCGGGTACTGCCATCGTCCATGCGGATCTGCAACTGATAGCGAGTGGTCGACTTGTAGCGCTTCTCGGCCTCGTTGCCAGCCAGCCCGCCGCCGACGGCGCCGACGACGGTCGCCACATCCTTGCCACGCCCGCCGCCCACTTGATGACCGAGCACCCCGCCGAGCACCGCGCCGGCCACCGCACCGACCCCTTTGGACTCACCCTTGACCTCCACAGGGGTGACAGCTTCGACCGTGCCGCAGACGGCGCACACCGCCTTGGGCGGCGGCGGTGGTAGCTGCGCCACCTTCTCGGTCGGCGTAACGCTGGCGGGGGCCGGGTCGGCAGCAACCTCGGCCGCATGCTTCTTCGCCGGCTTGGCTGCGGCGGTCTTGGCCGGCGCTCGGGGCGCGACCGGCTCGGGCGCGGGCGCCCGGGACGCCGCTGGCTCGGGCGCGGGTGCCTCGGTCGCCACCGCGGCGACGGGAGCCGGAGCCGGTGCGGCCACCGGTGTCGGACTGACCGGAGGGGCCGCCTGGGGCGCGGGGCTGGGAGAGCATGCGGCCAGCGCGGCGGCCAGCACGGCCACCGGCAGCACCGCGGGCCGTGAGGGAATCGTGGAGACCGTCTTCACGCTCACTCCTCTTCTCTTGACTGAACGGGACATTCAAACTTTCGGTGGTTGGCACGTTACTTGAACGGCATCACCCGGATGCAGTTGACCACTGCGCCTGTAAGCGGAGTTTTCGCGGCAGCGCATCCGACATCGTGAGCGCTCGTAAGGGAGCGTAGAGATCCGGACGATGCCGCACTTTGTCCACCGACGGGTCGACGCGGCGTTGATATCGTTTCGTCTGATGAGGAGAAGGTTGATGAGACGATTGACGCTCCTTGCGGCGCTCGCAGCAGCTGCTTGGTGTCCTGCCTATGCCGGACCCAATGTCGGTGTTTCCATCGACATCAACCAACCCGGTGTCTATGGGCGAATCGACATCGGCAACATGCCGCCGCCACCTGTTGTCTACGCACAGCCAGTCGTCATCGCGCCGGCGCCAGTAGCGGTCTATCGTCAACCGATCTACCTCTACGTGCCGCCGGCGCATCAAGCCAGCTGGGGGCGGTACTGCGACAACTATGCGGCTTGTGGCCAGCCGGTCTACTTCGTGCAAGAAGCGTGGGTCAAGGAGCGCTACTACCGCGAGCGCGGCGATCGAAACGACGAGGACCATGACTCGCGCCATCGACACAAGCGAGGCCGCGGTCACAACCACGACGACGACTGAGCATCGTGGCCTGAGGCTGAGCTGCTTCGGCCGATCGATGCGCCGCCAACACGCAAAACACGGGAGTCAACCCTTATGAACGCGACTCGCTCGCTTCGCGCCTTCAAGCTCGCGGCCACACTGGGCGCGGCGCTCGTTACCGGTGGCGGCGCACTCGCGCAGACGGCTGGCGGCGTGTACGGCGGCATCGGCATCGGCAATGCCACCGACTTCGGCACGGCGGTCAAGCTATACGTTGGCGCGCCGCTGGGACCGCGCTTTGGCTGGGAAGCCCAGTACACCAATTTCGGCTCCGTCACCGAAGCAACGCCTTTCGGCCCGCAGGATGCCTCGGCGTTCGCGCTGGGTGGTTCGCTGATGGGCTACCTGCCCCTGCAGAGCAACGTCAGCGGCTTCGGGAAGATCGGACTGCACTACGTGGACGCCAAGGCCAGCCTACCGGGCATCTCCAACTCCGACAGCTCGATTGAGTTCGGCATCGGGGTCGGCGTGCTCTGGCAAGTCGCACCGCAATGGGGCCTGCGCGCCGAATTCGAGAACATCGGCGGTAGCGGCGGAAGTCTGTTTACGGTGGGCGCGCAGATCAGGTTCTGAGCGGTCGCGCGGGCCGCAACGGGCAGCTTTCGGTCGCGGCCGCCGCTCAACAGCCGAGTCTGGTCGCACGACTGCGAGTCATACTCGGTGAGAACATCTCAACCGGCCCCGAGTTTGGCCATGTGGTGACGCCAGGCGACTTCAACGACGGTCGCTTCCACGATCTCATGGAGTCCGAGCTTCTGATCCACAACACCATCGACGAGCTCGTGGGCTCGCTGCTTGAACCAAGCGCGTTCTTCAAGCACGCAATGGAATCCGACTGCCTGGCCTCCGCAGGGCCACCGCTCGATTCAAGGATCCCCGGAGCAACGGGCAGATCGTGGAGGAGTTGATCGACCACATCGTCGTTTCGCCCGGAGTGTGGAGTGGATCGGGCGTGTTTCGGATCAAGCCCGAGGGCTGCCTTGTCGAAGCAGATGCTTGGAACTCGCATGCCGACCTCGCTGACCCGGACGGTGCCCGCCAGAACCGACCAAGTGATCACAAACCGGTTTCGGCGGTGATCGCGAGTGGGACGACCAGGTCCTTCGAGCGCGACGGCGGGCCGAATCGCACTGATCGTCACTCCACGAATCCTTCAACTCGAACGACACCACATCACCACTGTCCCACGATAGCGCTTTGACCACGGCCAGTTGAAGGCGAGACTTCGTGTCCATTGCCACTTGAAGCCGCGAGCCGGCATCGACCCGCTGAAAGCGCCCGACGCGTTCCATACGAACCCGCTTCGTGGGCGAGATCCGGAACTCGTCAGGGGAACCGCTGGCGCCGGTGACCTGCGCTTCAATCAGTTGCGCACACTCGCGCTCCAATGCCTCGATACCCGCCGTGATCCTGAGAACGGGGCGTTGCAGCAAGGTCGTTGGAAACCGTCCGCGAGCTCAGCCAACGCGCCAGCGCACTGTTCCGCGCCACGCCCATAGGCGTTCGCCTTCAGCACGGCAAGCACACGCCCACCATGCAGGGTACGCAGATGCCGATAGTTGTGGCGCAGGGCGTCGGTATCGATGCAAACGCGCGCCGGCCTGCTCATGCAGCAACCTGCGCTTGCCATTGAGGGGTCGGCGTGCGTCCGTAGCGCTCAATGCCAAGCCCGTCGGGATCAATCTCTGGCGCACGACCCGTCACAAGGTGCGCGATCAGACGGCCCGACCCGGCCGCCATCGTCCAGCCCAGCGTCCCGTGTCCAGTGTTGAGGAACAGGCGCTGCACCTGCGTGGCACCGACGATGGGGGTGCTGTCGGGCGTCATCGGCCGCAGGCCAGTCCAGAACTCGCCCGACTTCATGTCACCGGCTCCGGGGAACAGATCATTGACGACCAACTCGAGCGTCTTGCGCCGACCAGATCGCAATGCCAGATCGAACCCGGCCAATTCCGCCATGCCACCAATTCGGATGCGCCGATCGAATCGCGTCACAGCGACCTTGTGAGTCTCGTCCAGCACGGTCGACACCGGCGCCATCGCCTCATCGCGCAGATCGACCGTCAGCGAATAGCCCTTCACCGGGTAGACGGGCACGTCAATGCCAAGTGGCTTCACCAGCGCTGCAGTGTGGCTTCCAAGCGCAACCACGCAACGATCGGCGTGCAAGCGCTCGCCGCCAGCGAGCTTCACCGCCGTGAAACGGCCGCGTTGGACTTCGATGCCCTCGATCGCGGTATCGAAGCGGAACTGAACGCCCATAGCCGCTGCGCGCGCAGCGAGCTGGCGGGTGAAGAGTGCAGTCACCCGTTTCGTTGTTCGGCAACCGGAGGCCCCCGGCCAAACGTTCCTTCACTCGCGCAAGCGCCGGCTCGGCCCGGGACTGTGAGTTCGCAAGCTCCCCAGGAAGCTGACATCGACGCGTGGACCCGGCCGGCTAAGGTCAGCCGTCGAGGTCACTCGGCAGTAGGCGACGTCGAACTCAAGCAAGCCCGCGAGTTGTTCGCTTTGCTGACCTTGCTCACGAGTTCGCCGCGCCGTGGCACTGCCTGGCGACGTGCC
>DASTZF010000257.1:0-11429 GCA_035764445.1 Burkholderiaceae bacterium
CTCGACGACCTGCGGGCGGCGGCTGCGCGCATCACCGGCCTGGTCGCGCTGCTGTACCGCGGCGGCACACGCGTGGGCCAGATCGGGCGCCTGGTGCAGGCGCTGAACGCCAAGCTGTTCGAGCGCACCTGGCAGCTGACGGCACCACTGGAGCTGCAGCGTGCGAGCTGCCTGTTCGTGATGGGCAGCGAGGGCCGCGGCGAACAGCTGCTGAAGACCGACCAGGACAACGGCCTGATCCTGCGCGACGACGCCGCGCTCGACGACGCGGAAACCGCCGCCGCGTGCGAGCGCTTCTCGGGCGCGCTGCGCGACTTCGGCTACCCCGACTGCCCGGGCGGCATCATGGTCAGCCGCCCCGCGTGGCGACACCGCCAGCGCGACTTCGCGAGCACCGTGCGCCAATGGCTGCTGCAGCCCACGCCCGAAGGGCTGATGGCACTGGCGATCTTCGTCGATGCGAGCGCGGTGGCTGGCGACCGCCAGTTGCTGACCAGCGTGCGCGCCGAAGTCGACCAGCTGGTGTCCGCCGACGACGCGCTGCTCGGCCGCTTCGCGGCGGCCATCGATTCATTCCCGTCCGAAGTCGGCGGCTGGTGGAATCGGCTGCTGTCGATCGGTGAGCTCGAGGGCCAGGCCATCGACTTGAAGAAGGCAGGTATCTTTCCGATCGTTCACGGCGTGCGCAGCCTCGCGCTGCGCGAGCACGTGTCGGCCACCGGCACCGTCGCACGGCTCGACGCGCTGGTCTCGGCAGGCCGCATCGCCGCCGCCGATGCGATCGACCTCACCGACGGCCTGCACTTCCTGATGGCACTGAAGCTGAAAGCGGGCCTGGCCGAGATCGACACCGGTCGTCCGGTCAGTGGTGGAGTCTCGACCGAGCGATTGAGCAGCCTGGAGCGTGACCTGCTGAAAGACGCGTTGGCGGTGGTCAAGCGCTTCAAGGCGCAGTTGCGCCACCAGTTCCATCTGAATAGCACATGAAACTCGGTCCGCTCGAGCCACTGCGCCGCGGCTGGCTGCTCTATCACCTGGCCGACCCGCACTTCGCGTTCATGTACGACCCGCCGCCGAAGGACGAGTGGGTCACCCTCGACTGCGAGACCACGGGCCTGGACGTGCATCGCGACAAGATCGTCTCGATCGGTGCGGTGCGCATCGTCGGCAACCGTATGCTGACCAGTCAGCGTCTCGAGTTGCTGGTGCGGCCCGAGCGCGCGTTGTCCGCCGACAGCGTGCGCGTCCATCATCTGCGCGAGCGCGACGTCGCGGCGGGAATAAAACCGGAGCAGGCGATGCGCCAGCTGCTCGAGTTCATCGGCAGCCGGCCGCTGGTGGGCTACTACCTCGAGTTCGACGTCGCGATGATCAATCGCGAGATCTTTCCGATGCTCGGCCTCGGGCTGCCGCAGCAGAAGATCGAGGTGTCGGCGCTGTACTACGACTACAAGAATCGGCAGCGCCCCGCGCACGAGCGCGACCGAATGATCGACCTGCGCTTCGACACCATGATGAGCGAGCTCGGGTTGCCGCTGCGTGACGCGCACGACGCGCTCAACGACGCGGTGATGGCGGGGCTGGCGTTCATCAAGCTGAGGCGCCTGCTGGCCAACGCATGAGAATCCCCGTTGGTGCGTGGCGACGGTTCACGCGCGGTGCACGCCGCGCAGGAAGTCGATCAGCGCGTCGTTGACGGCTCGTGGCCGCTCCTGCTGCGTCCAGTGGCCGCACCCTGGCAGCATCAGCACGCGCTGCAGACGCGGCACCGGCTCGGCCAATCGGGCGATCACCTTCTGCGCCGCCGGGTTGGTGACCACTTGGTCGCGATCGCCGGCGACGAACAGCGCCGGCACTGTGACCCTGGCGCCGGCATACGGGGCGAGCAGCTCCCAGTTGCGATCGATGTTGCGGTACCAATTCAGACCTCCGCTGAAGCCGGTGCGCTCGAACTCCGACACGTAGAAGTCGAGGTCTTCCGGTCGCAGCCAGGCCGGCAACTCCGTTGGATCGACCAGCGACGACAGGAAGCCGCCGCCGCGCGGCACCATCGTCATCTGTTGCGAGGCTGGCGCGTCGCCCGAAGCGCCGTACAGCACGGTGCGCAGCGTGCGCCGCACATCGGCCGCCAGTTCGCGCTCAGCACTGCCAGGCTGCTGGAAGTACAGCTGGTAGTAGAACGTGTCGTCGGTCTGCGGCATCGTGGTCGTCGGACGCACCGGTCCGCGCCCGCGAAACGGCACGCTCAGGGCAGCGACACCGGCGAACAGGTCGGGTCGCAGCAGCGCGCAATGCCACGCCACTGGGGCGCCCCAGTCATGACCGACGACCACCGCCGTCGCGGCACCCAGCGCTTGCACGAGCCCGACGATGTCGCCGACCAAGTGCAGCATCGAGTAGTCGCCGATCGCCGACGGCGCCTCGGTCTGGCCATAGCCGCGCATGTCAGGTGCCACGGCCCGGTAGCCGGCATCGGCCAACGCGTTCAGCTGATGCCGCCACGAATACCAGCTCTCCGGAAAGCCGTGGCACAGCACGACCAGCGGCCCGTCGCCGTGCTCGGCGACGTGCATGCGAATGCCGTTGGTCTGCACGAAGCGATGCTGGAGTGCTGGCATCGGTCGATCGACACGTTGGGGTTCTGGCGACGGATGTTAATCGCCATGTGGCGCCGCGTGACTTTGCGCGTCGCGCCGCCGATCGGGTCGCCACGGCCGCTATCGCGCACGACCGCGTTCGCCTGCGACCGCTGATCTCGGTGCCCGCGCGCGCTCAGGAGTGCGGCGGTTGGGCGTGGCTGAAGAACCAGCCCCGTACGCCACCGGTGTCGAACCGTTGCCACGCCCGCGGGTCCTGCCGTAGCCTATCGGCCACCACATAGAGCGTGAGCGGGTTGACCCCCATGCCGATGTGGCTGGCATTGATCTCGATGTTCTCGGTGTGCGGCAACACCTCGTTGACGCTGCAGTGCCAGGCCACGACGCCGTCGGTGCGCGAGAAGATCGAGGTCGTCGGCACCGGCGGCGCCTCGCGCAACTGGCCATGCAGGGCTTCGTCGTCGTGCACTTCCTGCCCGCTGACCCACTCGTAAACGCGCCACGCGTTGGTGTGCCGCGGGTGGCCGGCGAACGGCGAGCCCAGCGTGATCACGCAGCGCACCAGTTCGGGCAGCTCCTTGGCCAGCTCGCGCGCGTACACCCCGCCCAGGCTCCACCCGATCAGGCTCACCTTCTGGCCGTGCCGCTCGGTCAGCTGGCGCAGGCGGTTGCGGCACTCATGCAACACGCCGTGGCGCGGGCCCAGATTGAGGCCCTGTTTCCAGGCGTGGGTCCAATGGCCGCGCTGACGCAAGAAGCGGCGCAACGGCAGGGTGCTGAAGTCCGACGCGGCCAGCCCGGGGAACACCAGCACCGGATGACCATCACTGTCGGGCAACCGATTGAGCCACGGCGTGGCCAGCGCGAGCGCCGCCGCCTCCCACGGTGCGCGCGCCTCCAGCAACATCAACAGCGGACCGGGCGCACGCCCGACCGCAGCCATCGGCGGGCTCTTTGTCGACCATGCGACCTTGGACTGCATTCAGGCCGGGCGCTCAGGCACCCTCGAAGCTGCGATGCACCCATGTTACCGAGGCGCGCGCCTGCTGCGATGGAGGGGTGTCCCTAGCGCGGACCGACGTCGGTTGGGCCGGTCAGCGCCCCGGCAGCGGCCGCCAGGTCGTCGAACACGGCATCGGCGAGATGGGCGTCCTGGGGGTCGATCGGATGGCCGCTGCGCACCAGCAGACAACGGCCGACACCGGCGGCACGGCCGGCCTCGACGTCCGACAGACGGTCGCCAACGATCGCGCTGGCCGCCAGGTCGAGCGACAGCTCACGCGCGGCGCGCAGCAGCATGCCAGGCGCGGGCTTGCGGCAGTCGCACGCCAGGCGATACGCCGCCACCGTGGCGTTGGGCAGATGCGGGCAATGCAGCACCGCGTCCAGGTGCACACCGCATGTCTGCAGCTGCGTGCGCAGATGTGCAGTGAAGCGCTCGTAGTCGTCGCTGCTGTACAGGCCGCGCGCAATGCCGCTCTGGTTGGTCACCACCACGAGTCGCCAGCCGGCCGACTGCAACTGCCTCATCGCCTCGGCGCTGCCGGCGACGAACTGGAAGTCGTCGACGCGGTGCGTGTAGCCGCGATCGACATTGATCACGCCGTCGCGATCGAGAAACACCGCGCGATCAGGCACCGCGAATGCGCTCGACCAGGCGCGTCGTCGAATAGCCCTCGACGAACGGGATCGCCACCGCGCGGCCGCCCCAGCTGCGCACCAGTGCGGTCTCGCGCAGGCGCTCGATGTCGTAGTCGCCGCCCTTGACGTAGACGTCAGGCCGAATGCGCTCGATCAGCTCGCATGGCGTGGGCTCGTCGAACACCATCACGAAGTCGACCACCTGCAATGCGGCGACCACAAAGGCGCGGTCGAGTTCGCCGTTGAGCGGACGCTCGGGTCCTTTGTTGAGTTGGCGTGCCGACGCGTCGCTGTTGACGGCCACCAGCAACGCCGCGCCGAGCGAACGCGCCTGCGTGAGGTAGCTCACGTGGCCGCGATGCAAGACGTCGAACACGCCGTTGGTGAACACCAGCGGGCGCGGCCACGTCATCGCGGCGGCCTGCGCGGGGCTCAGCAGCTTGCTGGGTTCGACTGGCGGCACAATGCTGGTCGGGGACCGTCAAGGAACGTGCTTTGAGTCTACCCTTTGGCCAGCATCTGACGCAGCACCGCGAGCTGTTCGCCCGGCTGGACGCGATGTCCGACGATGTCGTGCGCGCCGCACACTGCATGAGCGACGCGCTGCGCAGCGGTGGCAAGCTGATGTTCTGCGGCAACGGCGGCTCGGCGGCAGACAGCCAGCATCTGGCCTCGGAGTTCACTGGCCGCTTTGTCGACGACCGCCGGCCGCTGGCGGCGCTGGCGCTGTCGACCGACAGCTCGGCGCTGACCTGCATCGCCAATGACTATGCGTTCGACCAGGTGTTCGAGCGACAGGTGCGCGCACTCGGCCGCAAAGGCGACCTGCTGGTCGCGATCTCGACCTCTGGTAAGTCGGCCAACGTCCTGCGCGCGGTGCACGCCGCTCGCGAAATCGACGTCACCGTGGTTGGCTTTCTCGGCCGCGACGGCGGCACGTTGAAGCCGCTGTGTGACGTGGCGCTGGTGGTGCCGAGCGACACCACGGCGCGCATTCAGGAGGCGCACATCTTCATCGGCCACACGCTGTGCGCGATGGTCGAGGACGCGCTGGGTTTCTAGCGGTATCGAAAGCTCAGGCCGGTTGCGCCGCCAGCCACTGGACGTAGCGGCGAACGCCGGTGGCCACGTCGGCGAAGGCGTGGTCGCAGCCGGCATCGCGCAGCGCACCCAGATCCGCCTGTGTGAAGCACTGATACTTGCCGACCAGCGCCGCCGGGAAGTCGATGTACTCGATAGTGCCGTTGGCCACCAACTCGGTGAGCGGCAGCGCTGGCTGTCCCGCGCGCTCGCGCCAGCCGTTGATCACCGCGTGCGCCACGTCGTTGAACGGCTGCGCGCGCCCGCTGCCGACGTTGAAGATGCCTCTGACGCCGGCGTGCTGCAGGAACCACAGGTTGACCGCGACCACGTCGTCGATGCTGACGAAGTCGCGCACCTGCGCGCCCGGCCCATAGCCACCGTATTCGCCGAACAGGCGCACGCGGCCTCCAGCACGGTACTGCATGCAGTGGTGGAACGCCACCGACGCCATGCGCCCCTTGTGCTGCTCGTGTGGTCCGTAGATATTGAAGTAGCGCAACCCCACCACCTGCGCGCCGCTGGACGGCAGCATGCGCCGCACCACCTGATCGGTGAGGAGCTTGGAATAGCCGTAGATGTTGAGCGGCCGCTCGTGCTCCGGCGACTCGCGGAACACCGCGCTGCCGCCGTACACCGCCGCCGACGACGCGTAGATCAGGCGTGTGCTCTGCGCCTGGCAGGTGTCGAGCAGATCCTTCGTGCAGCGATAGTTCTGCGCCATCATCAGCTGGCCGTTGTGCTCCATCGTGTCGGAGCATGCGCCCTGGTGCAGCACGACGTCGACGCGACCGAAGTCGCCGCGCGCGAAGCGCAGGTAGAAGTCGCTTCTGTCGAAGTAGTCGGCGAAGCGCG
This sequence comes from Burkholderiaceae bacterium, assembly GCA_035764445.1. Classification (GTDB taxonomy): domain Bacteria; phylum Pseudomonadota; class Gammaproteobacteria; order Burkholderiales; family Burkholderiaceae_C; genus JAEUPI01. The sequence continues at coordinate 6,174 of DASTZF010000257.1, forward strand.
CGCCGAGCAGGTTGGCGTACTTCGCGCCGTCGTGCAGGTCGTCGACGGCGATGATGTCGTCGATGCCGACCGCATTGAGTCCGCGCAGCAGGTTGGCGCCGACCATGCCGGCCGCGCCGGTGACGACCGCCTTCACGCAGCCCCCTGGGCGCGACGCCCCTTTTCCCCGAGGGGGAGTGCGTGGCTCGGGCGCGGCCCGTAGCCACTCAAGGGAACAACTCCTCGTAGGTCACGCTCGCGGTGCCGAAGCGGCTGACCACGAGCCCAGCCGCACGATTGGCGATCGGCACGGCCTCGCGCGGCGACAGCCCGGCGGCAAGCATCGCCGCCATGGTGGCGATCACCGTGTCGCCGGCACCGGTGACATCGAACACCTGCTGCGCCTGCGCCGGCACGTGCACCGCGCCCTGCGCATCGAACAGCGACATGCCCTCTTCCGAGCGCGTCAGCAACAGGTTGTCGATGCGAAGTTCGTTGCGCAACCGGCGCGCCAGCGCCGCCAGCTGCTCGTCGTTGTCCCAAGGTCCCATCGCCAGGGCGAGCTCGTTGCGGTTGGGCGTGATCACGCTGGCACCGGCATAGCGTGAGAAATCGCGCCCCTTGGGGTCGATCAGCACCGGCTTGCCGGCGCCGCGCGCCAGCTCGATCATGCGCTCGATGTGCGTCAGGCCGCCCTTGCCGTAGTCGGAGAACAGCACCGCATCGTGCTCGCCGAGCACGCGCTCGTAGTCGCCCAGCATCTGCGCCAGCACTTCGTGGTCGGGGCGATTCTCGAAGTCGACGCGCAGCAACTGCTGCGACCGGCCGACCACGCGCAGCTTGATCGTCGTGCGCAGCCCCGGGTCGCGCCCGAGCACGTTGCCGACGCCCGCCTCGCCGAGCAGCCGCACCACGGCACGCGCCGGCTCGTCATCGCCCATCGCGGTGAGCAGCGTCGAGCGCGCGCCGAGCCGGCGCACGTTGAGCGCGACGTTGGCGGCGCCGCCCAGGCGCTCCTCTTCACGCTGCACCAGCACCACCGGCACCGGCGCTTCGGGCGAGATGCGCTCGACCGCGCCGAACCAGTACCGATCGAGCATGGCGTCGCCCACCACCAGCACGCGGGCGGCTTCGAGGCGGGCGCGGGGCACAGCGGCCATCAGGTCGCGATCATGCCCGATGGCGCGGCCGCGACGAGCGGGTGTCGTGGCCGCAGCGCGCGCCACGCCCGCACCACAGCGTCGACACCGATGCTCATCACCTCGGCCCCTTCGGTCAGTGCGCGCGGGCCCAGCACCTGCACGTTGCCACTGGGGGAGCGCGGCTTCCAGCGCGCCCAGCCCGCCATGCCGTACAGCACGACCAACGGGCAATCCATCGCGCCGGCAATGTGCGCGGGGCCGGTGTCGACCGAGATCATGCCGTGTGCGCGCGCGGTCAGCGCCACCAGGCGCTGCAGCGTCGGCTTCATCGCCGCGATGTTGACGACCCGGCAGCCTGCTGGCGGTGGGCCGACGGCGTCGACGATCTCCTGCACCAACCTCGCCTCGCGCGAAGAGCCACACACCAGCGCGGCCGCACCCGGCACATCGGCCAGCACGGCGCGGATCACTGCGGCCCAGCGCTCGGCCGGCCAATGCTTGTCGTGGGTCGTGGTGCCGATGCGACCGCGCTTGTGCGTCTTCTTGTGGCCGGGCTGGAACAGCACCAGCGGCCGCTCGTCCAGGCCGTGTCGCTGCAGCCACTGGCGCGTCTGTGCGTGCCACTCGTCGGGCACGTGCAGGCGCGGTCGTGCCGGCACGTCGGGGCGCAGTGCAGGGCCCGGCGCGGCCGGTGCATCGAGTTGCGCCACGTCGACCCACCAATCGGCCCAGTGCGCGTCGTTGCCCGGCCAGTGCTGCCATGCGCGGACCAGTTGCGCCTCGGGGATCCGTGCGCGTTGGATGATGCGCTCGGCCCACACGTCGGGGTCGCACAGGTAGATCGGCCCGCGATGCCGGCGCAGCCACGACTGCGCCGACCAGCGCGACGGCGTCATCCAGAACGGCGTGCGGCGGCTCCACACCAGGCGCAACTCAGACACCGCGGGGTCGGCCTGCAGCAACAGCGGCGTCCACTCGCCCGATGCCAGCAGGTGGACTGGCTTGCCGTAGCGCTGCCGTAAGGCCTCCAGCAGCACGGTCAGTAGCACCAGGTCACCGACGGCCGGAAAGCGCAGCACCACCGGCGCGTCGGGATCGGCGGTGCGCGGCGAATGCAGGTCGGTGCGGCGAAAGGGCATGTTCAAAGGCGGCCGCGGCGTAGCGCCACGACCGACGGGCGCCGCAGTCTAGCCGCGCACCGTTGCCAACTGCGCGCGCCGTGTGCGCAATGCCAGCAGTTCATTGCCGACCAGCGCGGCCAGCACGAGGGTGCCGCCGGTGAGAGCCGCCCCACCGGGCGCCTCGCCGGCGCCGAGCCATGCCCAGGCGACGCCGAAGATCACCTCGAGCAATGCCAGCAGCGCGATCTCCGGCCCCGGCAGCACGCGCGTCAGGCGCACTGCCAGCAGGCACGGGATCGCCAGCTGCACGATGCCCAACAGCGCCAGCAGCGCGAGGTCGTGGCCCGACGTGCGCAACGGCCACGCCAGCGGCAGCGTGGCCAGCGACGACAGCACGGCGCCGATCCACACCGCGGGCAACATGTCCTGCGCCGGCTCGTCGGGGTCACCGCTGCCGTGCGCGATGTGCTGCAGCAGCGTCCAGTTGGCGGCCCCGGCCAGCGGCACCGCCAGCGCCACGGCCATGCCGGCCAACGCGCCGCTTCCCAGGTGCATCTCGCGGCCGAACATCCAACCGATGCCGGCCCCGGCCAGCCCGATCGCCACCCACGTGCGCCGCGGCAGCTTGTGGTGCAGCACCAAACGCGCGAACAGCGCGGTGACCAGCGGTCCGACGGCCAGCGTGACCAGCACGTTGGCCACCGTGGTCAGCGTGATCGCGACCATGAAGGCGGTGAACATCACAGCCCAGCACAGGCCCGACGCCCACAGCGGCCAGCGCGCCCGCAGCACGTCGCGCCACCACGCGCCGCCGCGCATCGTCGTCAGCGCCAGCGACAGCGCAGCCGCCGTGAACGCACTGCGCCAGAACGTAACCTCGAAGCTCTCGGCGCCCTGCAGGTGCCGCGTGACCACGCCCGCGATGCTCCACATCAGCGTGACCAGTACCATCAGGGACACAGCGCGCGAATGACTCATGACTGCATTTCCAGAGGGCCGCGCAGCGGCCGGGGCGTCGATCGAACTGGAGCCCCCTCGCGGAGGGGGCTCGGGGGAGCCGTGGGTTCAGCCGCGGGGCAGCCTGAGCGCGTCGCGCTCAGGCTGCCTCCCGGGCGGCACGCTTGCGATCGTGCTCCTTCAGCCACCTTTTTCGCAGCCGAATGCTCTTCGGTGTGATCTCCACCAGCTCGTCGTCGGCGATGAACTCGACCGCGCTCTCCAGCGTCAGCTCGATCGGCGGCGTGACCTTGATCGCGTCTTCCTTGCCCGAGACGCGGAAGTTGGTGAGCTGCTTGGTGCGTACCGCATTGACCACCAGGTCGTTGTCGCGCGTGTGCACGCCGACGATCATGCCTTCGTACACCGGGTCGCCCGCGCGCACGAACATGCGGCCGCGGTCGTCGAGCTTGCCGAGCGCATAGGTGACGATCTCGCCGTCCTCCTGGCTGATCAGCACGCCGTTCTTGCGGCCGCCGATCTCGCCCTTGTAGGCCTCGTAGCCGTCGAAGATGTGGCTCATCAACCCGGTGCCGCGCGTGATGTTGAGGAACTCGGTCGAAAAGCCGATCAGCCCGCGGGCCGGCACGCGGTAGTCGAGCCTCACGCGGCCGCGACCGTCACTCTGCATGTCGGCCAGCTCGCCCTTGCGCTGGCCGATCTCCTGCATCACCGCGCCCTGGTGCTGGTCTTCGACGTCGACCGTCAGCAACTCGATGGGTTCGTGCTTCTCGTCATCGACTTCGTGCAACACCACGCGCGGACGCGAAACCGCCAGCTCGTAGCCCTCGCGACGCATGTTCTCGAGCAGGATCGTCAGGTGCAGCTCGCCGCGGCCCGAGACCTCGAACACGCCGTCCTCATCGGTGTCCTTGACGCGCAGCGCGACGTTGCTCTGCAACTCGCGGTCGAGCCGGTCGCGGATCTGCCGGCTGGTGACGTACTTGCCCTCGCGTCCGGCCAGCGGCGACGTGTTGACGCAGAAGTTCATCGTCAGTGTCGGCTCGTCGACCTGCAGCATCGGCAACGCCAGCGGTGACTCGAGGCTGGTGATCGTCATCCCGATGCCGATGTCCTCGATGCCGTTGACGAGCACGATGTCACCCGGGCCCGCGCGGTCGGCCAGCTGGCGCTCCAGGCCTTCGAAGGTGAGCACCTGATTGACGCGGGCCTTGCGTGGCGCGCCGTCGACGCCCTCGCACACCGCCACGTCCATCGACGGCCGGATCGTGCCCTGGTTGACGCGGCCCACGCCGATGCGCCCGACGTAGCTCGAGTAGTCGAGCGATGCGATCTGCAACTGCAACGGCGCGCTCTCGTCGCCGGCATGCGCGGGCACATGCTGGAGGATCGCCTCGAACAGCGGTGCCATGTCGGTGCCGACCTCACCCGCGTTCAACGTCGCCCAACCGTTCAGACCCGATGCGTAGACCACCGGGAAGTCGAGCTGCTCTTCGCTCGCCCCGAGCTTGTCGAACAGATCGAACGCGGCGTTGATCACCTCGTCGCTGCGCGCGCCCGGACGGTCGACCTTGTTGACCACGACGATCGGCTTCAGGCCCAGCGCCAACGCCTTGCGCGTGACGAAGCGTGTCTGCGGCATCGGGCCTTCGACGGCGTCGATCAGGAGCAGCACGCCATCGACCATCGACAGTGCACGCTCGACCTCGCCGCCGAAGTCGGCGTGGCCCGGCGTGTCGACGATGTTGATGTGCGTGCCCTGCCAGCGCACGGCGCAATTCTTGGCCAGGATCGTGATGCCGCGCTCGCGCTCGAGGTCGTTGCTGTCCATCACGCGCTCGGCGACCTGTTGGTTCTCGCGGAAGGTACCGCTCTGACGCAGCAGCTGGTCGACCAGCGTGGTCTTGCCGTGGTCGACGTGCGCGATGATGGCGATGTTGCGACTTTTGTCCCGTGTGATCGTCGGTAAATTCATATGAGTTTCAGCGCAAAAGCTGAGCGCTTAACCGGCAAGCGCAATGCTATCAACTGATCGAGCCTTTGTCACATCGCGTCCT
>DASTZF010000258.1:0-21681 GCA_035764445.1 Burkholderiaceae bacterium
ACGCGATCTCGAGGTCGAACATGATGAACAGGATCGCGACGAGGTAGTAGCGCACATCGAACGTCATGCGCGCGTCTTCGAACGCCTCGAAGCCGCACTCGTAGGGGCTGTTCTTCTGGGCGTCAGGGCGATTGGGGCCGAACACGAACCCGATCAACTGAGGCGCGACGCCGATCGCCACCCCGACCAGGATGAACAGGATCACGCTCAGGTAGGGTTGCAGGTCCATGCTTCGATCGTGGTGCGGGCGAGTGGTTCGCTTCGGATCAGAGCGTTGGTGCCGACGGCGAGACTCGAACTCGCACAGCTTTCGCCACTACCCCCTCAAGATAGCGTGTCTACCAATTTCACCACGTCGGCACAGCGGTCACGAGCGCCCGATTTGCCCGGCAGAGGCCTCGAGGCCAAGCCTCTGAACAGCGAATGATTCTAATGCGATTCGCCGACGCCACCGCGACGTGCAACCGCGCAACAACGAGTCGCTTGCGATGGCGCAACTGCCGCGTGTGCGCGCGGCAACCGTTGCTGCAGGCGTCAGCGCGAGGCCGGAACCGCCGGCACCGAGGGTACGGCACTGGCGGCAGCACCCGGGATCACGGCTCCGGGGATCACGGCACCTGGAAGCACCGCCGATGCCGGCGCGCTGGCCGCTGCGGCGGGCCGGTCGAGCACGGTGTCGCTACCGGTGCTGCGCACCTTGCCGCCCGCAGCCACGAAGGCCAGCATCAGCGTACAGATGAAGAACACGCTCGCGCACAGCGCCGTCGAGCGCGACAGGAAGTTCGCGCTGCCGGTGGCGCCGAACAGGCTGCCCGAGGCACCGCTGCCGAACGAGGCGCCCATGTCGGCGCCCTTGCCGTGCTGGATCAGCACGAGGCCGATCATCGCCACCGCAGACAGGATCTGCACGATCAGCACGATGTTGGTCAACAGTTGCATGAGAGAAAGGCTCCTGATTCGCTGACGCGGTCAGCCTGCGGCGCGGCAGATGGCGACGAAATCCTCGGCTTTCAACGATGCGCCACCGATCAGCCCGCCATCGATGTCCAGCTGCGTGAACAGTGCACGCGCGTTGTCGGGCTTGACGCTGCCTCCGTAGAGGATGCGTAACCGCTCGGCGTGTCCGCTGGCGGCATGCAGTTGCGCACGCAGCACCGCGTGCACGGCTTGCGCCTGCTCGGGCGACGCCGTGCGGCCAGTGCCGATCGCCCACACCGGCTCATAGGCCACCACCATCTCGCCGGCGCAATGGCCGAGCGTGTGGATCACCGCCGACAACTGCCGCTTCACGACGTCGTCGGTCGCGCCGGCCTCGCGCTCCGCAAGGCTTTCACCCACGCACACGATCGGTGTCACGCCCTTGGCCAGCGCGGCCTTGGCCTTGTCGGCCACCAGCTGATCGCTCTCGCGGTGAAACTGGCGGCGCTCGGAATGGCCGACGATCGCGTAGCGGCAGCCGAAGTCCGATAGCATCGACGCCGACACTTCGCCGGTATAGGCGCCCTGCTCGTGCGGCGAGCAGTCCTGCGCGCCCCAATGCAGCTCGCTGGCCCCCCAGGCGACAGCCACCTCCGCCAGGTACGGGAACGGTACGCACACGGCGACGTCGCAGCCGAACGGCCGTGCACCGGCGACGCCGGCCAGCAACGGCTCGTTGGTGGCACGGCTGCCGTGCAGCTTCCAGTTGCCGACGACCAGTTTGCGTCGCATGCCTGCCCTTGCTGCCCGCGCCTACCAGCGCAGCACGATCTTGCCGACGTGCTCGCCCGACTCCATCAGCGCATGGGCCTGCGCGGCCTGTGCGGCGTCGAACACGCGATGGACCACCGGCTTGAAGCGGCCCGATTCGATCAGCGGCCACGCCTTGGCGCGCAACGAGGCCGCTATCGCGGCCTTGAACGCCTCGGGACGCGGCCGCAGCGTGGAGCCGGTGATCGTGAGGCGGCGGCGCAGCACGTCACCGGCGTTGAACTCGCTCTTCACGCCTCCTTGCACAGCGATGATCACGATGCGGCCCTCGTCGGCGAGGCATTGCACCTCGCGCGCGACGTAGGCACCGGCCACCATGTCGAGCACGACGTCGGCACCGCGGCCCTCGGTGATGCGTCTGACCTCTTCTACGAAGTCCTGCTCCTTGTAGTTGATCGCCGCGTCGGCGCCGATGGTCAGGCAAGCCCGGCACTTGTCGGCGCTGCCGGCGGTCACGATGACGCGCGCGCCGAACGCCTTGCCGAGCTGGATCGCGGTGACGCCGATGCCGCTGGAGCCGCCTTGTACGAGCAAGGTCTCGCCCGAGCGCAAGCCGGCGCGGTCGAACACGTTGCTCCACACGGTGAAGAAGGTCTCGGGCAGACCCGCAGCCTCGACGTCGCTCAGGCCCTTGGGCACCGGCAGGCACTGCGACACCGGCGCAACCGCCAGTTGCGCGTAGCCGCCGCCAGCCACCAGGGCGCACACCCGATCGCCGACCTTGTAGCCGGCAGCGGCCATCGCGTTGGCATCGCCATCGACGATCTCGCCGGCGAACTCGAGGCCGGGGATGTCCGATGCGCCCGGCGGCGGCGCATAGGCACCCTTGCGTTGCAGCACGTCGGGCCGATTGACACCCGAGGCCGTGACGCGCACCAGCACCTCGCCGGCGCCCGCGTGCGGATCGGGGCGCTCGCCCATCACCAGCACTTCGGGCGCGCCGAAGCCCTTGATCTCGACCGCTCTCATGGTGCGACGGGCGCGCTATTCGGTTTGTTGCGCTCGAGGCGTCTGCTGTTGCTGCTGCGCCTGCTCGTTGGCCTGCGTTTCCTCGCGCGGCTCGCGATCGCGGCGCGGCGGCCGGTCGCCACGATCACGTCGCGGCGGACGCTCGCCACGCTCGTCTTCCATGCCTTCGGGTCGATCGATCAGCGCCTTCATCGACAGCTTGACGCGCCCCTTGTCGTCGGTCTCGAGCACCTTGACCCTGACGACCTGACCCTCGCTGAGCACGTCGGTCACCTTCTCGATGCGCTGGTGCGCGATCTGGCTGATGTGCAGCAACCCGTCCTTGCCGGGCAGCAGGCTGACCAGCGCACCGAAGTCGAGGATCTTGGTGATCGGACCTTCGTAGACCTTGCCGACCTCGACGTCGGCGGTGATCTCCTCGATCCTCTTGCGCGCGAAGGCGGCCTTGTCGGCATCGGTGGAGGCGATGGTGATCATGCCGTCCTCGGCGATGTCGATCGTGCAGCCGGTCTCGTCGGTGAGTGCGCGGATCGTCGCGCCGCCCTTGCCGATCACGTCACGGATCTTCTCCGGGTTGATCTTCATCGTGTACAGGCGAGGCGCGAACTGGCTGATGTCGGCCTTGGCACCGCCGACGGCCTCGACCATCTTGGCCAAGATGTGCAGCCGCGCTTCCTTCGCCTGCGCCAGCGCGACCTGCATGATTTCCTTGGTGATGCCCTGGATCTTGATGTCCATCTGCAGCGCGGTGACACCCGCGCCGGTGCCGGCCACCTTGAAGTCCATGTCACCGAGGTGGTCCTCGTCGCCGAGGATGTCGGTCAGCACCGCGAAGCGGTTGGCCTCCTTGATCAGCCCCATCGCGATGCCGGCCACGTGCGCCTTCATCGGCACGCCGGCGTCCATCAGGCTCAAGCAGCCGCCGCACACCGAGGCCATCGACGACGAGCCATTCGACTCGGTGATCTCGGAGACGACGCGGATCGAATACGGGAATTCCTCCTTGGTCGGCAGGCAGGCGACGAGCGCCCGCTTGGCCAGACGTCCGTGACCGATCTCGCGTCGCTTCGGGCTGCCGACGCGGCCGGTTTCGCCGGTGGCGAACGGTGGCATGTTGTAGTGGAGCATGAAGCGCTCCTCGAACTCGCCGGCCAGCGCGTCGATGCGCTGCGCATCGCGCTCGGTGCCGAGCGTCGCGGTCACCAGGGCCTGCGTCTCGCCGCGCGTGAAGAGCGCCGAACCGTGCGTGCGCGGCAGCACACCGGCACGGATCTCGATGGGCCGCACGGTGCGGGTGTCGCGGCCGTCGATGCGCGGCTCGCCGGCCAGGACCTGACTGCGCACGATGCGCGATTCGATCTCGAACAGCAGACCCTCGACCTTGACCGTGTCGAACGTCAGACCCTCTTCGGTCAACGCTCCGATCACGAAGGCGTAGGCCTCTCGGCAAGCCTGCGTGCGCGCCTGCTTGCTGCGAATCTGGTAGGCGGCGCGCAGCTTGTCCTCGCCCAGCGCGGTGACCTTGGCGATGAAGCCCTCGTCCTTGGCCGGCGGCTGCCAGTCCCAGGTGGGCTTGCCGGCGTCGCGCACCAGCTCGTGGATCGCCTCGATCGCTACCTTGCCCTGCTCGTGGCCGTAGACGACGGCGCCGAGCATCACCTCTTCGGGCAACTGATCGGCCTCCGACTCGACCATCAGCACGGCGGCCTCGGTGCCCGCCACGACGAGATCGAGCTTGGAGTTCGCCAGCTCGCTCTTGCCGGGGTTGAGCACGTACTGACCGTTGACATAGCCGACGCGCGCAGCGCCGATCGGGCCGTTGAACGGGATGCCCGAGACCGCCAGCGCCGCGGAGGCACCGATCAGCGCAGCGATGTCGGCCTGCACCTCGGGGTTCAGCGACAGCACGTGCACGACGACCTGTACCTCGTTGAAGAAGCCGTCGGGGAACAGCGGCCGGATCGGGCGATCGATCAGGCGCGAGGTCAGCGTCTCGAGCTCGCTCGGGCGGCCCTCACGCTTGAAGAAGCTGCCCGGGATCTTGCCGGCGGCGTAAGTCTTCTCGATGTAGTCGACCGTCAACGGGAAGAAGTCCTGCCCCGGCTTAGCAGTCTTGGCCGCCACGACGGTGGCCAACACGACGGTGTCTTCGATGTTGACGACGACGGCACCGGAGGACTGACGGGCGATCTCGCCCGTCTCCAGCGTCACGCGGTGGGGGCCCCATTGGAAGGTCTTGCTGACCTTGTTGAACAGGCTCATTGAGTTGGCTCCGTTGGCTTGTCGGCGCACCCGTGATCAGGACACACCGAGCGCATGCACGAATCGGTGGCATGCCCACCGGGAGCGTGGTGACACGACGGCGCGATGCCATTCCAGCGCGACTCGTGGAGTTCGAGCCTCGTTGGAATGACACAGCAGCGCCAAGATGGGTGCCTCGCTCCGGAATCGGCGCTCGCCGTCAGCGCGACGACGCTCGCCGAACGAACAGCCGGCTTATTTGCGCAGGCCGAGCTTGTGGATCAGCGCCGAATAGCGTTCGGCGTCGTTGTTCTTCAGATAGTCCAGCAGCTTGCGGCGACGGCTCACCATCTTGAGCAGTCCGCGCCGGCCGTGGTGGTCTTTCAGATGCACCTTGAAGTGCGGTGTCAGTTCGTTGATGCGCGCGGTGAGCAACGCCACTTGAACTTCGGGAGAGCCGGTGTCCTTGGCGCCGCGCGCGTTGGACTTGACGATCTCGGCCTTCTGGCTCACTGCCATGGTCATGAACGATTTCCTCAATGCGTGAAACCGTCCGGTCGCATGGCCGGAGACGGTTCCAGTTGCCACTTGCGGCCACGGGTGAAACCGACCCGTGCCGTGCTTCGCTGCCGCCAGGGCAGCCCCCTGGCGAAACGACCGGTGATTATAGCCCGAGCGCCTGGGCCAGCCGGGCCACACCACGAGTCAGCCGCTCTGGATCGCGCGACGCGAAGCACCAGCGCAACCAGCCCTCGCCCTCGGGTCCGAAGGCGATGCCTGGCGCCAGCCCGAGCCCGTGCTCGGCCACCAGTCGCTTGGCAAGTGACAGCGAATCGATGTGGCCCTCGATCCTCAGGAACGCATAGAGGCCGCCATCCGGAGCGGCCGCTGTCACGCCGGGCAGCCCCTGAAGTTGCTCCAGCAGCAGGTCGCGACAGTCCCACAGTCGCTGCACCAGACCCGGCACGAACGAGTCGCCCAGCGCCAGGGCAGCCAGGCCGCCGTGCTGCACGAACTCCGGGGCACACGAGGTGTTGAACTCGATCAGCTTGCCGATCTGTGCGACCACTCCGTCTGGAACCACCATCCACCCGAGTCGCCAGCCGGTCATCAGAAAGCTCTTGGAGAAGCTGTGCACGACGATCAGCCGATCGTCGGCGGTCGCCAGATCGAGAAAGCTCGGCGCGCAGGGACCAGCGCCGAACCACATGCGCTCGTAGACCTCGTCGGCAACGATCCAGGTGCCGGTACGCCGACAATGCGTCAGCAGCGCCTGCTGCTCGTCGCGCGTCAGCGTCCACCCGGTCGGATTGTTGGGTGAGTTGACCAACAGCACTCGCGTCTGCGGCGTGATGGTGGCGATCACCGATTGCACGTCGAGCCGCCACACGCCCGCGGCGTCGGGAGCCAACCCGACGCGCTGGACCCGCGCGCCCATCATCGTCGGCTGCTGGGTCAGGTTGGGCCACACCGGCACCACCGCGACCACCTCGTCGTCCGCTCCGGCCAGCAGTTCGGTGGCCAGCATCAGCGCGCTGACGCCGGAGCTGGTGACCGCGATGCGCTCGGCGCTCACCGCCCCGTGAAAGCCGCTCATGTAGCGCGCCAGCGCGTCGCGCAGCTCGGGCAAGCCAAGGTTGTGGCCGTAGAAGGTTTCGCCACGTTCCAGCGAGCGGATGGCGGCCTCGCGCACCGCCAACGGCGTGACCTCGTCGCTCTCGCCGAACCAGAAGGCCAGCACATCGGGGTTCTTCAGCGAGGCGTTGGCGACCTCGCGGATGCGCGAGCTCTGCATCGCCACCACGATGTCACGCATGGCTGCCCTCCTCGCCGGTGGCGGCGCGGGCCGCGGCGGGCACGAGTCTCGATTGGCAGGCCTTGAAATATGGCAACGCGCTGCCACGTCGTTGCCATGGGGCGCGACGGCGCGCCCGATCATCCAGAGAGGGTTCAACCATGTTTCTCGTTCCACTGACCCGTCGCGCAGATTGGCTGCGCAGTTTCGACCGTTTGCTTGATGGCTCGCTCGACGGGCTGTTTGGCAGCGAAGCCCAAACCGCGCTGCCGCGCACGCCGGCGCTCGACATCGCCGAATCCGACCAAGCATACACAGTCGCACTCGACTTGCCCGGTGTCGCCAAGGACAACGTGAAAGTGTCGATCGAAGGCCGCCGCGTGCAGATCGAAGCGCAGGTCTCCAAGAACGAAGAGCGCAAGGAAGGCGATCGGGTCGTGTACCGCGAACGCGCCGCGTCGAGCTATGCACGCAGCTTCGTGCTACCGGTCGAGCTCGACCAGGAGCGCTCGAGCGCCAAGCTCGACAACGGCGTGCTGAAGCTCGAGCTCGCCAAGCGCGTCAACGCGAGCGTCAAGCAGATCGCGATCAACTGACGGCAAGCGTTTCGCGTGGCGCCGCCAGCTGGTCCAAAGGCCAGCGCGGTGCCACGTCGAACGCGTAGTCGCGCAGCGCGGTGCACCCGCGCTGCAGCCGCATGGCAGCGGCCAGCGCAATCATCGCGCCGTTGTCGGTGCACAGCACCGCCTCGGGATAGTGAACCCGAAAGCCGCGGCGCTGCGCCAATGCGTTGAGGCGCTCGCGCAGCGCCGCATTGGCACCAACGCCACCGGCCACGACCAGCCGCGCCAGTCCGGTGTGCTTCAACGCGCGCGCTGCCTTCTGCACGAGCACGTCGACGATCGCCGCCTGCGTGGAGGCCGCAAGGTCGGCCTTCTGAGACGATGAAGGCTCGGCGCCCAGCTTGCGGTGCTGCAGCCAGACCGCTGTCTTCAGACCCGCGAACGAGAAGTCGAGATCGCCGCTGTTCAGCAGCGGTCGAGGCAGGTCGAACGCGTCGGGCCGCCCTTGCTCAGCGAGCAACGCGAGGGCCGGTCCACCCGGATACGGCAGCCCGAGCAGCTTGGCGGACTTGTCGAATGCCTCCCCCGCCGCGTCGTCGACCGTCTCGCCCAGCAGTTGGTAGCGGCCGACCTCGTGCACGAGCATCAGTTGCGTGTGCCCGCCCGACACCAGCAGCGCGACGAATGGGAACGTCGGTGGGTCGGCCGACAGGAACGGCGACAACAGGTGCCCTTCGAGATGATGCATCGGCATGCAAGGTTGGCCCAGCGCGGCGGCCAGGGCATTGGCGCACGCGGCACCGACCAGCAGTGCTCCGGCCAAGCCGGGGCCACGTGTGTAGGCCACGACGTCAACCGTGTCGATCGTGGTGCCAGCACCCGCAAGCACCTGCTGGAGCAGCGGCAACACGCGGCGCACATGATCGCGCGATGCCAACTCGGGCACCACGCCGCCATAGGCGCCGTGCATGTCGACCTGGCTGTGCAGAGCATGCACGACCAGGCGCGGCGTCTCGGTCCCTTGCACGCTGACCAGCGCGACGCCGGTTTCGTCACACGACGACTCGATCCCGAGAACGTTCATCGCTCACTGTAACCAGGCGTTTCTTGATGCGGGTTTGCCGCGACCGGCAGAAATACGTCACACATGCGCATGAGGAGATACCCGAGGTGCTTGGCACAACTCTTGTTGAGGGGCTATGAGGCGGTTACGCTTCGCTCCGGTTGCCGCTGGAGGGATGGCGGATTTTCGAAACCGCACACCGTTGGGACCATGAAAGAGTTCAAGCTCACTGCATGGCCGGAATTACCGGCACCATACCAACGAATCGCATATCGCCGGATGCTGAGCGACATGTCGCACCGGTTCGTGACCGCGCAGCAACTGTGTGACAGCAGCGGCGCCACCAAGCTGGAGGTGCGCGTGTTCCTGCAGATGCTGTCGGAGCGGGGACTGCTGCGCGAGCGCGATCATGAAGAGGAGCCATCGAGCCTGTTCGGCCCGCTCGGCGGCTGGTTGCGGCGCGCGCTGCACGGCGAGAACGCGACGCACTGATCGGCGGCGTCTCGCGCCGTCGCGGAAGAGGCCCGTTCCGACGGGCCTTTCGTTTTCCGGACAACGACTCGGCGCCGTTCGATCAGCGTTTTTCCTTCGCGTGGTTGATCGAGTACTTCGGGATCTCGATCGTCACGTCGCGGTCGGACAGGATCGCCTGGCACGACAGCCGCGACGTCGGCGACAAGCCCCAGGCGCGATCGAGCAGGTCCTCCTCGGACTCGTCCATCTCGCCGAGCGACTCGAAGCCCTCGCGCACGATGACGTGGCAAGTCGTGCAGGCGCAGCTCATCTCGCAGGCGTGCTCGATCGCGATGCCGCTCTCGAGCATCGCCTCGCACAACGAGGTCCCTGCAGGCGCCTCGATGGTGTCGCCTTGCGGGCAGTACTCCGGGTGCGGCAGGATGCGGATCGCTGGCATCGTCCGGACTCAGACTTCTTCCACACGGCGACCGGTGAGCGCCGAGCGGATGCTGCGATTCATTCGCATCGCCGCAAAGCCCTCGGTGCTACCAGCCAGCGCATCGATAGCCGCGCGGATGGCCTGCGGATCGTCGCCGCGGCGCATCGACTCCAGCCCTTCGATGCAACGGTCGATCGCCGCGCGCTCTGGCTCGCTCAACAGGTCACCATCGGCGGCCAATGCCGATCGGGCGGCGAGCAGCAGGCGTTCGGCGTCGACGCGCGCCTCGCGCAGCACGCGCTCGCGCATGTCGACGTCGGCGCTGCCGAAGCCCTCGCGCAGCATGCGCGCGACGTCGTCGTCGGACAGCCCGTAGCTCGGCTTGACCACCACGGATGCTTCGACTCCCGCAGTCAGCTCGCGAGCCGACGCCGATAGCAGCCCGTCGGCATCGACCTGGAACGTCACGCGGATGCGCGCCGCGCCGGCCGCCATCGGCGGGATGCCGCGCAGTTCGAAGCGAGCCAGCGAGCGACAATCGGCGACCAGTTCGCGCTCGCCCTGGACCACGTGGATCGCCATCGCGGTCTGGCCATCCTTGAAGGTCGTGAACTCCTGCGCCTTCGCCACCGGGATGGTGGTGTTGCGCTCGATGATGCGTTCGACCAGGCCGCCCATCGTTTCCACGCCGAGCGACAGCGGAATCACGTCGAGCAGCAGCAGTTCGCCTTCGCGCGAGTTGCCGGCCAGCGCGTTGGCCTGGATCGCGGCGCCCAGTGCGACCACCTGATCGGGGTCGAGATTGGTCAACGGAGGTCGCCCGAAATAGGCCGCGACAGCGCGTCGCACGGCCGGCATGCGCGTAGCGCCACCCACCAGCACCACGCCCTGTAGGTCTGCCGGGTCGACACGGGCGTCGCGCATCACCTTGCGCACGACGGCGATCGTGCGCTCGATCAGCGGCCGCGTGGCGGCATCGAAGGCCTCGCGATCGATCGACACTTCGAGTGCCGCGGCCGACAGGGTTGCGCTGACCCGGGCGCGGTCATCGCTGGTCAGCTGCTCCTTGGCCGCCCGCGCGGCGCTCAGCATCGACTGTTTGTCGTGCGGCGTCTCGGCGGTCAGCTTCGCGTGCGTCAACGCCCACGCCGCGAGTGCGCGGTCGAAATCGTCGCCGCCAAGCGCTGAGTCTCCGCCGGTGGCCACCACCTCGAACACACCGCGCGACAGCCGCAACAGCGAGACGTCGAAGGTGCCGCCGCCGAGGTCGTAGATCAGGTACAGGCCTTCGCTGCCGTTGTCCAGCCCGTACGCGAGCGCGGCAGCGGTCGGCTCGTTGATCAACCGCAGCACCTTCAGCCCGGCCAGCTCCGCGGCGTCTTTGGTCGCCTGCCGTTGCGCGTCGTCGAAGTACGCAGGCACGGTGATGACGGCACCGAACAGGTCGGCGTCGAACGAATCCTCCGCGCGCTGCCGCAGCGAAGCGAGTATCTGCGCCGACACCTCGACCGGCGATTTCAGGCCCTGCGGCGTGCGCACGCGGACCATGCCCGCGCCGTCGATCAGTTCGTAGGGCAAGCGCGCCGCATCGGGCAGATCGACGAGCTTGCGCCCCATCAGCCGCTTGGCCGACGAGATCGTGTGTTCGGGGTCGCTGCCTTGCACCGCCTGCGCTGCGAAGCCGATATCGTTGCCGCCATCGGCGCGGTAGCGCACGATCGACGGCAACAACACACGCCCGTGCTCGTCGGGCAGGCACTGCGCCTGACCGTGGTGCAGTGCAGCGACCAACGAGTGGGTGGTGCCAAGGTCGATGCCCACGGCAACACGGCGCGTGTGGGGATCCGGCGTCTGCCCTGGCTCCGACAGCTGCAACAGCGCCATGCGTCAGCCACCCACGGACTTGCCAGCCAGACCTTCGCCGCCGCGCGCAGCGGCCGTGCCCGCGCGTGGCTCGCCCTCCAGCGCCTCAAGACGGCGCTCGACCTCGGCCCGGAACTTGGCCAGGAACATCCACTCGCGAACCTTCGGCGACGCAGCCGCCGCGTCGTGTCGCTCGTCAAGGTCGCTGGCAACGGCCTGTCGAACATCGCGCAGGCGCGCCGCGACTTCGACGTCGAGCGCCATCACCGCATCGGCTGATGACGCGTCGGCCAGCGCCTCGTGCCAATGCAGCTGTCGCGCGAGCACGTCCTGCGGCACCGGCCCGGCGTCGCGGCCGTGCACGGCGTGGCCCGCCAGCTCGCAGAGGTAGCTTGCCCGCGTCAGCGGGTCCCTCAGTCGCCGGTGCGCCTCGTTGACCCGCACCGCCCATTGCATCGCCAGGCGCTGCGCAGCGCCTCCTTCGGCAGCGAAGCGATCCGGGTGCACGCGCGACTGCAGCGCGCGCCACCGCGTGGCCAGCGCGTCGGCATCGAGCTCGAAGCGGCGTGGCAACCCGAGCACGGCGAAATCGTCCTGGTCAAGCTTCATGCTGCAGTGGTGGGCGTGCGGTTCAGTCGATGGCACCGGCGCGATCGGTCCGGCCGGCGACTGTGGGGATGCGAGCGACATGGCAAGGCAAACTCGGCACGACGGCCGACCGCTGCTCGGGTGAGGGCGCCGTCAGACGCGGAACGACTCGCCGCAACCGCAGCGGTCTTTTTCCTTCGGGTTGTGGAACTTGAATCCTTCGTTCAACCCTTCGCGCACGAAATCGAGCTGCGTGCCGTCGATGTAGGGCAGGCTCTTGGGATCGACCAGCACCTTGACCCCGTGCTCCTCGAACACGTGGTCCTCCGGCGCGATGTCGTCGGCGTACTCGAGCTTGTAGGCCAGGCCCGAGCAACCCGTGGTCTTGACACCCAGGCGCACACCCACGCCGCGGCCACGCCTGGCAATGAAGCGCGTGACGTGACGGGCGGCCGCTTCCGACAACGTGACAGCCATGAGTCTTCAGTTCACCTTGGTCTCGGCCACGACTTGGCGGGCCTTGTAGTCGTGGACCGCGGCCTTGATGGCGTCCTCGGCCAGGATCGAGCAGTGGATCTTCACCGGCGGCAGCGCCAGTTCTTCGGCGATCTGCGAGTTCTTGATCGTCAACGCCTGGTCGAGCGTCTTGCCCTTGACCCATTCGGTGACCAGCGAACTCGACGCGATGGCCGAGCCGCATCCATAGGTCTTGAAGCGCGCATCCTCGATCAACCCGGTGCTCGGGTCGACCTTGATCTGCAGCTTCATCACGTCGCCGCACGCCGGCGCACCAACCATGCCGGTGCCCACCGTGTCGTCACCCTTGTCGAACGAACCCACGTTGCGCGGATTCTCATAGTGGTCGATGACCTTGTCGCTGTAAGCCATATCAGGACTCCGAAACCCTCTCTCTCAAAATCAATGTGCGCTCCACTGGATCGTGCTCAAGTCCACGCCGTCGCGGTACATCTCCCACAGTGGCGACAGCTCGCGCAGCTTGGCCACCCGGTCCTTCAGCGTGGCCGCGGCGTAGTCGATCTCCTGCTCGGTCGTGAAGCGGCCGATCGTCATGCGCAGGCTCGAGTGCGCCAGCTCGTCGCTGCGGCCGAGCGCGCGCAGCACGTAGCTCGGCTCCAGGCTCGCCGAGGTGCAGGCCGAACCGGAGGACACCGCGATGCCCTTGATGCCCATGATCAAAGACTCGCCTTCGACGAAGTTGAACGATGCGTTGACGTTGTGCGGTACGCGGCGTTCGAGATCGCCGTTGATGAACACCTGCTCGATGTCGGCGATGCCGTCGAGCAAGCGGCGCTGCAGCATCCGGATGCGCTCGATCTCGGTGCCCATCTCGGCGCCGGCGATCGCGTAGGCTGTTCCCATGCCGACGATCTGGTGCGTCGGCAATGTCCCCGAGCGCAGTCCGCGCTCGTGGCCGCCGCCGTGCATCTGCGCCTCGATACGCACGCGCGGCTTGCGCCGCACGTAGAGCGCGCCGATGCCCTTGGGGCCGTAGGTCTTGTGCGACGCCAGACTCATCAGGTCGATCGGCAGCGCCATCAGGTTGATCGCCACCTTGCCGGTCGCCTGCGCGGCGTCGACGTGGAAGATGATGCCGCGCTCACGGCACATCGCGCCGATCGTGGCGACGTCCTGGATCACGCCGATCTCGTTGTTGACCAGCATCACCGACACCACGATCGTGCCGGGACGCAATGCGTCCTTGAAACGATTGAGGTCGAGCAGGCCGTTTTCCTGCACGTCGAGGTAGGTCACCTCGAACCCCTGCCGCTCGAGGTCGCGCATCGTGTCGAGCACGGCCTTGTGCTCGGTCTTCACGGTGATCAGATGCTTGCCACGCGTTTGATAAAAGTGCGCCGCGCCCTTGATCGCCAGGTTGTTCGATTCGGTCGCCCCGGACGTCCACACGATCTCGCGCGGGTCGGCGCCGATGAGCGCCGCGACCTGGGAACGCGCCTTCTCGACCGCCTCTTCGGCTTCCCAGCCCCAGGCGTGGCTGCGCGACGCCGGGTTGCCGAAATGCTCGCGCAGCCAGGGAATCATGGCGTCGACGACACGTGGGTCGACCGGCGTCGTCGCGCCGTAGTCCATATAGATCGGAAAGTGCGGAGTCATGGTCGAAGTTGCGGGTTGGCGGAAGGGCTCACGGGTCGACGCGGCGTCACTTGGACATTGCGCTGCCGAGCGCGAACACCGAGTTCGGCGCGGTCACCTTGATCGGCTTGACCACAGGCACGTTGGAGATCGCGCGCTTGATCGGCGCCTCTTCGATCGCCACGCCCTTGGAAAGCTGCTCGTCGACCAGCTTGCGCAGCGAGATCGAGTCGAGGTACTCGATCATCTTTTGATTCAGGTTGGCCCACAGGTCGTGCGTCATGCAGCGACCGGTGTCCTCGCCCATGCAGTTTTCCTTGCCGCCACAGCCGGTGGCGTCGATCGGCTCGTCGACCGCCACGATGATGTCGGCGACCGAGATCTCCTCGGCCTTGCGGCCTAGCGTGTAGCCGCCGCCCGGTCCGCGGGTGCTCTCCACCAACTCGTGGCGGCGCAGCTTGCCGAACAGCTGTTCGAGGTAGGACAACGAAATCTGCTGGCGCTGGCTGATGGCCGCCAACGCGACCGGGCCGTTGCTCGACCGCAAACCCAGATCGATCATTGCCGTGACCGCGAATCGTCCTTTTGTGGTCAAACGCATGGAATGCTCCTTGACAGCCTTGCCGCCCCGGCTGACTGACCGACGCGACGACAGAACGCCCGAATCCCGAGCGCTTTCGTCAAGTATAGCGGAAGCCGAGTGATTTAGTCGGCAATGGATCAGAGGGCTGAGCCCAGGCGCACCCGCAACTCGGCCACGAGGCCGTCACACGCCTCCTCGATCATGTCGAGCACGCGTTCGAAGCCTGCCGGCGCACCATAGTACGGGTCGGGCACTCCCGTGCCGCGCGGGCGCTTCGGCGAGTAGTCCATCAGTAGCCGCATCCGGTCGGCCAAAGGCCCTGGGCACATCTCGACCATTCTGTCGAGATGGTCGATGTCCATCGCCACCACGAGGTCGAAGCGCTCAAAGTCGTCGGTCCGCAGTGCGCGGGCGCGCTGCTTCGACAGGTCGTAGCCGCGTCGGAGGGCGGTTTGCTGCGCCCGGTGATCCGGCGGCGAGCCGGCGTGGTAGTCCACCGTGCCGGCCGACCGCACCTCGACCTGCCGCTCCAGCCCGGCGTCGGCCAGCTTGCGCCGCAGCACGCCTTCGGCGGTGGGCGAGCGGCAAATGTTGCCGGTGCAAACCATCAGCACGCGGATCAGCTCCGTCATCCTACGCCTCGGGTACCAGCGGGCGGCGTGCTGTTCTCGCTCGCCGAGGCGCCAAATGCTTGTTCGCGCAGCAGGCTGAGTTGGTCGCGCACGCGCGCAGCCTCCTCGAACTCCAGATTGCGGGCATGCTCGAGCATCTGGCGCTCGAGCGCCTTGATGCGCTTGCCGAGATCCTTCTCGCTCATCCCCTCGACGCGGGCAGCTTCCTCGGCGCTCTTGAACTTAGCCTTGTCGGACTGTGACTCCACTACACCGTCGATGAGCTCGCGCACCCGCTTGGTCACGCTGCGCGGCGTGATGCCCTGCTCGGCGTTGAAGGCCACCTGGCGCGTGCGGCGGCGCTCGGTTTCATCGATGGCGCGGCGCATGGAATCGGTGACCCGCTCGGCATAGAGGATCGCCTTGCCGTTAACGTGCCGCGCGGCGCGGCCGATCGTCTGGATCAGGCTGCGCTCGGCGCGCAGGAAGCCTTCCTTGTCGGCGTCCAGGATCGCCACCAGAGAGACTTCGGGCAGGTCGAGCCCTTCGCGCAGCAGGTTGATGCCCACCAGCACGTCGAACACGCCCAAGCGCAGGTCGCGGATGATCTCGACTCGCTCGAGGTTGTCGACGTCGCTGTGCAGGTAGCGCACCTTGACGCCGTTGTCCGACAGGTAGTCAGTCAGCTGCTCGGCCATGCGCTTGGTCAGCGTGGTGATCAGCACCCGCTCGTCGACCTGCACGCGCTCACGGATCTCCTGCAGCACGTCGTCGACCTGGTTGGCGGCCGGGCGCACCTCCACGGCGGGGTCGACCAGCCCGGTGGGCCGCACCAGCTGCTCGACCACCTGCCCGGCGTGTTCGTGCTCGTAGTCGGCCGGTGTCGCCGAGACGAACACCGCCTGGTGCATCTTGCGCTCGAACTCGGCGAACTTCAGCGGCCGGTTGTCGAGCGCGCTCGGCAGCCGGAACCCGTACTCGACCAGCACCTCCTTGCGTGAGCGGTCGCCGTTGTACATGCCGCCGAGCTGGCCGATCAGCACATGACTCTCGTCGAGAAACATGATCGCGTCGCTCGGCAAGTAGTCGACCAGCGTCGGTGGCGGCTCCCCGGGGGCCGATCCCGACAGATGGCGGGTGTAGTTCTCGATGCCCTTGCAGTGGCCGACCTCTTGCAGCATCTCGAGGTCGAACCGCGTGCGTTGCTCCAGCCGCTGCGCCTCGACCAGCTTGCCGGCCTTGACCAGCTCGTCGAGTCGCTCGCGCAACTCGACCTTGATGGTGTCGATCGCGGCCAGTACGCGATCGCGCGGCGTCACGTAGTGGCTCGACGGATAGACCGTGAAGCGCGGGATCTTCTGCCGCACGCGGCCGTTCAACGGGTCCAGCAGCGATAGCGACTCGACCTCGTCGTCGAACAGCTCGATGCGCAGCGCCAGCTCGCTGTGCTCGGCTGGGAAGACGTCGATCGTGTCGCCGCGCACGCGGAAGGTGCCGCGGGAAAAGTCGACCTCGTTGCGTGCGTACTGCATGCGCACCAACTGCGCGATCACGTCGCGCTGGCTGAACTTGTCGCCGCTGCGGATCGTCATCACCATCTTGTGATAGTCGCTCGGGTTGCCGATGCCGGAGATCGCACTCACGGTCGCCACGATCACTACGTCGCGGCGCTCCAGCAGACTCTTGGTGGCCGACAGCCGCATCTGCTCGATGTGGTCGTTGATCGAGCTGTCCTTCTCGATGTAGAGGTCGCGCTGCGGCACGTACGCTTCGGGCTGGTAATAGTCGTAGTAGCTGACGAAGTACTCGACCGCGTTCTTCGGGAAGAACTCGCGGAACTCGCTGTACAGCTGTGCCGCGAGCGTCTTGTTGGGCGCGAACACGATCGCTGGCCGTCCCAGGCGCGCGATCACGTTGGCCATCGTGAAGGTCTTGCCTGAGCCGGTGACGCCCAGCAAGGTTTGGTAGCTCAACCCGTCGGTCACGCCTTCGGCCAGCCGGGCGATCGCCGGACCCTGGTCGCCCGCCGGCGCGTACGGCTGAAAGAGATGGAACGGTGACCCTGAGAACTCGACGAAGCTGTTCGCCGCGAGCTGGCTGCGCGAATCGACGACGGTGGTGCCTGCGGATGTGCTCATGTCAGCGAATAAAATTCAGTGCCTGCCCGCGCTCGCCGACGCAGGCCGACCCGAAAGACTAACCCAGCCGCCGTCCGGGCGCCTGCCCGGATAGCGACTGATCGATCCTCTGCCGAAAGAATTCATGACGCTGTTTTCGAACGTCGAACTTGCGCCACGCGACCCGATCCTCGGCATCACCGAACAATTTGTGGCCGACCCGAACCCGCACAAGGTGAACCTCGGCGTTGGCATTTACTACGACGAGAACGGGCGCCTACCGCTGCTCAAGTGCGTGGCCGCAGCCGAGCAGGCGATGGTCGAGTCGCCGACGGCGCGCGGCTACCTGCCGATCGACGGCATGCCCGACTACGACAAGGCGGCCCAGCATCTGGCGTTCGGGGAATCATCGGCGGCGGTTGCCGAACGGCGCATCGCCACCGTGCAAGGCCTTGGGGGAACGGGCGCGTTGAAGGTGGCGGCCGACTTCCTGAAGCGGCTCAACCCTCGGGCGTCTGTGCTGATCAGCGACCCCAGCTGGGAGAACCACCGGGCGCTGTTCACGCAGGCGGGCTTCGAGGTCGGCAGCTATCCCTATTACGACGCGGCCTCGCACGGAGTGCGCTTCGACGCCATGCTGGACGCGCTGAATGCGACCTCGGCCGGCACGGTCGTGGTGCTCCACGCCTGCTGCCACAACCCGACGGGCTGCGATGTGAGCGATCAGCAATGGTCGGCCGTGGCGGCTTGCGCGCGCTCGCGCGGCTGGATCCCGTTGCTCGACATGGCCTACCAGGGCTTCGGGCGCGGGCTCGACGAGGACGCAGCTGCCGTCAGGC
The DNA here is from genome assembly GCA_035764445.1 of Burkholderiaceae bacterium. Classification (GTDB taxonomy): domain Bacteria; phylum Pseudomonadota; class Gammaproteobacteria; order Burkholderiales; family Burkholderiaceae_C; genus JAEUPI01. The sequence goes on from DASTZF010000258.1 coordinate 17,989, forward strand.
TGTTCGTCGACGCTGGTGTGGACTGCTTGGTGGCCACGTCGTTCTCCAAGAACTTCTCGCTCTACGGCGAGCGGGTGGGGGCGCTGTCGGTAGTGTGCGGCCAGCCGCACGAGGCGCAGCGCGTGCTGTCGCAGCTGAAAGTGCTGATTCGCACCAACTACTCCAATCCGCCGACGCATGGCGCCAAGGCAATCGCCATCGTGCTGGCCGACGCGGCGCTGCGCCGGCTGTGGCAGGAGGAGCTGGCGCAGATGCGCGAACGCATCCGCCGCATGCGCGAGCAACTGATTGCCAAGCTGAAGGACGCCGGCGTGCGGCAAGACATGTCGTTCATCGCCGCGCAACGGGGCATGTTCAGCTACAGCGGCCTGTCGGCCGAGCAGATGCGCCGCCTGCGCTCCGACTTCAGCGTCTACGGCGTCGATTCGGGCCGCATTTGCGTGGCGGCGCTCAATGAGCGCAACTTGGCCTACGTCGCGCAGTCGATTGCTCGCGTCGTGTAGCCGAGGCCGGTGGCGAAATGCACGGGATTTCGCCGCTGACCATCGATTCGCAGGCTCGGCCGGCGTGGCAGGCTGCGCTCGGGTAGCATGTTGGTTGCTGCAGCGCATCAATACCGCTGGTGCAGGCAGCAGCCGCCAGGCGTCCCGCCGATGACTTGCGAGACCAGCGCGACGACACTTTCGTTAGGAGCCATCGTCCATGCTGTATCAGCTTTATGAGTCGCAACGCGCGCTGATGGCGCCGTTCGCCGAGTTCGCGAGCGCGTCGTCCAAGCTGTACAGCCACCCGCTGTCGCCGTTCACCCACGTACCGATGGCGCAACGCCTGGCGGCGGGCTTCGATCTGATGCATCGGCTGGCCAAGGAGTACGAGAAGCCGCGCTTCGATATCCGCGGCACGACCGTCGACGGCATCGAGGTCGCCGTGCAGGAGCAGGTCGCGCTCGACAAGCCGTTCTGCCGCCTGTTGCGCTTCAAGCGCTTCACCGACCACGCGCCGGTGCTCGAGCGCATGAAGTCGCAGCCCACCGTGCTGGTGGTGGCGCCGCTGTCGGGCCACCATGCGACATTGCTGCGCGACACCGTGAAGATGCTGCTGCACGACCACAAGGTGTTCATCACCGACTGGACCGACGCGCGCATGGTGCCGTTCGACCAAGGACCGTTCCACCTCGACGACTACGTGCACTATGTGCAGGAGTTCATCCGCACGATCGGCCATCACGTCAACGTGATCTCGGTGTGCCAGCCCACCGTGCCGGTGCTGGCCGCGGTGTCGCTGATGGCCACCGCCGGCGAGCCGACGCCGCCGGCGTTGGTGATGATGGGGGGCCCGATCGACGCCCGCCTGTCGCCCACGGCAGTGAACAACCTGGCGATGAACAAGAGCTTCGACTGGTTCGAGAACAACGTCGTCTACCGGGTGCCGCCCAACTACCCGGGCGCCGGTCGCCGCGTCTACCCCGGCTTCCTGCAGCACAGCGGCTTCGTGGCGATGAACCCAGACCGCCACATGAGTTCGCACTATGACTACTTCCTCGACCTCGTGCGCGGCGACGAAGAGAGCGCCGAGGCGCACCGCCAGTTCTACGACGAGTACAACGCCGTGCTCGACATGCCGGCGGAGTACTACCTCGACACCGTGCACACCGTGTTCCAGGACTTCGCGCTGGTCAACGGCACCTGGGACGTGGCCGGTAAGCGCGTGCGGCCGCAGGACATCACGCGCAGCGCGCTGCTGACGATCGAAGGCGAACTCGACGATATCTCCGGGGCCGGGCAGACGCGCGCTGCGCACGCGTTGTGCACAGGCATCCCGAAGTCGCGCCAGTTCCACTACGACGCCGTCGGCGCTGGCCACTACGGCATCTTTTCGGGCCGGCGCTGGCGCGAGCAGGTGTACCCCGAAGTCAAGCAATTCATCGAGCGCTACGCCCGCGGCGTCGTCGCGCCGGCGGCGACTCGCTCAGCAGCGGCCAGGCGGCGCGGCAGCGCGACAACCCGGACCACACGCAAGTAGCAACTGCCGTGGCGGCAACCGCTGGCCAAATCCGCTTGGCCGCGCGCATCGAAGACGCGTTGCCGCAGACCCAGTGCACGCGCTGCGGCTATCCCGATTGCCGCGGGTATGCCGAGGCGGTCGCGTTCGACCGGGCCGACATCAACCGCTGCCCTCCTGGCGGACAGAGGGGCGTCGATCGTCTCGCCGAGCTCACCGGGCACCGGGCGCTGCCGTTGAACGCCGAGTGCGGTGTCGAGGGGCCGCGGCGCCTGGCGGTGATCGACGAACAGTGGTGCATCGGATGCACGCTGTGCATCAAGGCGTGCCCGGTCGACTGCATCGTCGGCGTACCCAAGCGCATGCACACGGTGATCGATGCGTGGTGCACCGGCTGCGAGCTGTGCATCCCGGCCTGCCCGGTCGATTGCATCGCGATGGTCGACGTGACGTCGCCGGCCGTCGGCTGGCAGGCGTGGAGCGCTGAGCAGGCGACGCAAGCCCGAGCTCGCTACGACCACCACAAGCAACGGCTGGCGCGCGAGCAGCAGGAGCACGATCTCGAGATGGCCCGACGTGCGGCTCGCAAGCTGTCCGAGCTCGAGCAGCAGAGTCGGATCACCGACCCAGCCACCCTCGAACGCAAGCGCGCCGTGGTGGCTGCCGCGCTGGCGCGGGCGCGCGCGGCGCGCATTGCCACTGCCGCACGCGACGATGCACCATCGGACAGCGACCCATGAAACGCGCCGATGTCGAGTTCCTGTTCGCGACGCTGCAACGCGCGAACCCACAACCAGCGAGCGAGCTGCTCTACAGCAGCACGTTCGAGCTGCTGGCAGCGGTGCTGCTGTCTGCCCAGGCCACCGACGTCGGCGTCAACCGCGCCACGCGACGTCTGTTCGCGCTGGCGCCGACACCGCAGGCGATGCTGGCGCTCGGCGAAGACGCGCTGTGCGATCACATCCGCAGCATCGGCTTGTACCGCACCAAGGCCAAGCACCTGCTGCAGACGTGCCGCATCCTGGTCGAGCGCCACGGTGGCGAAGTGCCGCGTGATCGCGACGCCTTGCAAGCGCTACCCGGCGTGGGCCGCAAGACGGCCAACGTCGTGCTCAACGTGGCGTTCGGCGAACCCACGATGGCGGTCGACACGCACGTGTTCCGTGTCGCCAACCGCACCGGGCTGGCGCCCGGCAGCACCACCGAGGCGGTCGAGGATGGCTTGCTCGCCGTGGTCCCCGATCCGTTCCGTGTCGAGGCACACCACTGGCTGATCCTGCACGGTCGTTACGTCTGCACGTCCCGGCTGCCCGACTGCCGCGCCTGTGCGATCAGCAGTGTGTGCGCGGCATTTGCCGCTTCCGGCGGCGCGGAGACGCTGCGCGCGTGATGCCTCGCGGCAGCGGCCCTCTACAATCGCTGCCGTTGCCGACATCCACCACGCACATGGCCACGCTGCAAGAGCTTGCCGAGCGCATCGAGCGTCTGGTGTTGAGGCACGACGAACTCAAGCGCACCAACGCGTTGCTCGAAGAGAAGCTGGCGATCATCGGCAGCGAGCGTGACAGTTTGAAGTCGCGTCTGGGCGCGGCACGCGCGCGCATCGATGCGCTGCTCGAGCGGCTGCCCAGCGGTTCGGGCAACAGCGACGCGCCGCAGCGCTGACGACCTGCACGCCCAGTGAGCCAACCC
>DASTZF010000259.1:0-6721 GCA_035764445.1 Burkholderiaceae bacterium
CGGGGCTTGGAGGAAGAGATGCCGCTCGACGATCCCGTGTGGCTCGATGCGCAGTACAACAACCGCGCGCGCGTGCCCGAACATCCCCAACATTTGGCGCGCTGGGCCGAGTCGTCGGCGCTGGCGCGGCAACAGCACGAACGAGGCTGCTACAATCCGCAGCTTCTGTGGGGACGTAGCTCAGCTGGGAGAGCGTCGCGTTCGCAATGCGAAGGTCGGGAGTTCGATCCTCCTCGTCTCCACCAACCACAGAGGCCTGGCGCACAGCCAGGCTTTCTTTTTTCCGCGTTGAGATCGTCGCGTTTGATGCACCCAAGCACAACGGGCTATGAGCCTTCCCGGCGGCGGCGCGCTCGTGCGCGAGCTCCGGCCTGATGCGCTATGTGCGCTTGCTGCTGCACGAGCTCGGCATCGCGGCCACGCTGGCGCGCGTAGGGACACGACGGACTCGCATGGCTCAACCGTCACGCTGGCGCCGGTGCACGCATCGCCAACGGCATCGACGCACTGCAGTGCCTCGCCAAGCACACACACTGCGTGCCGCCTCGGCAGTGCCAAGCGCGCAACCGTCCTGATCAGCGCCAGTCGTCGTCCAGGTGCGGCGGTGAGCCGCCCTCAGCCGGCGCGCCGGTGTCGGGATCGATCCACTTGCCGATGCCGATCTCGTCCTCGGCTTCGTCGAGCGATTCGCCCGGCTGCGGCGATTGCTCGTCGAAGCTGTCGCGGTCGGCGCGCGCCAACTCGTAGGAGGCAAACGGGCCGAACTCGCGGTGACCGTCGAGCGTGGTCCAGTAGTAACCGTCGGGCCGCTGGTGGATCGGCCCGAGATCGGCGTCGCTGCCCTCTTCGATCACGCGCGCCGCGCCGCGCGGCTTGCGCGCCTTGATCGGTCGGTTCACGCCTTTCGGTGGGGGTCGATGCATCACGGGCCTCGTGCAGGCGCCAGCGTAATACCGATTGACCGCAGGTCGAAGCGGCGTCGGTGTCGAAACGTCGGGTAACGACTCTGTATGCGCATACAGTATGGCCTCTTCGCGTTCGCAACCACGATGAGGATCGACGCATCTACCTGCAGCGACCCCTTTGCCGTGCTCAATGCCGAGCAACGCCGCGCCGTCGAGCATGGCGTCGATTCAAGCGGCCCGCAGCCGCTGCTGGTGATTGCCGGCGCCGGCACGGGCAAGACGATGACGCTGGCGGCGCGGCTGGCCAGGCTCGTGCTCGCGGGTGCGGACCCGCAGCGCATCATGATGCTGACGTTCTCGCGCCGCGCGGCGCAAGAGATGGAGCGGCGCGCCGGACGCATGCTGCACGCCGCACTCGGCTTGCGCGCCACGCAAGCACCGCCGGCTCTGCCGTGGGCCGGCACCTTCCACAGCGTCGGCGCGCGTCTGTTGCGCGAGATGGCGGCCGCAACCGGTCTGGCACCGTCGTTCACCGTGCTCGATCGCAGCGATGCCGAAGACCTGATGGGACTCGCGCGCGAGTCGCTCGGACTGGCGGCTTCGGCCAGGCGCTTCCCGCTGAAGGGCACCTGCCTGGCGATCCACTCGCGCGTGGTCAATGCCCAGCTCGACGTCACCACCGTGCTGCGCGCGCACTTTCCCTGGTGCGCGGGCTGGGAAGACGAGTTGCACCGCCTCCTGCGCGCCTATGTGCACGAGAAGCAGCGCCAGCATGCGCTCGACTACGACGACCTGCTGCTGTACTGGCAGCAGATGATGCGCGAGCGCGCGCTGGCGACCGCCGTGTCCGCGCGCTTCGACCACGTGCTGGTCGACGAATACCAAGACACCAATCGCCTGCAGGCGTCGATCCTTCGCCTGTTGAAGCCCGACGGCCGCGGCTTGACGGCGGTGGGCGACGATGCGCAATCGATCTATTCGTTCCGCGCCGCCGACGTGCGCAACATCCTTGAATTCCCGACGCAGTTTGAACCCGCGGCGCGGGTGGTCGTGCTGACGCGCAACTACCGATGCACGCAGGCGATCCTCGACGCCTCGAACGCGGTGATCGGCCACAGCAGCGAGCGCTACCGGAAGGATCTGTGGACCGACAAGGCCGGCTTCGAACGCCCGCGTCTGGTAGCGGTGGCCGATGCGATGGAGCAGGCGCGCCGGGTCGCCGACGACGTGCTCGCTCAGCGCGAGACCGGCCTGAAGCTGCGCCAGCAGGCCGTGCTGTTTCGCGCCGGCCATCACAGCGCCGAGCTGGAGCTCGAACTGACCCGCCGCGGCGTCCCGTTCGTCAAGTTCGGCGGGCTGCGCTTCATCGAGGCGTCACACGTGAAGGATCTGCTGTCGCTGCTGCGTTGGCTGCACAACCCCCGCGCGCGCATCGCAGGCTTTCGAGCTGCGCAACTGGTGGCTGGCATCGGACCCGCCAGCGCGCGCCGTTTGCTCGACGCGATGGATGCGGCTGTCGATCCGCTGATGGCTCTGCAGGATTTCGATGCGCCCGCGGTGGCAATGGCGGCGTGGCGTGAGTTCGTCGACTTGACTCAAACGTTGCGTTGCACGGCATGGCCCGGCGAAGTGGCGCTCGTCGCCACCTGGCTGCAGCCGCACCTCGACCGACTGCACGACGATGCTCGAGTCCGCGCGGCCGACTTGGCCCAGCTCGCCCGCATCGCAGCCGGCTACGCCAGTCGCGAGCGTTTCCTCACCGACCTGACGCTGGATCCGCCCGAAGCCACCAGCGACGAGGCTCGCGACCCGCAGCCCGACGACGACTATCTGATCCTGTCGACGATGCACTCCGCCAAGGGGCAGGAGTGGCAGGCGGTGCACCTGCTGCACATGGTCGACGGCTGCATGCCGGCGGACCTGGCCACAGGGAGCGCCGCCGACATCGAGGAGGAGCGCCGCCTGCTCTACGTCGCGATGACACGCGCCAAGCGTCACCTCACGTTGATGGTGCCGCTGCGTTACCACGTGACACAACAGGCTCGCCACGGCGATCGCCATCTGTACGCCGGCCTGACGCGCTTCATCCCGCCGGTAGTTGCAAAACTCTTTGACGAGGTGACCCCCGCGATGTCGCGCGCGGCCGACAACGAGGTCCCACAGGAGGCGGTGATCGATCTGCCGGCACGAGTACGAAACCTCGGCTGACAACCACTTAGCATCGATTCCTCTGCGATTCCTTGCGAAATCCGCAGTAGCTGCATCCCCCTAGATTGGCCCCGCAAGGGCCGACCGTACGGGCCGGTCGGGAAATTCGAGAACCGCACAATCCGTTCGCGGCTGCCGCCCTGCCGGCAGCCGCTTTCTTCCTCTGTTGCACCCCCCAAGAGACTGCCGTGCCCTCCTCTGTTTTGGCACCCATCAGCCCCCGAGCCGTCGCCGGGCGCGACTGGGCTGCTCGCCTGCCTTTCCCGATCGAACTGGGTCCGTATCGCCTGGCCATCGAGCTGCGTCCCGGCGCCACCATGCTCGACCGCCGGCGCCTGGCCTGCGTCAACCTCGAAGAACACCGCATCGAACTGCGCCAGGACCTGAGTGGCATCCGGCTGCTCGACGCGCTGCTCGACTGTTTGATCCGTCTGTGCCACGCGAGCCGCGGTTGTCAGCAGGGCTGCGTCGAAGAGGCCTATACGCACAGCTTCGCCACCGGACTGGTGGAGTTCGCGCAGCGCAACCCGCGCGTGTGGCTGTGGTTCAACCTGCTGCTGAGCGAGCACTTGCCGGGCGACCTGCGCTACGACCGCGTCGTGCGGCGCTGCTTGCCGCGAGCACCGTCGATCCCGAAGCGCATTTTGGTCGGCGGGCATCCGGTGACGGTGCGCATGATCTCCAAGACGGAGACCGGCAACGCGTTCGGCTGGTACGACCAGAGCCGCCGCGAGGTGCAGCTCTACAACGGCTTGTACGGCCGCAACCTGCCAGTGGTGGCGGTGCACGAGATCACGCACGCGGTGCACGACATCTACGGTCTCAAGGTGCGCGACAAGCACCAGCACTACGTGCGCGCGCAGCGCCAGGGTTGGCTGGGCATCATGCGCAACAACCCGAGCGCGTGGCGCTGGCTGGCCTGGACGATGAGCGAGCCGGCGGACGCTCAGCTCGCACTCATCTGAGCGCAGGAGCGCCGCGCGCATCGCGCGGCGCTCGGTCACCGGCTCTCGACCCCCGCGATCAGTCACCCCGGCTCGCGTCGGGCAGGCGGCCCCACCGCCGGTCAGCTCGGCCTCCAGGCGCACTTGCGAGGCCAGCCGCGGCGAATGGGTGGGACGCGCGACCACTGTGTCGTTCACGACGAGCCCGGCCGCTCTGCAGCCGCCACGGTTGCGCCGCAGCCCTGGCGTGACGCATCGCGCCGTTCGCGACCCGATTGGGCAACGCGCCAGTTGCCGGCACGGCCGTCCTCGAGCCCTTTGCAAATCGATATTTCATGCTTAAACTATCTGCTGAATGCAGTGGCGGCTCGCGTGCCGCTGCCGGAGGCTCGCGTGAACATCGTCTGCATCGGCGGCGGCCCCGCCGGCCTGTACTTTGCGCTGCTGATGAAGCAGCTGTCGCCGCGTCACGAGGTCACGGTGGTCGAGCGCAACCGGCCGTACGACACTTTCGGCTGGGGCGTGGTGTTCTCCGACGCCACGATGGACAACATGCGAGCCTGGGACGCGCCCACCGCCGACGCGATCCAGCAGGCCTTCAACCACTGGGACGACATCGAGCTGCAGTTCAAGGGCCGCATCATCCGCTCTGGCGGCCACGGCTTCGTCGGCATAGGACGCAAGAAGCTGCTCAACATCCTGCAGGCCCGCTGCGAGGAGCTCGGCGTCAAGCTGGTGTTCGAGACCGAGGTCGACAGCGACCTCGAGTATCCCGACGCCGACCTCGTCATCGCCAGCGACGGCATCAATTCCAAGATCCGCGGGCGGTACGCCGATGTCTTCAAGCCCGACATCGTGACGCGGCCCAACCGCTTCATCTGGCTCGGCACGAACAAGCTGTACGACGCCTTCACCTTCCTGTTCGAGAAGACCGAGCATGGCTGGTTCCAGGCCCATATCTACAAGTTCGACAACCGAACGTCGACCTTCATCGTCGAGTGTCCGGAGCACGTATGGCAGGCGCACGGCCTCGACCGCGCCGACCAGGAACAGTCGATCGCCTTCTGCGAGGACCTGTTCGCCGCCAACCTGCGCGGTGAGAAGCTGATGACCAACGCGCGCCACCTGCGCGGCTCGGCGTGGCTGAACTTCCAGCGCATCAAGTGCGAGCAATGGTCGCACTTCAACGGTCGCAGCCACGTGGTGCTGATGGGCGACGCGGTGCACACCGCACATTTCGCGATCGGCTCGGGCACCAAGCTCGCGCTCGAGGACGCGATCGAACTCACCTCGCAGTTCAAGCAGCACGGCGACACGGTCGAACACGTTCCCGAAGTGCTGCAGCGCTATCAGGCGGTACGTGCGGTCGACGTGGTGCGGCTGCAGAACGCCGCCTGGAACGCGATGGAGTGGTTCGAGGTCTGCGGCGAGCGCTACTGCGACCAGCTGGAGCCCGAGCAGTTCATGTATTCGATGCTGACGCGCAGCCAGCGCATCAGCCACGAGAACCTGCGCTTGCGCGACAAGGGCTGGCTCGAAGGCTTCGAGCGCTGGTTCGACGCCCGGGCCGGCGTCGAGCGGCCGATCGCCGTGCCGCCGATGTTCACGCCGTTCAGCGCGCGCTCGGTCACGCTGAAGAACCGCGTTGTCGTGTCGCCGATGGCCCAGTACAGCTGCATCGACGGCATCCCCGGAGAGTTCCACCTCGTGCACCTGGGCTCGCGCGCACTCGGCGGCGCCGGCATGGTGGTAGCCGAGATGACCTGCCCGTCCCCCGACGCGCGCATCACGCCGGTTTGCCCCGGCCTGTGGAACGAGCAGCAGGCGCACGCCTGGAGACGCATCGTCGACTTCGTGCACCGTGAGTCCGACGCCAAGATCGCGATGCAGCTCGGACACTCGGGTGCCAAGGGCTCCACCAATGCGCCGTGGGACGATGCCGGCGCCGATCAGCCACTGCCGGCGGGCAACTGGCCGGTGATCGCGGCGTCGGCCGTGCCCTATCTCGACGCCGGCGGTCCGATCCCAAAGGCGATGGACCGTGCCGACATGGATCGCGTGACCGCGGACTTCGTGCGCGCTGCTCGCTTCGCCGCAGAGGCCGGATTCGACTGGCTCGAGCTGCACTGCGCGCACGGCTATCTGCTGTCGAGCTTCATCTCACCGCTGACCAACCGGCGCAACGATGCCTACGGCGGCAGCCTGGCCAACCGCCTGCGCTATCCGCTCGAGGTGTTCGCCGCGGTGCGCGCGGTGTGGCCGGAAGCCCTGCCGATGTCGGTGCGCATCTCGGCGCACGACTGGGTCGAGGGTGGCATCACGCCGGCCGACGCAGTGGAGATCGCGCACGCGTTCAAGGCCGCGGGTGCCGACCTGATCGACTGCTCGTCGGGCCAGGTCAGCGTGCACCAGAAGCCGACCTACGGCCGCATGTACCAGACGCCGTTCGCCGACCGCATCCGCAACGAGGTCGGCATCGCCACCATCGCGGTGGGCGCGATCTCGGAGGCCGACCATGTCAACAGCATCATCGCCGCCGGGCGCGCCGACCTGTGCGCGGTGGCGCGGCCGCATCTGGCCAACCCGGCCTGGACGCTGAGCGAAGCTGCCAAGATCGGCTTCACCGCGATCGATTGGCCGCGCCAGTACCGCACCGCCAAGCCG
>DASTZF010000260.1:0-4139 GCA_035764445.1 Burkholderiaceae bacterium
CCGCTGCTCGTCCTCCTCAGTCTCGCGGCGGGCTGAGGGCTCGATGGCGGTAACGCCATCGGGCCTTCCTGCTTCTGGGGCTCGCGCGAGCCGTGGCGCAGACGACTCAGGCGGCGCTTGCGACGCCGCGGCGCAGCCCGCGCACCTTGAACGCCAGCATCACCAGCAGCACGCCGTGCACGATCGCGAACGCCGCGATCACCCAGATCAGCGCCACCGCGCCTTGGCCCGGCGCGACCAGCAGCGCGATGCCGAACAGCACCGAGATCGCACCGGACAGCGCGAGCAGCCACTCGTTGTCGATGCGCTTGCGCAGCTCGACCGCCGCGATGATCTCGAGCACGCCGCGCACGATGGCCCACACCGCGATCATGATCAGCAACACGATGCCGGTCAGCCCGGGCCACACCAGCGCCGCGATGCCCGCCAGGATGCTGACGACGCCGACGAACGCCATCTGACCCCACGGCCTGCCGGCCTCGTTGCGTGCGCGCGCCGCCATCAGCGCGGTGATGCCATCGACGATGCATCGAACAGCGCCACCAGCACGATCAGCGTCAAGCCGGGCCATAGAAAAGCTCAGAACCCCGAAGACGATCGCGCACAGCCCGTTGATCAGCAACAGCCACCATCGATCGGCGAGTTGGGTCAACAGACGTTCTCCTGCGGTGACGCAAAGGTTCCACTTCCGTGGCGGCCGCGCTGCGCGACCGCCAACGGCCACGGCCCAGCCATGGGTTTGGCCGTTAGCGCTGCTGCTGTTGCCGCCGCTCACGCGCCTGTGCGCGCCACTCGCTGGCCATCTGGTCCCACTCGGCCATCTGCGCGGGCGACAGCACGCCTGCCAGCCGGTTGTGGAAGTCGTCCTGCACGGCGCGTGCCTCGCGCGCCTTGGCGCCGCGCGCGTTGAGTGACTCGTCGCTGCCGTACTTGGCCTGGATCGCGCGCAGCCTCTGCGTTTGTTCGTGCATCAGCGTGCGCAGCTGCGTCTCTTGTTGTGGCGTCAGGCGCAGTCGCTCCTTGGCCTGCGCGACGCGCTGCTGCACCTCGGGGGAAACGCGCTTCGAGTCAGCTCGGCCCTGGGCCAGCGCACCCACCGCCAGCGCCAGCGCACAACCGACCGCGAGCGCGCGCGCGCCGCGGCGCAGCGGTCCGCGACCGCCGACGGCGGGCCGCGATCTGCGGATCGGCAGGCTCCATTTCAACTGGGCTTGACCTCGGGAAACTTCTTCAGGCATTCGCCGATCGGCTCGGCCGCTTCGACCGTCGGTTGTCGGCCACCGGGCAACCGAAGGCGGTGGTGAGTTTCTTGGTGGTCATCGCGACTCCTTACTGCTTGACTGCGGAGGGCTTCAGACTTCGGCGCGGCGGTGCGGACACGGCGGTCCTGGCGGTCAAGAACTGTGTCATGCGGTGACGCTAAGCGGGCCGCGCGGCCGGCGGTATTGGACTTTCGTCCAATAGGGTCCGCGCGGCGGCCGGCAAGAATGCGGGGCACGCTGGGGGGTCCCCACCGATGGAGCACATGCTCATTCGTCGCCGCCCTGCTCGCGCACACGACGCGATCGCGGCTTTGCTGGCGATGCTGCTGGCGGCTTCGGCCACGCACGCCGAGGGCTGGTTCGACAAGTTCAAGGACCCCGACGACGGCCAGTTCGACATGGGCGACTGGCTGCTCGACCAGCGCGGCTTCCTGCCGGTGCCGATCGTCATCACCGAGCCGGCGGTGGGCTTCGGCGCCGGCGTGATGGCGATGTTCTTCCGTGAATCGATGCGTGAGGCGGCGAGCCACAAGACCGACGACGGCCGCCTGACGCCACCCGACATCTACGCGCTCGGCGGCGCCGCCACCGAGAACGGCACTTGGCTCGGCATGGCCGGCGGCATGGTCTATTTCGGCGATGGCCGCTATCGCTGGCGCGGTGGCATCTCGCGCATGAGCGTGAACCTCGATTTCTTCGGCATCGGCGGGCACAACCAGCCGCTGTCTTACAACCTCGACGGCTGGGCGACGGTGCAGGAAGGCACGATGCGCCTCGCGCAAAGCGACGTCTGGCTGGGCGCGCGCTGGGTCTACCTCGACCTGACGAACCGCTTCGACTTCGAGGGCGCGCCGGGGCTTGGCAGCCTCGAGCGCGCGAGTCGCGCGTCGGGCCTCGGGCTGTCGCTGGAGTACGACTCGCGCGACAACATCTTCACACCGTCGCGCGGCTGGACCGGCAGCCTCGACGCCACCTTCTACGACCCCAGCTGGGGCAGCGACACGCGCTTGCAGTCGTATCGTGGCTACGCGTTCATGTACTTCCCGATCGGGGGCGAGTTCGTGATCGCCGGCCGCGTCGACGGCCGCGCGGCCGACGGCGTGGTGCCGTTCTTCATGCTGCCGTTCGTCGATCTGCGCGGCGTTCCGGCGGCACGGCTGCAAGACCGCCGCGCCGGCGTCATCGAAACCGAGGTGCGCTGGAACATCACGCCGCGCTGGGCGGCGATCGGATTCGTCGGCGGCGGCCGTGCCTGGGGCACCACGACCAACTTCTCCGATGGCAGCGGCACCAGCGCGTACGGCGTGGGCTTCCGCTACCTGATCGCCAAGCGGCTCGGCATGTATGCGGGCATCGATGTTGCCAAGAGCACCCTGGACCACGCGATCTACCTGCAGGTGGGCAGCGCGTGGCGCTGAGGCTCGGGCAACGCTAGCATCGCGTCGATGGAGTTCAAGGACTACTACGCCGTACTGGGGGTTGAGCGCGAAGCGACCGCGGACGCCATCAAGAAGTCGTACCGCAAGCTCGCGCGCAAGTACCACCCCGACGTCAGCAAGGAGGCCGACGCTGCAGCGCGCATGAGCGAGGTCAACGAGGCGTACAACGTGCTGTCCGACCCCGAGAAGCGCGCCGCCTACGACAACCTCGGCCGCGGCCACCGAGCGGGCGAGACCTTCACGCCGCCACCGGGCTGGGACGCCGGTTTCGAGTTCTCCGGTGGCCGCGGCTTCGAAGGCGCCGAGGCGCGCGACTTCAGCGACTTCTTCAGCGAGCTGTTCGGCCGCATGCGTTCACGTGCCGGCCCCACCCAGGCCGAGCCTGGCTTGCGCATGCCCGGCGAAGACCACCATGCGAAGATCGTGCTCGAGCTCGAGGACGCGTGGCGCGGCGTCCAGACACAGGTGGCGCTGAAGTCGCCGCAGCTCGACGCGCAAGGGCACCTGATGCTCAAGCAGCGCACCCTCGAGGTGAAGATTCCGGCCGGCGTCAAGCCAGGTCAGATGATTCGCCTGGCCGGCCAGGGCGGTCCGGGCGTCGGTGGCGCGTCGGCGGGCGACCTGCTGCTCGAGGTGGAGATCGCGCCGCACCCGCGCTTCAGGCTCGACGGCGCCAACCTGATCGCCGAGCTGCCGCTCGCGCCGTGGGAAGCCGCGCTCGGCGCGGTGGTGCCGGTGACGCTGCCCGATGGCCAGAGCCTCAAGGTGCGCGTGCCCGCCGGTGCGCAGAGCGGCCGCGCGCTCACCGTGCGCGGCAAGGGGCTGCCGGCGCGCACGCCGGGCGACCTCGAATTGCAACTGCGCGTGGTGCTGCCCAGTGGGCTGGAGCCGCGCGCGAAGCACCTGTACGAGCAGATGGCCGCCGAGCTCGGTCCTGAGTTCGACGCGCGCAAGGTGGCAGCGGCCGAGGCCGAGCGCAGGCAGGAGACGAAGCCATGAACCCGCAAGACCCGCGCGACGCAATCCTCGAAGAGCTGTGGCTCGACGTCGAGCAGTTGTGCCGCCTGGCCGATGTCGATGCGCGCTGGGTGCGCAGTCGGGTCGACGAAGGGCTCGTCGTCACGTGTGGGCATGCCGAGAGCGGCGACTGGCGCTTCGACGCGCTCGCGCTGCGTCGCGTGCAGCGCATGGTGCGGCTGGAGCGCGATTTCGACGCGGTGCCCGAGCTGGCCGCGCTGGTGGCCGACCTCGAGGAAGAAATCCGCTCTCTGCGCACGCAGCTGCAACGGCTGGGGGTGCCGCCCGGCACTGGCTGAAGCCGGCTGCGGCTGCCACTGGCCTTGGGTCCAACGGCCCTCCCGCCGGGCGGCGCCGAACCCTGCGCGCCTGAGCGTTGAAGGAGCCGGTCATGCGTGTCCGACCTTCGCGGCTGGACCGG
>DASTZF010000261.1:0-14298 GCA_035764445.1 Burkholderiaceae bacterium
CGATGCGCATGCTCTCCTTCAGCACGCGCCGATCGATCGCGTTGAGCGCGGCGACGTCGACCTCGTTGGGCCGCTCGAAGGCGTCGCCGCCGCGCGCGCCGAGCTGCATCCGCAGCCGCAGCATCTGCAGGAACTCGAACGCGGCGACCCAGGCATCGCCCTCGACGGCAGGGACCTGCAGCGCCTGCGCGACCGCGATCAGGCGTGCACGGGTGCTCGAGGCGTCGAGGCCACGCGCCAGCGTGTACAGCCGCGCGGCCTCGACGAACAACGCGCTGCCGTGCAGCTTGAGGTCGAGCCAGCGGTGGTCGCCGTCGTCGCGCGTCTCGAGCGCTCCCAGCCAATCGAGTGGCACCCGGTTCGTCAAGACGCTGTCGGCCATCTGCTTGATGAAACGTGGCACCCGGGGCGGATCGTGCAACAGCATCTCCCGCAGCGGTTGTGCCAACTCCAGCCGCCCGGCGACCGGCCGCAGGTCGAAATAGATGCTGGCCCGCAACAGATCCTGCGGCCCGCCGTGCTCGATCCAGTGCGCGAATTGCGCCTGCCACTCGGCCGCGCTGAGGCAGCACTGCGGGTTGCTGGCCATCACGTTGCCCTTGCACAGCGGGTAGCCGCAGGCATCGAGCGCATCGTTGACCGCGCGCGCGAAGCGTAGCCAGGCCGGCCGGTCGGCATCCGCGTCGTCGCTGGCGAACACCAGCCCGTTGTCCTGGTCGGTGGCGATCGTCTGCTCGCCGCGGCCCTCGGAGCCGAAGGCCAGCCAGCACGCGCATCGCAAGTCCACGCCGTGCTCGCGCGCCAGCAGCTGCACCAGCTTGGCGGTCAGCAGGTCGTTCAGGTGGCTGATCAACTCGGTGAGCTGGCGCGCCTGCACGCCCTGGCCCAGCAGGTTGCGCGCGAAGCGGCGGATGTCCTGCGCCGCCCGCTGCAATGCGCCGAGGTCGTGCGCCCCACGGATGCGCGTCGACAAGCCCTTGAGCGACAGCCGCTGCAACGCGAACAGGTCGCGCTCCGACACGATGTTCACCAGGCGGCCACGCTCACACAGCGGTACATGCCGCACGCCGTGGCGCGACATCAGAAGCGCGGCATCCTGCAATGTCGCGCTCGTGCTGAGCAGATGGGGCGGTGCGCTCATCACGCGAGCGATCGGCGTGGTCATCGGCAACGCAGGCAGTGCAACGCGGCCCAGCACGTCGTGGCGCGTCAGGATGCCCTGTGGCACCTGCTGCGCATCGACCACCACCACCGAGCCGACGTGCTGCCGGTGCATGCGCGCCAGCGCGTCTGCCAGCGGCGTGTCGGGCGTGCAGGCGACCACGGTCCTGCGCGGCAGCGACGACAGCGGCGCTTCGAGCGATTGCTCGTGCAGCGCCTCGGACGCGTAGGTCTCGCGGAGCGCCTGTTGTGCGAGCTCGAAGAAGTGCAGCACCCGCCGCTCGAGAAAGTCGGCGAACGGCGCGCTGGCGCGCGCCAGCGCCTGCACCGCGTCGGCCGGCAGCAGGAGGCAGAAGCAGTCGCCTTGCGCGGTGTAGGTCGAGCGCACCGGCCGTGCGCCGAGCAAGGCGCCCAGCGGGAACAGATTGCCGGCCTCGTACTGCAGGCTGGCGGTCACGGCGCCGCCGCCGCGTCGGCCAGTGATGCAGCCCTGGCGCAGCAGGAACAGCGCCCTCACCGGGCCGCTCGCCGGCTCGAGCACGACCTCGCCCGGCGCGTAGTAGGCCTCGCGCGCGGCGGCGACGAACTGGCGCACGTGCTCGGGCTGCATCTGCGCGAAAGGCGCATGCCGCATCAACTCGGCACCGAGTTGTTCGAGCAAGCTGGCGGCGGGCGTGGCCTCGCTCATGGGACGCGATTCTGCTGCGGGCGGCAGGCCGGGTGCCCATCCGCGCTGCCGGCCCCTTCTCGGTCATCGATGATGCCGGCGCACCCATTCGCCGAGTGCCGCGGCTGCGGCGACGACAAAGGGCAGCGCGAGTAAGAAGGCGAACTCCGGTGTGACCGTAGACCACCACTCGACGAAATCCAATCGCAGTCTGTCGAGCATCTGGTGTCCTCATAGGAGGCGGAACGCGCCGATGGCCACAAGGGTGGGCGGCAGCGCCGCTGCGAGGAGGCCAAGGGGATGAATGGCGTCATCGTCGAAGTGCCCACGAAGAATCGCGAATCCGGCCGGGTTCGGCGCGTTGGCGATGACGGTGAGACCACCGCCCGTGACCGACCCCGCTACGAGCGCGTACTTGAACTCCTCGCTCAAGCCCTCGACCAGCGACCCGAGATAGGTCAGCGCCGCGTTGTCGGTGATGGCGGTGAGTGCGGTCGCGCCGAAATACACCGTGTTGGCATCCATGCCGCGCAACAACGGCTCCAGCCACCAGCGTTGCTGACCACCCAGGACGACCAGGCCAGCAAGAAAGAGCGCCACAAGGAGACCCTCGCGCAGGATGAGGCGGTCCTGGAATCGCGGGTAAGCGCCGGCAAACCCCATGAAGAACAGGAACAGCCCCATGAACACGGGCGGGTGATGCGCAAAGACCACGACCCCCGCAAGAAACAGCACGTGCAGCAGGCTCACCCAGTGGGGCAACGCCGCCATTGCCCTCTCCGAGTTGCCGGGTAGCGCCGCGAGTTCTCGGTGAAACAGCAGCGTGGCACCCAGTGCATTCGCGCACACGGCCAACGCCGACTTCCAGCCGAAGTGCGTCAGCATGAACGCCAGATCCCAGTTCCACTTGGCGGCCACCATGAGCACGGGTGGCGCCGCAAAGGGTGTCAGTGTTCCTCCGATAGAGACATTGACGAACAACACGCCCAAGGTTGCGTACTTCAGTCGCTGGGATACGCTGCCAACGCTGAAGACGCGCTCGCGCAGCATCATGGCAGCCAAGGTCATCGCGGCGGGCTCGGTGATGAGGGAGCCCAGTAGCGGCACCAAAGACAGCGCTACCAGGTAGAAGCTCATGCCGTCGGTCAACGGCAAGGGACGCGACACTTGGTGCACGGCTGAGCGCGCGAGCTGCAGGATTGCGCGGCTGCCCGCAATCACCATGATGGCGAAGACGAACATCGGCTCGGTGAAGTCGCGGGAGTCGAGGTAGTCGGTGGCCTGAGTCTTGCCCTGCGTGGCCAGCATCACCATCACCAGCACCATGGCCCAGAAACCGAACACGACTTCCACTTCGCCCAGCATGTGCCAGACGCCCGCGTGGTCCGGGCGGCGATGAGCCATGCGCTCGAAGAACTTGGTCGAGAACGTGTGCAGCAGCGCAACTGCGAACAGGACTGCGCCGACCACTTCGATGGGAGTCAATGGAGGCTCCTGCGCTGCAGTTGCTCGCGCAGGCCTCGGCGCAGCCTGCGGACATGAAACGGGCCAAGGAAGAGTGCCAGCAGCGGCAGGGCGAACACGAAGTTCAGCACCATCGCGCCAGCGCGCGTCGACGCATCGCCGCTGGGCAATGCGTAGCGTGTCAGGGCCGTCACAAGCACGAGTCCCGCGGCCATGCCCAGCAGCTCCAGCATGTCCAGCGGCGTGTCGCGAGCTGCTTTGAGAGCTTGGGCCTGCTCGGCTGGCGAGAAGCTCCTCAACTCAGGCAGCAAGACCGGGACGAGCCGGTTCATTGCGCTGCTGCTGCGTTCGGATGGGCTTTGAGCCTGTTGTTGTCGGGCACACGGCATCTCCTGTTTGGCTGAGCCTATGCGCTCGCACCTTTCGAGGAAATTCGCGCGCCACCGTACGGCCTACCCCGTAAGGGCCGGCTCCGTCTGGCCCTTCAGGCCTTGCCTTGGTCGGCGATACGAACCAATTCGACCAGGTTGCTGGCCCCGAGCTTCTCCATCACTCGCGCCTTGTGAACCTCCACCGTCCGCGGGCTGATGCCGAGTTCCTCGCCAATGCGTCGGTGGTGCAGTCCCTTGACCATCAAGGCCATGACCTGCCGCTCTCGTGGCGACAACTCACGCACCGCGCGGCTGGCCGCCGCCGCGGATTCC
Source organism: Burkholderiaceae bacterium (assembly GCA_035764445.1). Taxonomy (GTDB): domain Bacteria; phylum Pseudomonadota; class Gammaproteobacteria; order Burkholderiales; family Burkholderiaceae_C; genus JAEUPI01. Next base: position 3,997 of record DASTZF010000261.1, read on the forward strand.
TGCGCACTCACCACGACGCGCGGACTCGCGAGTGCCCGCTCGATGGCGCTCAGCAGCTGATCGCCGTCGAATGGCTTCTCGATGAAGTCCACGGCGTCCGCCAAGAAAGCTTGGCGGGCCGCGGCGACGTCGCCGTGCGCGGTGATGACTATCACAGGCAGCGAAGAGCCGCGCTCGTGCAGCACACGCTGCAGCTCGAGGCCATTCATGCCGGGCATTCGAAGGTCCAGGACGATGCAGCCGTGCCATTGAGGTTGGAGCGCGCTCAGGAAATCCTCTGCGCTGGCGAACGTCGCGGTGGCGTAGCCGCGCAGGCTGAGCAACAGCGACAACGAATCGCGAACCGAGACATCGTCGTCGACGATGAAGGCGGTGTCACGATGCATTGGCGACCTTCGATGGGGGCTGCTCTACAGGCAGGGTAAAGCAAAAGTGCCCCGATGGCCCCGGCCTGACCCACAGCAAGCCGCCGTGGGCTTCGATGATGGCGCGACAGATGCTCAGGCCCACCCCCATGCCACCGGGCTTTTCAGAGGGCCCCGCCTCAAAAAGGGACTGCAGTTTCGCTTTGCTGACACCTGGCCCGTTGTCGAGCACTTCCACCAGCACGGTGTCCTTGTCCATCCTCGCGCGTACGTTGACCTGTCCCGGCGCCGCGCCCTGCGCCGTCGCGTCAATGGCGTTGGCCAACACATTTCGCAAGACCACTGCAATTTGCACGGGGTCCATCAGCACTGGCGGCAAGGCCTGCTCGACACTCTTCTCAATCGCTGTGCCTTGCGCGTTGGCTCGACGGCGAGAACCATCCACCGTCTCTTCAATCACGTGTGCCAGGGATGCCAGTCGCAACTGCGTGCCGCCTGAACGAAAGAAGTCACGCAGGCGCCGGACCACGTCGGTGGCTCGCGCGGCGTCATCGCCGATCTGTGCAGTGACCAGGGCAAATCGCGCCAAGCGCTCACTGTCACTCATATCGGTAGCCTCTGCGAGCATGCGCGTGGCACGTGCGTACTGATTCAATGCAGTCAACGGTTGGCTGAGCTCATGCGCCAGAGCGGCGGCCATCTGTCCCGCCGCTGCCAGGTGCAAACTGCCTTTGAGTTCGCGAGCGGCTCGCTCGCGCTCGTCGACGGTGACACCCAGCATGAGGCCGGTCAGCGCGAGCGCTGCCATCAAGACCTGCAACTCGAAGACGGATAGGTCGGAACCCGGGACGCTCTGCAGCGCGATGATGAGCCCACCTTGCGTCAAGGCAGCGCACAGGACCGCTCCAGCAACCCCGAACCGTGCCGAGGCCCATACCGCAGGAAGGAACAACAGATAGAAGAACTTGAAGTGGTCGCCTTCCTCAGCGCTGAAGACGACGAACAGCATGGAGCAAACCAGCGTGGCGATGAGCCACCACTCGCGAGTTCGCAAGGTATCCACGAGCGATGCGCGACGTTTGCCATCGAGCAGGAACAGGCACATCGGTAGGAACACTACGATTCCGACAGCATCTCCGACCCAGAAGCGGGCGATGGCCTCATGAAGGGGTCCGCTAGGCCCGTGTCCGGCAGCAGCGAATGTCGCGATGTAGAGACCGCCTGCAAGCAGCGAGCCGCCGATCACGATGCCGGCAAACCAGAAGAGGTCCCGCCTTGTTGCTAAGGCCAGCGTTGACTCCACCCGCAAGGTCAACGCTCTCGCGATGGCCGCGTAGGCGAAGGCGAGTGTGGCGGTTGCTGCAAGCGTGGCCAGCCAATCGGCGGGAACTCCTCGCACGGCCAGCTCTGCCGTGACGAGTGCGAGCCAAACCAGCCACAGGTAGCGGCGGTTCCACATGAGCAGTGCAACGGCAAGGGCGGGGTGCGGGTTCCACGGCGTGATGTTCAGGCCTTGGAACGGGCGGATGTAGCTCACCCAATCCAAGGCGAGAAACACCAGCACGAAGGCGAGCTGCACGCCCCAGCGGCGAAGCGATGGTCCGAGTCCGGCGCACATGCTCGAGATTATTGAACTCGAGCCTTCGAGATGCTCGGCCGCCGCGTGGGCGAGCCCCGAAAGCCTGGCGCCCTCGCGCACGGAAAAAAGGGCCGCTCGCAGGCGGCCCAGATCGGGAACGTTGTGGTTCTTGTCAGGCTTTCGCCACTCTCAGGTCCGGATAGCGCACGTGTTCGACCAGCTCCTGAGTCTCGCGTTTCGGCGCCGGTGTCAGCAGGCTGACGATGATGATCACCGCGAAGCCGATCGGCACGCCAAACAGGCCGGCCGAGATGGGCTGGATGTCCCACCACAGCTCGATCGGCCTGGTGACGCCGAACATGCTGCGCATCCACGGCTGCGTCGTCGCCATGTAGTAGAAGGTGGTGCCCAGGCCCGCGATCATGCCCAGCGTGGCACCCCACTTGCTGGCGCGCTTCCAGAACACGCCCAGAACCAGCGCCGGGAAGAACGCCGCCGCCGCGAACGAGAACGCCGCCGACACCAGGAACAGGATGTCGGCCGGCTTTTGCGACGCCACGTAGGCAGCGACCAGGGCCACCACCACCAGCAGTGCCTTCGACAGCCCGACACGGCGCGCGGTCGACGCGTTGGGGTCGATCATCTTGTAGTACAGGTCGTGCGACAGCGCGTTGGCGATCGTCAGCAGCAGGCCGTCGGCGGTGGACAGCGCCGCCGCCAGGCCGCCGGCTGCGACCATGCCCGAGATCACGTACGGCAGGCCACCGATCTCCGGTGTCGCCAGCACGATGATGTCGCCGCCGATCCTCATCTCGCCGAGCTGGAAGATGCCGTCCTTGTTGATGTCGGCCACTGTCAGGAGCGCCGGGTCGACTGCCGACCAGGCGCCGATCCAGGCCGGAAGCTTGTCGAACGGCGTACCCACCAGCACGTTGAAGATCTCGTACTTGACCAGCACCGCCAGGGCCGGCGCGGTGAAGTACAGCAGGAAGATGAAGAACAGGCTCCAGGTCACCGACTCGCGCGCCTCCTTCACGCTCGGCGTCGTGTAGTAGCGCATCAGGATGTGCGGCAACGCCGCGGTGCCCACCATCAGGCAGAACACCAGCGCCAGGAAGTTGCGCCGCGACACGTCGAACGCCTTCTTGGCCTTCTCGTCTCCGTTGGGGTCGCCGGCGAACTGCTGCGCGTGCGGCGTCATGCCGGCCAGCGGCGCGGCGCGCGCGTTGTTGGCCGTGCGTGCAGCTGTCCAGGCCTTCCTCGCGTCGTCGACGTTCTTCGGCAGCGCCGCCGCCGCCTTCTCGGCGGCCTGGATCTCGGCGGCCGGCGCGTTGGCAGCCTTGAGGTCCGCCACCTTCTTGTCGGCGGCGGCCTTGTCGGCCTCGAGCGCGGGCAGCGGGTCCTTCAGCTTGGCGTCGAGCTCGTCGGCGCGCTGCTTGAAGATCGCGATGACCTCCTTCTCCTTCGGGTCGGCGATCAGCTGCTTCTCCTTGGCCGTGATCTGCTCCAGCTTGTAGCCGTAGAAGAACTGCGGCACCGGGATGCTGCTCTGCTTTAGGCCCAGCCACACCACCGGCACCATGTAGGCCAGGATCAGGATGATGTACTGCGCCACCTGCGTCCACGTGACCGCGCGCATGCCGCCGAGGAACGAGCACACCAGGATGCCGCCCAGGCCGACGAAGATCCCGACCTCGAACGCGAAGCCGGTCAGCCGCGTCGTGATCAGGCCCACGCCGTAGATCTGCGCCACCACGTAGGTGAATGAGCACAGGATCGCAGCCAGGATGCCGATGAAGCGCGGCCAGTTGCCCTCGTAGCGCGCACCGAGGAAGTCGGGAATCGTGAACTGCCCGAACTTGCGCAGGTACGGCGCGAGGAATAGCGCCACCAGGCAATAGCCGCCGGTCCAACCCATGATGAAGGCCAGACCCGAGAAGCCGCCGAGGTACACCGTGCCGGCCATGCCGATGAACGAGGCCGCGCTCATCCAGTCAGCGCCGGTGGCCATGCCGTTATACAACGCGGGGACCCGGCGGCCAGCCACGTAGTACTCGGCCGCGTCGGTGGTGCGACTCATGATGCCGATGCCGGCATACAAGCCCACCGTGGCCAGCAGGAAGATGAAGCCGATCCAGTTCTTCGGCAGGCCCATCTGCTCGAGCACTGCCAGGATCAGGATGAATGCGATGAAGCCACCGGTGTACCACCCATACACCTTGTTCAGCTGCGACTTGAACTGCCTGTTGGCGGCAGAAGACGTGCCTTCTGCGTGCCCGAAACCAATGCGGGCCATGTCAGTCCTCCTCGTGAACGTCGTGTTCGCGATCGAGCTTGCCCATGTACACCTGGTAGTACCAGATGATGAGCACGTACACGATCAGCGCGCCCTGCCCGGCCACCCACACGCTGAATGGCCAGCCGAAGAACGTGAAGTTCAGATCACGCGCGAAATAGATCACCACGAAGGTCACGAAGAACCAGATCCCCAGCAGGATTGCCGTGATCCGCAGGTTCTTCTGCCAATAGTGGCGTTGCCTCTCGGTCAGTTGCATCGCAGTTGCCTCCTAATTGCAGACCCCCGTGCGCCGCTGTCGCGTGCACGGCCCCTACTACCCACCGCCTGCCGGCGGCTCGATGGCGAACTCGCTGATTCGTCGTACCGTATTCATGCTGCGAGTCCCGTTTCACGCTCAAGCTGCGCGGCCACTTTCGGCTCGAAGCCCTTCAAGTGGCGGATGATCCTGCGTGCCTCTTCTGGCTGCTGACGCTCGAAGTGCACGCGCGCCAGCTGGTACCAGCCGTAGGGGCTCATCGGCTGCAACTCCGTATTGCGCGTCAGCGAGGTGACCGCCTCGTCGAGGCGCCGCTGGCGGATCAGCACCAGGGACAGGCCGTACCAAGCGCGGTCGAGCTTGGGATCAAGTTCGATCGCACGGCGAAACGCCTGCTCGGCGTCGGCGAGCCGGTCGGTGGCCTCGAGCAAGAAGGCCAGGTTGAACCAGTTGCCCGCGCTGCGCCGTGGATGGGCGGTGACCAGTGCTTGTGCATCGCGCAGCGCCTCCTCCTTGCGACCCCGTTGCGCCAGCACGTGAGCGCGGCTGGCCAGCGCGTAGGCATCGGTGGGCCAGCGTTGAATCATCGCGTCGAAGCAATGCAGCGCCGCCTCTCGGCGGCCCAACACGAGCGCCGCGATCGCGGCGAGCTTGAGCCGCCAGTAGGACAGCCGCTCGTGAGTACTTCGCTGTGCCGCAGCGCCGCTCACTTGCAGGCCTCAACGCCGATCTGCAGGCACAGGTTGATCTTGGCGGTGGTGACGACGAACCAGCCGAATGCCAGCAGGAAGAACGCCACCAGCGGCACATGCCGATCGAGCACTACGCGCGGGCTCAGCAGCCGCGCCAACCGCAAGAACGGCGTCGTCATCACTTGCAGCGTGCGGTAGAAGATGTTGCTTTCGCGCTTGGCGCCGATTAGCAGGCCAAGTAGCCATTGGCCGAGCAGCGCCATCAGAGCAATCTCGGCGATGAGCTTGAGTACGGAAACCAGCAACAGCACTCGCAGGTTCGAGAGTTGGTCTTGGCGTGCAGGGTGGTTTTGGCGGCTTACAGTTGTCTGACAGAACGGGCCGGACGCCGGCATTCCACTACCCGAGGAAACCCTCGCCCGCGCGGCCTCGGGTACGGGGTGAGCCCTGGCGTCGGCCTGCCGGCCAGACGATCGGAGCGCGCGTGTGACGCCATGCACGACGCAGGCGCCGGTGTACTCAATTCGTCATGCTGAGGGCGCGGCGAACCATGTTGGCAGCCAAGTCGCCCTTGGCCTTCTGCACGTCGTCGACGAAGCGCTTGGCCACCACCATCAGGTCGTCGACCGTGGCCGCCTTCTCGACATCGAGCGTGTACTTGAAGGCCTTCATCACACCGAGCTGCTCGCGGATTAGCTCGGTGAGGCAGGTGTAGAGCTCTTTGTAGTCGAGCTTCACCGAAGCGGCCGCTTCGGCGGGCGCAGGCGCCGCCTTCGCGGCCGTCGGCTTCGACGCCGTGCCCGACGACGCGATCAGACCCGCCTGCTGCAATGTCTCGATGTCGCTGTTCGTCGCGCCCTTGACCATGGTCAGCAGCTCGTCGCTGCTGCGCACGCCGTCGACCAACACCAGCAACGTGCGTGCGCTGCGAGGCAGCTCGACGGCGCGATCGCGCAATTCGCGCTGGCCGGCTTCGGTCTTGATCAGGATGTTTGGCATCGCTCTCTCCCAGCGGTGTGGCTCTTGCCCGCTCGTGGCGGACCCGCTCCCTGTGGGATCGCTTGTCAGGATACCGTAAGAAATGGGCTGCTCACGCGCGGCCGACGTGTCAAGGTTGGCGCGCCGGCGCCTCTATGGGCCCAGCGCGTCGCCGAAACGACGTCAGCAGGCTCACCAGCACGTGGGTCGCGAACGCCACCGGCACTCCGAACACGCCCGCCGCCTCGGGCTGGATGCCGAACCACAGATCCGGCGCGCCTGGTGCGCGGCTCAGCAGGTAGTACACCGTGACCGCGAAGCCGCTCAGCATGCCGGCCGTGGCGCCCCACAGATTGGCGCGCCGCCACGCGATGCCCAGCGCGAGCGCCGGGAAGATGGTGGCCGCGGCGATCGAGAACACCGGCGTCACCAGCAACAGAATGCCCGCCGGTCGCTGCAGCGCGATGTACGCGGCCACCAGCGCGACGAACAGCAGGATCACCTTCGACAGCGCCACCTGCCGCGCGCTCGGCGCCCCGCGGTGCAGCATGTTGAAGTACAGGTCGTGCGACAACGCGTTGGCGATCGTCAGCAGCAGCCCGTCGGCGGTCGACAACGCTGCGGCGAGGCCGCCGGCGGCGACCAGGCAGCTCACGGCGAACGGCATGCCGCCGATCTCGGGTGCAGCGAGCACCAGGATGTCGGGCGTGATCTGCAGTTCGCCGAGCTGCAGCACGCCGTCGTGGTTGATGTCGATCACCGACACCAACGAGGGCTCGGTCTTCGACCATTCGACGATCCAGCGCGGCAGCTGCGCGAACGGCGCGCCGACAACCGCCGTCAGCACCTCGTACTTCACCAGCACCGCCAGCACCGGCGCGCACACGTACAGCAGCGCGATGAACAGCAACGCCCAGGTCACCGAGCGGCGCGCGGCTGACACGCTCGGCGTGGTGTAGAAGCGCGCCAGGATGTGCGGCATGCCGGCGGTGCCGGCCATCAGGCAGAACACCAGCGCCAGGAAGTCGAGGCGCGAACGCTGGTGTCCTTGTCGCGCCGTCGCATCGGCCCCGTCGTCGGCGCCGAACAGCTCTGCCTGTGGCGGCATGCCGCCCAAGGGTCGCGCGCGCTCCAGAGCGGCATCGCGCGCACGCGCCCATGCGTCGCGCGCCGAATCGGCGTCCTTGGGCAACTCGTTCAGCGCCCGCCGCGCCGCGCGCAGCTCGGCGATCGATGAGCCGCCTTGGGCCGCAGCGGCATCGATGCGCCGCTGCAACTGCGCGCGCTGCTCGGTCAACGACTGCTCCACGTTGCGCAGGCGCTGCTCGTACGCGTCGGCCTCGGCCTTGAATGCCGCCATGACTTCGCGCTCGCGCCGGTCGGCGAGCAGCTCGCGCTCGCGCGCATTGATCTTCGGCAGCTGCTGGGCCAGCGCAAACTGCGGCAGCGGGACACCGGTCTGCTTGATCGACAGCCACAGCACCGGCACCAGGAACGCCATCACCAAGATCAGGTACTGCGCCACCTGGGTCCAGGTGATCGCACGCATGCCGCCGACGAACGAGCACACCAGGATGCCGCCGAAGCCGACGAAGATGCCCATCTCGAACCCGAAGCCGGCCAGCCGCGCCGTGATCAGACCAACGCCGTAGATCTGCGCGACCACGTACATCAGGCTGCAGCCGGCGATCACGAACAGCCCCACCACGCGCGGCAGGTTGCTGCCGTAGCGCGCGGCCAGGTAGTCGGGGATCGTGTACTGCCCGAACTGTCGCAGGTACGGCGCGATGAAGAAGGCGATCAGGCAGAACCCTCCGGTCCAGCCGAGCACGTAGGCCAGGCCCCCGAATCCGTTGGCGTACAGCAGGCCGGCCAGCCCCATGAACGACGCCACGCTCATCCAGTCGGCGCCGATCGCCATGCCGTTGTAGATGGCCGGCACGCTGCGCCCGGCGACGAAGTACTGCGACGCTTCGGTCGTGCGGCACGCCAGGCCGATGGTCGCGTAGAGCACCACCGGCAGCAGCAGAAACGCGCCGGCGATCCACGAGCGGCGCAGCCCCGAGCGCTCGAGCACCACCATCGCGGCGGTGAACAGCAGCAGCGCCAGCGCGCACGCGAGATAGCGGCGTGCGAGGTACGCACCGGGCGGCGCGTCGACCGGTGGCGCGATCAACGACGGTTCAGCGGGCACGTTGCGTGTGCTGTCGTTGCTCGTCGAGCCGGCGGGCGCGGCGCTCGTACAGCCAGGCCAGCAGTACGTAGGCGAACGGTCCGATCAACGCGGCGATCCACACCGCCACGCCGGCGCCGGCCACCTCGAACCACGGCTCACGGGCGACCAACGGCGGCACGAACGTCACCACCGCCCACGCCAGGGTCAGCCACAGCGCCACCGGCCGCATGGCGAGCCAGTGCGCGTGGATTGCCTGCTGCTCTTCGGCCGGCTCGCTCATGCATGATCCTCGCGGTGCGGCGGATTCTCACCCGCCGACGAGCAGGGGCGACCCAGTCTTTCCCTGAGCAGCGCGCTGCCTCGCGTGCGAAAATCGCCACGCACTCGACAACAAGACCATGGACATCGAACGCGTCAACGCCATCGGCACGCTGCTGGCCGACCTCAGCGCGCGCACCGCTGCGCTACGGGGGTATCTTTGACTACGACCGCAAGGCTTTGCGGCTGAACGAGGTCAACGCCGCTCTCGAAAACCCGAAGGTCTGGGACGAGCCCAAGCGCGCGCAGGAACTCGGGCGCGAGAAGAAGACACTGGACACGGTGGTCGCCACGATCGACCACCTGCAGTCGCATCTGTCCGACAACACCGAGCTGTACGAGATGGTCAAGGCCGACCAGGACGTGGCGAGCCTGCGGGCGATCGAGTCCGACGCCGCCAAGCTGCGCGAGACGGTCGAGGAGCTCGAGTTTCGCCGCATGTTCAGCAACCCGGCGGACCCGAGCAACTGTTTCCTCGACATCCAGGCCGGTGCCGGCGGCACCGAGGCGTGCGATTGGGCGCAGATGCTGCTGCGCCAGTATCTGAAGTACTGCGAGCGCAAGGGCTACAAGGCCGAGCTGCTCGAAGAGAGCCCGGGTGACGTGGCCGGCATCAAGAGCGCGACGCTGAAGATCGAGGGCGAGTACGCGTTCGGCCACCTGCGCACCGAGACCGGCGTGCATCGGCTGGTGCGCAAAAGCCCATTCGATTCGTCGGGCGGCCGCCACACCAGCTTCGCCAGCGTGTTCGTCTACCCCGAGGTCGACGACTCGATCGAGATCGAGATCAACCCGGCCGACGTGCGCATCGACACCTTCCGCGCGTCGGGTGCCGGTGGCCAGCACATCAACAAGACCGATTCCGCGGTGCGCATGACGCACATCCCCACCGGCATCGTCGTGCAGTGCCAGAACGACCGCTCGCAGCACCGCAACCGCGACGAGGCGTGGGCGATGCTGAAGAGCCGGCTCTACGAGCACGAGATGCGCAAGCAGCGCGAGCAGCAGCAGAAGCTCGAGGACTCCAAGACCGACGTCGGTTGGGGCCACCAGATCCGCAGCTACGTGCTCGACCAGAGCCGCATCAAGGACCTGCGCACCAACGTCGAGATCAGCAACACGCAGAAGGTGCTCGACGGCGACCTCGATGCGTTCATCGAGGCGAGCCTGAAGCAGGGGCTGTAGACCCGAGGGCAGAGCCCCTGCCCTTTCCGCAGTCTTTGTCATACGATCCCCGCGCGGCCTTCACGAGGCGACCCGCGGGGAAGGAATCCGGATGGACGAACTGCAGAAGGCACAGGCCTTCGTCGCACTCTGCCTGCTCGGCACGTTGCTCTTCAACTACCCGTTCCTCGCGCTGTTCAACCGCCCGGCGCTCGTGTTCGGCATCCCGGTCTTCTACGCCTACCTGTTCATCGTCTGGGCGGCGTTGATCGTGGCGATGGCCTGGCTGGTGGGGCGCCAGAGCGAGGGCGAGTAGGGCCTGTTCACACTACGGACGCCAGATGCGTTGCCACCAGAAAGCCCGCGAGCTAGGCGCAGCGCGCAGCCCAGGCTGGACGCCTGGGCAAGCGGTGCAACGACGCGCGCGGGCTTTCGGGTGGCAACCCGAAGGGAACGGGCCTGGCAGGGCGCAGCG
>DASTZF010000262.1:0-14637 GCA_035764445.1 Burkholderiaceae bacterium
CTGCGTCGGGTGCAGCAGCCTCGGGCAGGCCGAGCGCGCGATCGACGAAGGCGAGGTCGGACGCGGCGCTGGCGTCCGGATGATCGAGCTCGAGCCATGCGAAGAAGCCGAGCCGCGCGCGCTCGCCCGCCGCCAGCGACAGCGGCGCCTCCTGCAGCACGGCCATCGAATGCTCGTGCTGCTGGCGCACGCCGGGCAAGCGCGCCACGTGCAGTGCGGCGGGCAGCCCGCCGGCGCGCGACGAGAGACCGTGCAGCTGGATCGCGTCGGTGCAAAAGCTTTGCGCGTACCGCAGCGATCCAACCGCGAGCCACGGGTGGCGACCGTCGACGCCGAGGTTCTGCCGCACCGCCAGCACGACACCGCGCGACGCGTGCTGCAGCGGCGTATGATCGACGTACTGACTGAGGTAGTACTCGTTCAGCCGCACGGTGGCGTAGTGGGCGAGCGCCACGTCCTGCGCGTAGACGAGATCAACCATCTGCTCGTCGGGACCGGCGTTCTCGAGTGCCACGTGCCAGAACCACGCTGGCACGGACCGCGCCAGCACCAGCGATACCTGGAAGCGAATTGCCGCCCACTCACCGGCGACGTGAAGCGCCTGCCCTTCGACCCAGGCGGTACCCGGGCTGCGCGGCCCCAGCAGCGGCGTCCATTCGATGCGCGCACCGTGGCGGCGCAAGTAGAGATTGGCCGGGCCACCTTCCAGCTCGTTGCCGACGAAGGCATTGACGACCACATCGCGGCAATCGACGCGGTGGATCGACCCGTTGGCGTTCAGACGCACCGCCAGCCCCGACGGGCTGGTCAATTGCAGCGGAACAGCAGCGCTCACGTCGCGCGGGCCATGATCCTGTGACGAAGCCGCTTCAGTCGGCCTTGTCGGCGAACTTGGCGGCCAGTTGCTCGGAGAACCTGGCCAGGTCGATGACGATTCGGCCGTGGGTGCCGTGGCCGATCTCCTCGCTGCCGTCGACCGCGCGCACACGGAACTCGATCCGTCGACCGTTGACGCCGGTCACCTCGGCGAAGGCGACGATGCGACGGTTCACGGCGGTGGCCGCAACATGGTGCACGTCCACGCGCGTGCCCACCGCGCTCTCGCCGGCGTCGAAGTACGGCTTGATCGCGTTGAGCGCCGCATTCTCCATCGCCATGACCATGACGGGCGTCGAGAGCACCGCGGGCAGCGTCGCGTCCTTGAACCGGTTGGCCAGGTGCTCGGGCGACACCACCATGGAGAAGGAACCTTGCGCCCCACTCGGAATCGCGCGCATGACGTCCCCCGTTTCGATTGCCAAAGCAGACAGGGGCAGTATAGGGAGCCGCTCGCACGTCTTGCCCGGCCGACCCCATACGGTCTTCGCCGGTTGTAGTCACCCGCCCTCGGGCAACCCGCGCGCAATGGCCGAGGCCTGCTGCAGCGAGATGCGGCGCACGTGCAGATCGGCATGCCGGTGCGCCAGCTCCCAGTCGGCTCCAGTGCGCCGATAGACCTCGGTGACCCGCAGCGACCAGTCCTGCTCGGGCAGGCCACCCACCTCGGCGCGCTGCCGCTCGATCATCACCAGCACGACCATGCCGTCGGACGCGTAGGTTTGGGCGACCTCCAGCGAGGTCTTGCCGTTGCGGAAATAGCGCGCCATCTCCGCGAGCCGCTCGGGGCTGGCATCGAAGCCGTGGCTGGCCGGCCCGCCGAAGGGTTGCATCAAGGTGAAGTCCGCTGCGATGCGCGTCAGACTGCGCCAGCGCTCGATGTCGCCGCGCATGAAGGCCGCGTTCTTGGCCGCGGCGCGCTTGATGAGCTCGGCGACGGCGTCAGCGTCGACGGCCGCTGGCGCCGACAGCGGCAGCGCCAGCGCGGCAAGCGCCGCCCTGCGCGCGGTGTTCAAGGAGGACGAATCCTCGCTGTGCTCGGTCTTGCGTTGCGACACTGCTTTCTCCTGGATGATCAACAACGGGGTGCATGTTCCGGCGCCCATCGCGATGAATCCAGTGGTATGTTTTCAGCAAGATGCTGAACGCCGCTCAACTCGCCCGGATCGATCTCAACCTGCTCGTGCTCTTTCACGTCGTGTGCGACGAAGGGCACGTGGGGCGTGCGGCCGGCCGCCTGACCCTGACCGCCTCGGCCGTGAGTCATGGCCTCAAGCGCCTGCGCCACCTGCTCAACGATCCATTGTTCCTGCGCACGCCCAAAGGCGTGGTGCCCACCGCGCGCGCACTCGAGCTGCGCGAGCCGGTGGCCGAGATCCTGGCGCGCGTGCAGGGGGCGCTGGGGGCTGCCGCTCCGTTCGACCCACGCACCAGCACGCGTCGCTTCGTGCTCGGCGCACCCGACGCCGTGCTGGCGTCGCTGGCGTCGCCGCTGCTGGCGCGCATCGGCACCGATGCGCCGCACATCGACATCGCTCTGGTGCAGCTGCTGCCGCAAACGCACGAGCTGGCCAAGGAGGGGCCGTGGGCGCAATGCCTGCACAGCCTCGAACACCGTGAGTTGGACATCGCGCTGCTGCCGCTGCGCGCGCCGCCGCCGCGCTTTGCCGCATCGAAGCTCTACGACGAGGAGTTCGTCGTTGCGATGCGAAAGGGCCATCCGTTCGCGCGCAGCCGCAGCGAGGCCGTGTTCTGCGCATCGAAGCACCTGCTGGTGTCGCACCGCGGTGACCCGCGCGGCTTCGTCGACGACGCGCTCGAAAAGCGCGGGCGCAAGCGACGCGTGGTGCTGACCGTGCCGTCGTTCGTGATGGCGCTGGACTTCGTGGCGCAGAGCGATCTGCTGGCGGCGCTGCCGCGCAGGTTGGTCGAGCAGCACGCAGCCCGCCTGGGCCTGGCGAGCGCCGCGCTGCCGTTCAAGCGCAAGGCCGATCCGGTCCAGGCCGTTGCGACCAAGGCGGCGCTGCGCGATGCCGGCGTCGCGTGGCTGATGCAGGTGCTCGGCAGCCTCTTCGCGCGAGCGAAGTGAGCTGCGCCGCCCCTATGGCAGGCGCCGCTGAATCCTCACGTCATCGCCAGCGGTTGGCGTGGCCTGCGCGCGTGACGAGAGATGCAGCAGGCAGAACGAGACGAGCAGGCCGAACACGACTCGACGCGGCCCGACCACTGAATGGCGCACGGCCTTCATGCGGACGATCTTCAGTTGGCTCTCGAACGGCAGGGCGGCGGGGGCAAAATCGGCCGGGCTCGTGCTCCCGCCGCTCCGATCGTGAACCCGTGAGACCGCTGTCGTCGGCTCTGCTCGTCTGCGTGCTCGCTGTGGCGGGCTGTGCGACCACAACCTACCGGCCCTTCCAGACGCGCGGCGACGCCATCTTCGACGGCAAGGGCGGCGTCAGGGCCGCGCACGACGGCATGGAGATCTGGGACTTCGGCGACCCACCGCGGCGCTACAAGGTCCTCGGATTCATCGACGACGAACGACCGGGCAGTGCTGGACAGATGAGCCGCTTGCTCGGCGACGTGGTCCGGAAGGCGCGCGAAGTCGGTGGCCAGGCGCTGATTCAGGTGCGCAATCAATCGCAGATCACGGGCTGGCAGTCGGCCGACAGCACGGCCGCGACGGCGTTCGGCAGTTCCGCCGCGACAACGGGAACAACGACGGCGATGCCGATTCGAAGCAACCGGGCTCAATTCATCGTCATCCGGTACGTCGATTGAAAGATCGACCCACCGAAGTGAGGGACGAGTCGCTTTGAACCCGAGCGGGTGCGACTGAAACCCAACGAGGTGTTCGTCGATTCGGGCGCGATGACGAAAAGTCACGAAATGTGCAACAGCAAGCCTTGGGTGCCAGCACGGTGCGGTTCACACTCGCGACTGGGTCGCCAACGCGCCCGATTCACCCGACGCCATCAGGGATCACGCACATGCTGAAGATCTTCATCACTGCGGCGCTCACCCTGGCTCTCGCCGCTTGTGGCTCGATCGCGCCCGGCGTTGCCGCGGTGGCGAACGGCGGACAGCTCAAAGACACCATCGGCAAGTCTTACAGGCTGGTGATTCACGAGCGGCCCGAACTCGGCCCGCTGATCGACCAGGAGACTCTGGATTCGGGCGATCAGATCATGAAGCATGTCGGCGGGCTTGGCACCGCGCAAAGCAGCTACGCCGGCATCTACGGCAAGCAGGAGGAGCAGGCCCGCGTGGTCTACTTTCTCGTCGACAGCAAGGGCCTCGTGAAGGACTGGGCGACCAAGTCTTACAAGGCCGGCTCAGCCGACTGCTGGGTCGGCATCTGCGGCAACCAGAAGTACGTGCCGATCCCCGCCGATGAGCTCGACCAGATGGTCAAGACCTCCAGCGGCACGACGCTCGCGGCATGGCGTCACGCTCCATACTGAGCTCGCGTCCGTCGACTCAACGCTGAGCGGTCGAGTCTGCCTCGTCCGGCTCGGGCGTGTGCGCCACGTTCATCGCCTCGATCAGCAGCGCGCCGACCAGGATCAGACCGGCCGCCAGGTAGTAGTGCCACGTCTGCAGGTGCTCCCTCCAGACCAAGACCACCAAGGGGATCACCAGGAAGATGACGGCATAGGCGATCCAGGCCACGCGATCGTGGATCGTCATCGGCGCGTCGCTCACCTCGTCGCTCCTTTCAGGTGTCGCACCAGGAATTCGACCACTGCGTCCGCGCGTCGGCTGCCCGCGGATCATCGGCCTGCACGTCGAATCCGTGGCCGGCCCCGGGGTACAGCTTGATCGCGTAGCTCGTCGCTCGCGCGCGCGCAACGGCCTCCAGGGCGTGCGCTTCTTGAACCGGGATCACGGTGTCCGCTTCCCCGTGCACGATGAGCGTGGCAGGCAGTTGCGAGATCTGGCCCTCCAACGCGAACGGGAACCCGCCGTACAGCTCCGCCAGTGCCTTGACGCCGCGATGGGTGCCTGCCACTGCAACCGCCAGATAAGCGCCCTGTGAGAATCCCAGCACGCCGATGCGGCCTGGCTCGGTGGTGGGCAAGCCACCCAGGTGATCGACCGCGCCGCGGATGGCGCCAAGCCAATCCATGAATCGCCGTTGAAACAGGGTGGCTCGTTCGGCGCGCTGACGATCCGCGACCACGGCGACATCGTCGGCGCTGTAGTACAGCACCGCGCACACGCGAAGACCGTGCGGCACCAGCGCTTCGGCATAGCTCTCGTAGTGGCGGGCGAACGGTGCGAAGCCGCTCGCACCGTGCAGCAACACGACCATCGGACGCGGGCCGTCGCCCGCAGCCGAATAGCAGCGCATCGCCAAATCGCCGCCGGTACCGGGCACCGACCGCTCGCCGACGATCAGATCGGCGGCCGATGCGCAAGCGCCCGTCGCAAGCAGCGCGAGCGAGACGATGGTTCGCCACATGGGTTTGTGCTCTGCGTCGCGCCAGCCCGCGCCAGTGTAAGCCGTGCTGCAAGCGGGCCCATCTCCGAGCACACCGTCATGGCTTCACCGGCACGTGACTTGCCGGAGCGTGACGTACGCAGCGCCATGTCGGCGCTGCTCAACTGCAGGAGAGCCCCATGGAGATGACCCGAGTCAAGGACAGCCTCGAGCGCATCGAGCAATGCACCGATCAGGCGGCGGCCGCGATGCGCCAAAGCGGCAGCCAGACACCCGACGAACTGCGGCGCTGCGTCGACCAGATGCACGCGCAGGCGCGCGAGGTGCGCGAGATGGCGCGCCAATCGAATGACGGCAACCAGCTCACGAGCCAGATCGACCGCCTGGAGCAGACCGGTGACCGCGCCAAGCAGGCCTGCCAGCGCGCCGGCAGCGCGGTGGATCCGCAGCTGCAGTCGGCGGTGATGCAGGCGCACGACCAGATTTCGAGCCTGAAGAAGCAAATGCACTGATCGTCAGGCCGGCGCCCGGGCGCCACAGGAACGACGGTTGCCCCCGTCGTCGTGTCGCCCTGCCCGGAGCACGGCCATTCTCACCCAACCGACTCCCGCCGCGCAGCTCGCTTCCAAGGCCCGCACCCCGTTCCCCAGCGCCACGCCCGAATACGACCGTGCGCGCACGGCATTGCTGGCCGAGGAGATCGAGTTCCGTCGCCACATGACGCGGCTGGTCGAGCAACGGCGCGCGCTGCCGCCGGGGCCAGTGATCACCAAGGACTACCGGTTCAAGGATGAACAGGGCTTCGAGGTCGGCCTGCTCGACCTCTTCGGCGACAGGAGGACACTCGTCACCTATTTCTGGATGTACGGGCCGCAGCCCCCGCGCCCGTGCCCGATGTGCACCAACCTGCTTGGCGCGCTGAACGGCAATGCCGCCGACATCAAGCAGCGCGTGGCGCTCAAGGTGCTGGGGCGCTCACCGGTCGACCGGCAGTACGCGTTCGCGCTGGAGCGCGGCTGGCGCGACCTGAACTTCGTGCAGACCGTCGGCGACGACTACGCCAAGGACCTCGGCGTGCTGACGTCCGACGGCAGCGAGTACCCGGCGCTCGTGGTCTACCAGCGCGATGGCGATCGCGTGCGGCTCTTCTGGGCCGGCGAGATGACCCGCGAGATGGCCGACCCTGGGCAGGACCCTCGCCACGCACCCGACATCGCGTCGCTGTGGACCATCCTGGATCTGACACCCGAAGGGCGCGGCACCGATTGGTACCCGAGGCTGCAGTACTGAGCATGCGAGCGCGCCTTGGTCCCGGCCCGCCGATGACACCACACCGCCGCTGGCTGTTCGCCTGTGGCACAGGCCTGTGGCTGAGCTTGTCGCTGGCCGCCGCGCTGGCGGTGACCGATGGACTCGTCGTGACCGGCGACGTGAAACGCGCGATGACGTTCGACGTGGCGGCGTTGCGCGCGTTCCCGGCCGCGGCTCACACCACGTATCGCTATGCGCGCTTTGCGCCCGACGTGTCGGAGCCGCAGCGTCCGTTCACGGAATTGCGTGGCGTGCGTTTGATGGACCTGCTCGAACAGGCGGGCCTGGCCGAGCGCGATCGCTCCGACTGGCGCAAGGCGGTGGTGATCGCGACCGGACGTGACGGCTCGCGAACGGTGTTCTCGTGGCCCGAACTGGCCTACACGGCAGCGGGCACCGAAGCGATGGTGGCCTACGAGCGCGACGTTGCGCCACTGTCTGCGTCGGAGGGACCATTGGCCATTCACGTCCCCGGCGACGAACGTCGCGTCGCGCGCGACGTGAAGCAGGTGCAGCGCATCGAAGTGCGCATCCTGCGCGATTGAGCCTGCTGCCGCGAGGGCGATGCGCGTAAGCCACGGGGCTGAGCGGCGCCAGCGGGCGGCGCATGCTGGCGCGGTTCGCCGATGAGGCCGATCTCGGGCTTGGATCGAAGCGGGCCGGGCTCCCCTTCTTAGGTGTGCCCGACTTCGCTCGGACCCCGGAGAATCGACGGCGCAATGGCCCGCATGCGGACTACGTACGTCTCGGAGGTGGCATCGCCAGGGCCTGTGGGCCTGCCGGGCGTCGCGGAGCCTTGGGCGGCGGAGCAACCTGCCCCGAGCCAAGGGGACGGCACCGAATGGACAACGCCATCCGAGCGGGCGCCGGATGCTTCTGCGCCGGGGACAGGGCTCCGGCAGCGGCTGAGCCAACCCATGAGCCGCGAGCACAGGCCCATGACTCTTGGGCTGCTGCTGTCCCTGCTGATCCACACGCTGCTGTTGAGCCTGACCTTCGGAGGCCAGGCACTTGGGGTTCCGGGCCTCGCCTTCCCCGGGCGAGAGCGACGGATCGAGGCGCCCGACATTCGCGTCACGCTCGTTCCCGCTCCCGTCGCACCCACGAGGCCCGCAGCCGCGAACGTGCCCGCTGCCAAGCCGACGCCGGAAACCCAGCCGACCACGGAGGCCAAGCCGACGTCACAGGCCCAAGCGACGCCGCAGGCCCAGCCAAAACGCGACACCGCGGCCACTGCCGCCCCTGCGAAGGTGCCGCAACGTGCCGATGGGCCCGATCGCGCGACACCTCCTGCGCAGACCCAACAGTCGGCCGTGATGGCCGTGAAGCCGTCCGACGAGCCCGCGTTGGTCGTCGTGCCTGCCGCTCCGCCGGCACCAACTCCCGTGATCGCGCTCACACCAAGCGCTTCGAGCCCGAAGACCGTCAAGTCTCGGTCTCGAGATGCCGCCGATCTAGCACGGGCTCAGGCCGCACGACTGGAAGCCGAACGTCAACAAGCCGCACGGCGGGCGGCAGCACAGCTGGAAGCGGAGCGTCAGCGGGCCGCGCGTGAGGAAGCGGCTCGCGTCGAGGCCGCGCGACGAGAGGCCGAACGCCAAGAGGTAGCGCGACTTGACGCCGAGCGCCGGGAGGCGGCGCGTCAAGAGGAAGCGCGTCAGGAAGCGGCGCGCGTCGAAGCAGCTGAACGCGAGGAGGCAGCGCGCGTGGCGGCGGCACAGCTGGAGGCGGCGCGTCAGGAGGCGGAGCGTCAAGAGGCTGTACGCCAGGAAGCAGCACGCGTCGAAGCAGCGCGCGTCGACGCGGCGCGACTGGAGGCCGAACGCCAGCAGACGGCGCGAGTGGCCGCGGCACAGCTGGAGGCGGAGCGTCAAGAGGCTGCCCGTCAGGAAGCAGCGCGCGTCGAAACTGCGCGGCTAGAAGCTGAACGCAAGGAAGCCGCGCGACTCGCCGCGGCACAACTGGAAGCGGAGCGCCAGGAAGCCGCTCGCCAGGAAGCGGCGCGCGTCGATGCTGCGCGACTGGAGGCCGAACGTCGGGAAGCGGCACAACAGGCGGCAGCACAGCTGGAAGCGCAGCGTCAGGAGGCGGCGCGTCAGGAAGCCGTGCGCGTCGAGGCCGCGCGATTGGAAGCTGAACGCCAGGAAGTCGCGCGACGTGCCGCGGCGCTGGAGGCGCAGCGCCAGGAGGCCGCTCGTCAGGAGGCAGCGCGCGTCGAGGCTGCGCGAGTGGACACCGAACGGCAGGAAGCCTCGCGACGCGCAGCCGCGCAGTTGGAAGCAGAGCGGCGGGAAGCGGCTCGTCAGGAAGCCGCACGCGTCGAGGCTGCGCGACTGGAGGCCGATCGCCAGCAAGCCGCGCGACAAGCTGCGGCACAGCAAGAGGCCGAGCGTCGCGAGGTCGCTCGTCGTGAAGAGGCAGCGCGCGCCGAGACCGCGCGACTCGAGGCCGAACGCCAGGAAGCTGCGCGACAGGCCACGGCGCGGCAAGAGGCCGCACGTGTCGCCGCCGAGCAGGCCGATGCGGAGAGACGCGAAGCGGCGCGTCGAGCCATCGGGCGTCAACTCGACGAGGAAGCCGCCCAGCGTGAAGCGACATCGACGGCAGCTCGGCAGCCCTCCACGCTGCCGCCGTCGTGGAGCACCGCACGTCGAGTCAGGCTCTGGGGACGCACCGACCCCAACGCCGAGCTCGTGCAATACGCCGAGGCGTGGGCCCGCAAGATCCAATTCAACACACCGGTCGAGGCGGTGCGCGAAGTGGCCAAGCAGCCGCACAGGAATCCCCTCGTGACGGTGGCCATTCGAAGCGACGGATCCGTCGAGTCAGTGATCTTCCATATCTCCAGCGGCGTGCCAGAGGTCGATGAAGCGATACGGCGCATCATCGAGAGCCAGCGGCCCTACCTGAAGTTCCCGCCCGGGCTGGCCAACGATTACGACGTGGTCGAAATCCGCCGAACCTGGTACTTCGACAACGCGGTCCGGCTGTACTGACGGGTTAACACCGAAGCGCGGCAGCCAGCGCGAGGGCGACATCGCGCGAGAGCAGCGGCTTGGCCAGCACCTCCAGCACGCCGGCGCTGCGCGCGCTGTCGACCGGCACGGCGTCGACGAAACCCGTCATCAGCAAGATCGGCACTCCGGGCCGGATCGCGTGGATCGCCTGCGCCAATTCGTTGCCGGTCATCTCGGGCATCGATTCGTCGGACATCACGCAATCGAAACGCGCAGGCTCGGCGCGAAATGCGGCCAGCGCCGCGCTGCTGGACGTGAAGCCCACCGGCTCGTACCCGAGTTCCGCCAGAATCTCTTCGCCCAGACGCACCAACGTCTCCTCGTCATCCACCAGCAGGATGGTCTCGCCGGCACCGCGCGGCGGCGCCGCATCGGTCGACGCCGGTGCGTCGACCGTGCCGCGCAGCGGCATGAAGATCGTGAAGGTCGAACCGACGCCCAGCTCGCTGGCGACATCGATGCCGCCGCCGAGATCGTTCACGATGCCGTGCACCAGCGAGAGGCCGAGCCCGGTGCCGACACCGACGCCCTTGGTGGTGAAGAAGGGGTCGAAGATGCGCTCGATCACCGCCGCATCGATGCCGCTACCGCTGTCGCGCACTTGCAGGCGCACGTAGGCGCCCGCGGGCAGCACGCGGGTGGTGACGCGCGTTTCGTCGATCTCCACCACCTCGAGCGACACCGCCAGCGTGCCATGCGCTTTCATCGCCTGGATCGCGTTGGTGCACAGGTTCATCACGACCTGATGGACCTGTGTGGAGTCGCCCATGATCGCGGCGCGATCGGCGTTGAGCGCGCGCTCGATCACGATGCCGGCCGGCCGCGCGGCGCCGACGAGATCGAGCGCTTCTTCGACCACTGCCTGCACGCGGACCGCCGTCTGCTTGCCGGTGCCGCTGCGGCTGAACGCGAGAATCCGCTCGACCAACGACTTGGCGCGCATGCCGGCGCTGACCGCCGAATCGAGATAGCGACGCTGCGCGCTGCCTTCGGGCGCATCGCGTTGTGCCAGCTCGCCGTAGCCGAGGATCGCGGCGAGGATGTTGTTGAAGTCGTGCGCGATGCCGCCGGCGAGCGTGCCGATGGCCTCGAGCTTCTGCGCCTGACGCAGCTGGGTCTCGGCGCGGATGGTTTCCGTCACGTCGCGAATGTTCAGCACGATGCCGCCGACCGCCGCGTGCTTGCGCATGTCGCTGCCCACCGCTTCGAGGATGCGCCAGCTTCCGTCATCGTGGCGCGCCCGAAACTGGATCGGCGCGTCGCCGGGAGCATGCAATTGCTGTTGCAGGGCGTCGAGGTCCTCGGGATGCACGCGCTCGACGAGTCGCGTGCCGTGCAGCGCGGGCACCGCTGCTCCCAGCGCCTTGCGCACCGGTGGACTGACGTAGGTCAGCACGCCATCGCCATCGACCACCGCGATGAAGTCCGATGCATTCTCGGTCATCGCGCGCCAGCGTTCCTCGGTCAGTCGCAATGAGGTCAGCGCTGCCTCGATTTCCTCCTTGTCACGCCGCAGCGCCGCATCGCGCTCGGCCACGCGCTCTGCCATGTCGTTGAACGTGGTCGCGAGCAGGCCCAATTCGTCGTCGCGGCGCGAGGTCAGAGGCACTGGCGCAGCGCCGCTGGCCACCTGCTCGGCCGCGCGTGTCAGCTCGCCGAGCGGTGCAGCGACGTGGCGCCGCAGGATCCAGGCGAGCAGCCCCAGCAGCACGAGCAGCACGGCGCCATGGGCCGCGAGCGTCCGCAGCGCCACGCGCTGCGCGTCGGCACGAACGGCCTCACCCGGCAACAGTGCGGCCATGTACCAAGGCGGGCCGTCGATCCTCGCGACCGCGAAGTACGTGTCGTCGGGGGCGCTGTAGCCGACGCGCCCCGACAGGCCCGCGCCGGCCGCCGCCGCGACCAGCGATGGACCGAGCCCCGAGCCGAGTTGCTGCACCGTGGCCTTCGATGCCGTGGGCGCGATCGTTTCGGCCTGCTGCGTGTCGGCGAACAACCGGCCATTGGCGTGAAAGACCAGATAGCGCTGGCCACCCAACGTCTGCGGAATTGCACGATCGACGAATTCCTTCAGCAGCAGCGTGGTCGCCACGGTCGCGATGTGGCGTTGCCCGACGTGGATCGGCGTCAGCACCTGGAACAGCGGGCCCAGCTGCGGGCCCACGTCGTCGACGTCGGGAGTCGCAAAGCGCGATCGATCACCGGGCCGCGCAGGCAGGTAGGCGAGACGACCCCACTCGTAGTCGAGCTGGCTGAACCTCTCAGGAATGTCGAACACCCAGTTCGGGAACAGGTACGGGTCGTAGCCGACGTTGGTCTCGTCGGGCAGGCTCATGAAGAACAGGTTGTCGTGGCGAATCGCTGCGCCGGGCCCGTAGTAGACCGACAGATCCCAGAACAACACCAGCAACTGCCGCAGCTCATCGGTCAACGGGGTGGCCTTCGGCACCCAGCCGGTCGGATAGACGCGGCCGTCGGCGAATTCCTGGCGGTTGCGCCAGATGCCGTCGGGATACAGCGCCAGCAGGGTCTCGAAGCGTTGCGTGGTGGTGGTGTTGCGATAGCGCGGCCAGCGCTCAGTGAACGCTTGCCGCACGGTCTCGTGCGTCTCCACGGTGTAGCCCAGCACACGCTCGGCCACCCGCGAGCGCTCGGCCGCTGTCGCCGCCAGGCGCGAGACTGCCTCACTCTCCGAGGTGCGGTACAGCAGATAGCTGTTGACCGCGGCCGCTGCAATGAGCAGCACGCTGCCGGCAACCGCGAGCCGCAGCAGCGTCTTGCCAGTCAGAGAGCGAAGAAAGGTTCGCTGCATCAAGTGCGCCCGCCGCCTCGGACAACGACCGTTGCGGCTTGCGACTCTACTTCAGCCCGCCTCCATGGAAAAACCAAGCGCTGCGCGCCGACTATGCGTCAAGCGACAGGATGCCCCGAGCCAACGATGCCTCTGCAGGCGGCAACGTGGACACTTCGTCCAACACCTGAGCGCAAGGGATGTGGCGATTCACCGCAACGTCGGCGGCATGGCCAGCACGATGCGCCCTTGCACCTCGCGTCGTTTGATCGCATCGAGCGCCTCGCCGAACTGTGTCCACGGCAATACGCGGCTGACCAGCGGCCGCAATTCGCCGGCAGCGACGAGACGCATCACCGCTTCGTCCGCGGCCGCCGACTCGGCGGGGCAACGCGCAGCCCACGCGCCCCAGTACGCGCCCACGATGCTGTAGTTCTTCAGCAGCGGCAGGTTGGCCGCCACCGACGGGATGTTGCCGCTGGTGAACCCGATCGGCAGCAGCCGCCCGCCCCAGTTCATCGAGCGCGTCATAGCGTCGAACACCGATCCACCGACGTTGTCCATGCAGACGTCGACGCCCCGAGCGCCGGTCAGCGACTTGATCCGTTCGCGCAGATCTTCTTCGCCATAGACAACGACCTCCGAAGCACCGCGCTCGCGCACGGTGGCTTCCTTGGAGCGCGAGCCGACCCCGGCGATCACCCGCGCACCGAGATGACGGCCGAGGTCCACCGCCGCCAGCCCGACGCCGCCGGCGGCGCCACTCACGAAGAGCGTCTCGCCCGCCCGCAGGTGCGCGCTCTCGACGAGCGCGTAGCGTGCCGTGCCGTATGCATAGCGCAACGAGGCGGCGGTGGCGAAGTCGACGCCGCCCGGCACCGGCGTCACGTGCGCCTCGGGCACCATCATCTGCTCGGCCCAGGCCCCGTGCCAGTAGCCGCATGCGACCCGATCCCCTGCGCGGAACCGCGTGACCTTGTCGCCGACCGCCACCACGATGCCCGCGGCGTCGGTGCCAGGCACGTAAGGCAGCTGCGGGCGCATCTGGTACTTGCCCTGCGCCATCAACAGGTCCATGAAGCTGGCAGCGGCCGCATGGGGCTCAACGAGCACCTCCTCCGCCTTCGGTTGCAGATCGGGCATCTCGCCGATCGCGAGCGCCGGCTCTTCATCAAAGCGCGTGCAGCGAATGGCCTTCACGAGTTCACTCCCAGCGATGGCACGCGCACCGCCACCACCTCGGCGCCGGCGCACTCGGTCCCGTCCTGCATGACGCGGCACCCCACATGGATGCGGCGCTCGCTCCTGTCCGACACCTTGGCACGCAGTTCGAGCGGTCGATCGACGCGGGCGGGATTCAAGTAGCTCACGCTCAGCTTGCCGGTGACGAACGCGAACGGCGGCGGGTTCGCATCGTCCAGCGGTACGCCCTCGTCGCGACATGCCGTGGCCATCGCGGTCCAGATGGCGTGGCAGTCGACCACCGAGGCGATCAAGCCACCGTAGACGACACCGGGGTGGCCGATGTGATACGGCTTCGGCGACCACCGGCACACCAGCTCGTCGCCGTCCCAGTGGCTCTTGATCTGCAGCCCCCGCTCGTTGAGCGAGCCACAACCGAAGCAATGCACCTTGAGCGAGTCCTGCAACGCCCGTCCTTCCACGCTGGCCTCCAATGTGTGAAGCAGCCAGCAGTGTTCGCGCACGAGCCGCGGCACGCCAGTCGGCCAACCACGGTAGGCGATGGACCGGGTACCGTAGGACTCCGAGGTCAGGAGCCGAGCAGCCGCTGCTCGGTGGCGCGGCGCACGCCCTCGGCGCGGGTGCGGCACCCCAGTGCCTGCAGCGCACGGGCCGCGTGCATTTCGACGGTGCGCGGGCTCAGGCGCAGCGCGGCGGCGATCTGCTTGTCCGACTCGCCGAATGCGATGCGGCGCAGCACCTCCGTCTGCCGCGCCGTCAGTTGCACTGGCGACGATGCTTGCGGCAGGCGCTGCTCGGTGCCCAGGAACTGCCTCGTCTCGCGCACGAAGCCGTGCCATGCGGGCTCGCGCGGGAACGGGATGTGGTTGCGACCTGGCAGCGGCACGAAGCGAGCGCCCGGGATCAACGAGGCGAGGCGCCGGCCCTGCTCGAAGCGCACCAGCTCATCGCCCGTCGGATGCATCACGAGCGTCGGGCAGCGCACATGCGCCGCC
>DASTZF010000263.1:0-16723 GCA_035764445.1 Burkholderiaceae bacterium
GATCCACGCGCAGACCTACGTGGCGATGATCGACCACGGCCTCGACATCCAGCAGGCCGTGCAGGCGCCGCGCTGGCTCTCAGGGCGCTTTGCGCTCGGCGAGGCGCGCGACACGCTGCACATCGAGGCGCGCTTTGCGGCGGAGACCACTGCCGAGCTGGAGCGCCGCGGCCACGTGATCGACCGCTGGGGCGAGTGGAACGAGCTGGCCGGGCATGCGCACGGGATCACGATCGATGCGCGGACGGGGGTGCGGAGTGGGGGGTGTGATCCGAGGAGTGATGGGGCGGCAGTAGGGTATTGAGGGACCGTTCTCTTCGGTGAGGGACCTCTCTCTTCGGGCCGCGGAGGTCTGGTAGCACCCCAGCGGGCCTGCCCTACGGCCGAGGGTTTTGGCCTAGGTCCCTGATAGCACGCGACCGCTTTGGCTGCGCTGCTGCGGTTCGCATGCTGGCGAGGGCGCTGATTCCAGCCGATTCGCTCTGTGTGGGCGAGCTGCCAGCGTGCGCAGTGATGTGCTACTTGTTGTCTGTAGATTCATGGGCATCGACGTTTGACACTCCTGCTCCATTCAGCTCAGACCGCAGTCGCATGTGAGTGGATGAGAAAACAAGCAAGAGCACTTCGCAAGCCTAGCTCACACCTCACGGCTGCACTGGCCGTCAATATCCGCGCCTTTCGCGAAGCAAGAGGTCTTTCGCAGGAAGAGTTCGCCGACCTCTGCGGCCTGCATCGCACCTATGTCGGTTCAGTCGAACGCGGCGAGCGGAATGTCACGTTGAGTACCCTGGAGGTACTTGCCTCCGTAGTGGGGGTCTCCGTTCCGCAGCTTCTCACAGGGAAGAAGAGATGACGTCGGCGACGACGGGCGTCGGGGAGCGCCTAGCGAAGCCCTAGACCCCGGCCGCCATCAAGCAATGACTACGAGTTCCGGATTCAGGGTGTTCTGGAACACGACGGGCGGAGGATATCGAAATGGCGCGTTACTGCGCGGATAAGAACGCTGAACCCATCCTTGCGGCCGCCACTCGTTGGAGGGCGATGGGTCTGGAAAGAGACGGGTCAGTGTTCATCGGGGCGAGCCTGTGGCGCGAGGAGCACCTAGCCGCACTCCAAGACCACTTCGTCGATGCACCTGACGAAAGCGATCGAAAGTTCTTCGAGAAACTGGAAGGGCAGCTTGCTGGCACAAGCGCGGAAGTGAAGCAGCTCGCCGCAGAAATGCTTTGGGTGATGTTCTTGTGCCCGAGCAACGTATCCCCACAAAGGAAGCGCGAGAGCATCCAACTCGTTTGGAGCTGGTCTGGTGCTTCAGTTGAGCCACTCGACCAGTGGGTCCGCGACGACTTGCTTGAGGGTGTGGGTAGCGCTGGAACGAGCTACGGCGTCAATCGCTGGAGAGAACTCGCGTTCTTCATCAGACTCTTGCGAGCTTTCAAAGCACTTCCGACTGAAGAACGCTCCGCATTGCTCGCTGACGGATGGAAGTTCGCCGCTTGGCTCGAATCCATACCCGAGAGCTCATCGCGCCAATTCCGGCATATGGTCCTGTTCCTGCTCTTTCCCGAGATGTTCGAACGCATATTTGGCGGAGGTGACCGCCGCCTGATTGTTCAAAACTTCACTGGGCTGAGTCGCGCAAGGGTGCGAGGCCTGTCGGCACTTCGCGTCGACCAGGAGTTGGCGCGTATACGAGCCGCCGAGCAGTTGAATGCGCCGGATCGGCAACTAGACTTCTACGAGAGTCCGCTAAAGGAGCAATGGCAGACGGAGGATTTCGACGGTCACACGGCAGCAATAGAACGCGACCACGTACTCGCTGCGATACAAGAAATCGATGAACGAGGCGTATCGCCTGACGCGCGGTCAACCTTCTATGACCTCATTTACGGCAACAAACGATACCCGCCCAAGCTTGTGCTTTCACTTGCTAGTAAGCATGCAGGTGGACAGGAGTTTGATCGCGCGCTGTTCTCAGGCGGTGTCGGCTCCCCTGCATTCAACTTGCTTCGAGGCCTCGGCTTCCACATCGAACGAAAGGATTTCATCTCAACGCTGCTAAAGCAGTTTCTTGCTCAAGCCAATGAGAATAAGAGCTTGGAGACAAAAGGTTATCCGGACTCATACCGGGGACTCAGAGTGAAGGTGAGCTTTGGCAAGGCTAACTTCGCGCGAGTCGCGTGGGTCGCGTTTCTAGGAGCCGGGCAGGAGCCGCAGAAGGGCATCTACCCCACGCTGCTCTACTACAGGTCCAACTCGCTATTGATATTGACCAAAGGAATCAGCGACACCGCAACACCCAAGATCAGCTGGCCCCCAGTTGCAGCGACTAAGACCGTGGAGCAGTATTTTGGCGATCACTATGGACTCAGTCCCGATCGATACGGCGAATCGCTTGTGTACAAGGCTTATCGCGTCCCAGATGAAGTGAATGAGGCGGTGATCACCAGCGATCTGGATGAGCTGATTGCGGAGTACGAACATCTTGTGGCGGCGGAGCCACCTCCCCTTACCGTTGAGGCGCCTTTACCTGTCGTCGAGCCACTCGGCGAGCCTCGCCCGCTGACTGCTGCCGAACCGCCCCCACCGCCTTACTCAATCAAAGAGGCCACGGAGGCGCTTTTCATTTCGCAGCGCCGCTTCGAAGAGATCCTCTCGATCTGGAAAGCGAAAAAGAACTTGGTTTTGCAAGGGCCTCCAGGCGTAGGCAAGACGTTCTTCTACCGCCGCCTTGCATACGCACTGATGGATGCCAAGTCGCCTGCACGCGTCACGACTGTCCAGTTCCACCCCTCATATGCATATGAGGACTTTGTTCAGGGATATCGGCCCGCAGCAGCTGGATTCGCGCTTCGGGGTGGCGTGTTCTACCGGTTCTGCGAGCAAGCACGGAGTGATCCCGGACACACTCACGTGTTCGTGATCGACGAGATCAATCGCGGCAACCTCGCCAAGATATTCGGTGAACTACTCATGCTCCTTGAGCCAGACAAGCGCGGGCAAGATTGGTCGATCCCGCTTGCCTATGCCGCATCCGGCGACCCACCATTCTTCATTCCACAGAACGTGTATGTGCTGGGCTTGATGAACACGGCTGACCGATCGTTGGCAGTCGTGGACTACGCGCTGCGCCGCCGATTCGCCTTTGTGAATCTGCAACCAGAGTACGGAAGCCCTCTGTTTAGAGAACACTTGGTAGAAAAGGGCGTTTCGGAGGTGCTTCAGCAGCGGATCATCGAGAAGATGACAGAGCTAAACGACAAGCTCGCCAAGGACACTGCGAACCTCGGACCAGGCTTTTGCATTGGCCATAGCTTCTTTTGTGATCCACCGGAGGAGGCAGCGCATCACGAAGACTGGTTCCGTCAGGTGGTGTCCGCGGAAATTGCACCGCTCTTGCGAGAGTACTACTTCGACGATCTGGAACGTGCGCAACAGCTCATTGATCGGCTCACCTAACGAATTGGCCAGTCGTGTCGTCGGCAATCCCGATTCGCAACATCTACTTTCTGCTCTGCTACGCGTGGAATCGCCTGGCCGAGAAGGATTTCGTGGATGTGTCGACTGCAGGCGTAACCGAGCTGGCTGACCTCTTTGCTCGTGTGTTGATCACAGGCGTGAATCGCTTGTGTCGCAAGGGCCTAGAACGCGGCTACCTGGAGCACGAAGCGGAGATCGCCTCAGTGCGAGGGAAGGTCAACCTCGTTGAAACGCACATGCGGTTCTTAGACCGGCACGGACGAGCGAGCTGCCAGTTCGACGAGCTTTCCCACGACACTCCACAAAACCGCGTGATCAAGGCGGCGATGCGCAGTCTCGCGTTGGTTGAAGGGCTGGACCGAGATCATCGCGGCAGACTTAGGCGTCTCGCTCGCCAGTTAACCGATGTGGCCGATGTGCCCCTGAGTCGCGACCTATTCAGATCAGTGAACCTACACGCCAACAATCGGCACTACACCTTTCTGATTGACGTCGCGCGACTCATTCATCGGTGCGCAATACCAGATGAAGAGACAGGCAAGTACCGCTTCCGGGATTTTCTGCGTGATCGGCGAGAGATGGCGCGCCTATTCGAGGGCTTCATATTCAACTTCCTTCGGACTGAGCGCTCCGATCTCAGAGTGAGCCGCGAAGTGCTCAGCTGGGACGCTAGCAGCGACGACGACCCCGACCTGACGTACCTGCCTGATATGAGAACTGACGTCAGCGTCCGTAGCGATTCGCGAACTACCATCATCGATGCCAAGTACTACGAGCAGACGCTTCAGCAGTATCACGATCGACGATCCCTCCATTCATCTCATCTCTATCAGCTCATGTCCTATCTGAAGAACTTGGAGATGCGCGGGGGGGTCGATGGCGAAGCGGACGGCATTCTTGTGTACCCGGTGGTGAACGAACCGCTCGACAAGACGTACAGCATTCAAGGGCACCAACTGAGAGTGTTCACTTTGAACCTTGGCGCTGAGTGGCGAAGGATCGAGGTTGACATGAGGCGCCTCGTTTGAGCCGTGTGGTGCTAGAGCTTGTTCGTCATGCCTTGGCGGTGGCGACCCACAGGCATGGCGTAATTTTCGTGAACAACGCACCGGTTGGGGTCATGCTGCGTGCAGTGGCAGGACGGTGCGGGTGGGTCCATCTGGAGTTGAGCTAGGCTCGTCAGCGTTCCAGGGAACTGTGCGCAAACCACCCTGAAGGCTAGCCTTTCATCCCAGTGGCCATCTTTCCGCAAGGTATAACCAGCATCGATCAGCGTTGCAACGCTGGCGAGCGGCGGGTCTTGCACCAGCTCAAACGATGCCTGGAAGACGACCACCTCGTCTGGCACAACGTGCCAGTGGGTTCGCGTGCACGCAGGCCCGACTTCGTCATCCTCAGTCCCCGGCGGGGTCTGTTGCTTCTGGAGGTCAAGGACTGGAAGCGCTCGACGATGCTATCGGCAACGTCCGATCGCGTGGAGCTGCAAACGCAGCGCGGGCGAGTCACAGAGGCCAACCCGTTGAGGCAAGCACGGGACTACGCGCTGGAGTTGGTGAGCGCGATGCAGCAAGACCCGTTGCTCATTCAGGGCGACGGGCAGTATCGGGGCAAGCTGATCCTGCCGTATGGCTGGGGTGCCGTGTTCTCGCACCTGCGCGTAGAAGACATCTCGGACACCGACTTTGGCCAGATCTTCCCCATGCATCAGACGATGTTGCGCGACGATCTGGCCGACGAGTTGGATGCGATGAGTTTCCAGCAGCGGTTGTGGGGCATGTTCACGGTGACCTATCCCCACGCGCTCACGCTGCCGCAGCGTGATCGTGTGCGGTGGCACTTGTTTCCCGAGTTGCGGGTGCATGCTCAAAGCGCATTGGATTTCTCGGACACGAGCAGCGCGGCCTCGGCTCTGCCGGATCTACTGCGGGTGATGGACTTGCAGCAGGAGCAGATTGCCCGCTCACTCGGCGAGGGCCACCGGGTGATCCATGGAGTGGCTGGGTCGGGTAAGACCATGATCTTGATCTTTCGGGCACAGCACTTGGCCGCGGCGGCCCGGCCCGACCAACCGGTGCTGGTGCTCTGCTTCAACCGCACGCTGGCCGATCGCATCGACGCGCAGCTGCGTCACCGTGGCGTCGACGAGCGCGTGCAGGTGCGCACCTTCCACAGCTGGTGCAACGACATGGTGGGTAGCTACCAGCTCCAAGTGCCGGCCACCGCAGACCGCGACGAACATTTCCGGGCGATGGCCAACACCGTCGAGCGGGCACTTCAGAGAGGGCTGGTGCCGGGCGGCCAGTACACGGCCTTGTTGGTTGATGAGGCACACGATTTCGAGGACGCGTGGCTGCGCATGGCCGTGCGCTTGGTCAACCAACAAACCAACAGCCTATTGGTGCTGTACGACGACGCGCAGTCGATCTATCAATCGAAGCGCCGCAAGTTCAACTTCGCCAGCGTGGGCATCGAAGCGCGGGGCCGCACCAGCGTGTTGCGGATGAACTATCGCA
Source organism: Burkholderiaceae bacterium (assembly GCA_035764445.1). Classification (GTDB taxonomy): domain Bacteria; phylum Pseudomonadota; class Gammaproteobacteria; order Burkholderiales; family Burkholderiaceae_C; genus JAEUPI01. The sequence continues at coordinate 5,994 of DASTZF010000263.1, forward strand.
ACACGGCGGAGGTGTTGGCCCTTGCGGTGCACTGTGCGCAGAGCCTGCTTGAGGGTGCTGGCGAAGTGCGCGACGAAGACGAAATCCCTGTCGTGCAGCCTGCCAGTGCTGGCCGGCGGGGCAACCTCCCGGTGCTGATTGATGCGGGAGATGAGTGGCAAGAGGCCGAGGCACTGGTCCAGCACATGGCGGACGCCATGGAGGGCGGCACGCCGCTGGAAGACATGGCTGTCGTTTGCCGCGCCAAGTACCTGATGCGCCCGATCGAGCGGGCGGCTCGATCGCCACAGGCTTGCCTACCAATCGATGAACGCGCAGTCGTTCCGTCACTTCGACTGGCGGCAACCTAGCATCAAGCTGCTCACGATGCACAGCGCAAAAGGCTTGGAGTTTCCGCTCGTGCTCGTGGCGGGGCTGCAGGCGCTGCCAATGAAGGGCGAGAGTGTCGAAGACGCGGCGCGCTTGCTGTACGTGTCGATGACACGCGCTACTCACGAGCTGGTGCTTTCAGCGCACGGCACGTCACCGATCGTCAAGCGGGTGCGGAACTCGCTGGCGGATGTCGCGAGTCGATTCGCGCAAGCGGTTTGACTACCGCAAGGCCTGAAACGTCCCCTCGGGCGCCTCCAACGCCCGATCGATCTCCTTCTCCCCATGCGCCAGGCACAGGAACATGTTGTGCCGCGGGTGCACGTACACGCCGCGCTGCAGCGCCGCGGCGCAGACGCGATACCTTTCTCGTGGTGTCGATGGGGGACATGCTCGGGATGCCGTTGGCCATGCCATGCCCGCGATGATAGGCAGCGCGCGGAGAACTTTGAGCGCCTCGGCCTCACTTCAAATGCCCAATTTGGGTATGATCATGCCCAAATTGGGTATGAGCCGTTCCATCACCACCGCAAGAGCGAAGGCCGCTGCTGCCGCCCGGCACACGAGCTTGGCCGACGCGCTGTTCACCGGCACCCAGCAGCGCGTACTGGCACTGTTGTTCGGCCAGCCCGGCCGTAGCTTCTACGCCACCGAGCTGATCGGCCTCGCAGCGGCGGGCTCGGGCGCGGTGCAGCGTGAACTCGCGCGGTTGTCGCAGAGCGGCCTGATCACGGCGCACGCGGTCGGCAACCAGAAGCACTACCGCGCCAACGCGGCGTCGCCCGTCTTCGAAGAACTGAGCGCGATCGTGCAGAAGACGTTCGGTTTGGCCGAACCGTTGCGTGCCGCGCTGGCGCCGTTGGCCAAGCGCATCACCGCCGCGTTCGTCTACGGCTCGGTGGCCAAGCAGCAAGACACGGCCAGCAGCGACGTGGACCTGATGGTGGTCAGCGACAGCGTGAGCTACCCCGATCTGTACGCCACGATCGAAAGCGCGAGTCAGCGGCTCGGCCGTACCGTCAATCCGACGATCTACACCCGCAAGGAGCTGACCAAGCGCATCAAGAGCGGTGAGTCGTTCGTGACGCGTGTGCTCGAGCAGCCCAAGGTCTGGCTGATCGGAAGCGAAGATGACCTCGCCGTTTGAGAATCTGGCCGGCCCAGGCAAGGCGCTCCGCGCCGAGCCGCCGGACGCAAAGGAATTCGCCGGCCTGCTGCGCTCGGGCGAATCGCGCTTGAAGGACGCGTGCAATGCGGGTCTCTCGCTCGAGAGCCGTTTCGACCTCGGTTACAACGCCGCCCACGCCTTCTGCCTCGCGGCGCTGCGCCGGCACGGGTACCGCTCGACCCATCGGTACCTCGTGTTCCAGCTGCTGCCGGACACCCTCGGGCTCGGGCCCGAGGTGTGGCGCCTCCTTGCGAAGTGCCACGATGTGCGCAACCTCGGCGAGTACGAGGGCGACCTCAACGTGGACGATCGCTTGGTGGCCGATCTGCTCGGCGCGTGCAAAGCGGTGGCCGCCAAGGTGAAGGGGCTGGCTCCGGTCAAGAAGTGACGCTCGCGCGCGATGCCGATGACGGCCAGCCGCGTGCAGACAGAATGCACCATGGACCGCCTGTTCTTCAGCCTCGGCTGCATCTCCGGCTTCCTCGGCGTGGCGCTCGGCGCCTTCGCCGCACACGCGCTGAAGACGCGCCTCGCGCCCGAGCTGCTCGCCGCGTTCGAGACCGGCGTGCGCTATCAGTTGATCCACGCGCTGGCGCTGCTCGCGGTCGCGTGGGCGCACACCCGATGGCCGGGCCGCATGGTCAGTGCCGGTGGCTGGTTCTTCGTCGCCGGCACGCTGCTGTTCTCGGGCAGCCTCTACGCGCTGAGCCTCACCGGCGTGCGCGCGTTCGGCGTCGTCACGCCGTTCGGCGGCATGGCGTTCCTCACGGGGTGGCTGTGCCTCGCGGGGGCGCCGTGGCGCGCGCGAGCCGACGCGGTCAGCGCAGCTCCGAACGACCGGCCGCCTCGGTGAAGGTGTAGCCGCGCTCGACCCGGCACACCTGGATGGTGTATTCGGCAAAGAACTCGCGGCGCCCGCGCTCCTGGGCGTCGCGGTGCTCGGGGTGGTTGCGCCACGCCAGCAGTTCGGGCTCCGACGCGAACTCCACCACCGTCACGCTCTCGCCGTCGGCCGCAGCGTAGTCCTTGTACGACACGAAGCCCGGCATCGCGGTGGCCAGCGCGTACATGCGCTCGCCCACCGCGCCGAGCGCGGCCATGTCGGCACCGGCGCGCACGCGCGCCCGAAAGACGGTCACGATCATCGGCAACTCCCGTTGTGCAATGAGTCGCCGCGCGCGCTGCAACCTTTCAGAACGGGTCGGTCACGCCGCCGGGGTCACGCGGCGAGCGCGCTCACGCACGCCGACGCCGCCCGTTCGCTGCGCTACTGCGTCCGCCCGCGCATCGATGCCGGCCGGCCCGGTAGCTTGATCAAGGTGCCGGTGTTGGTGACGCTGTCGCCGTCCACGCGCAGCACCGAGATGTCCGAGTCGATGAAGTTGCCCACGTAGAGCCAGCGCCCGTCGGGGCTGAACACCGCACCTTCGGGCAGGCCCCGCACCTCGACCTCGCCGACCTTGGTGACCTTCTTGCCGTCGATCTTGAGCACCGCCACGCTGCCGTTGCGGTTGTAGAAGAACTCGGTCTTGGCGTTGTTCGACCCGCGCAGCAGCACGGCCACCGCCAGCTTGCCGGTCGGGCTGATCACAAAGCCTTCGGGCGCGTCGCCGACCACCACCTTGTCGATCACGCGCTCGGGGTTGGCCTCGAGGTCGATCACCGACACGGTGTCCACGTTGCCGTCGGAGCCGCCGGCGTTGCCGTTGTCGGCGGTGATCGCCAGCTTGCCGTCGGGCGTGACGTCGGCGTTGTACGGCCACAGCCCCACCGCCAGGTCGCGCTTGGTGTAGGTGACCTTCTGGCCATCCACCGTCAGCAGCGCCATCTTGTGGCCGGGGAACTTGTTGGCAAGCGCGCGCTTGCCGTCGGGCGTGAACACCACGTGCGCCACCTGTTCGCCGATGGCCACGGTGTCGACCAGCTTGACCTGCTTGCCCTGGATCGAGAGCACGCTGATCGAGTTGTCGGCGCGGTTGGCAATCAGCGCCAGGTTGCCGGCGCGGTTGATGGCCATGCCCGAGGGCTGCTTGCCCACCGCCACGGTGTCGATCAACTTCGGCGGACTGGTGGTGAGGTCGATCACGTAGAGCTTGGTGTCGGGCACCGCCTTCCAGCCCGGGCCATCGGCCACCCAGTCCATCGAGTTGGCCACCAGCGCCAGCTGACCATCGGGCGTGATGCTCAGGTTGGTGGGCGGGCCGAAGATCGAATTCATCAGCGGCAGGCTGGCCACGATCTTCGGATTGGCCGGATCGGTGCCGATGTCGACGATGGTCACCGCGTCGTTACCCGGCGGCAGGTTCTGCACCTTGCCGTCGTCGCCCCACGTCACCTTGTTGTCGATGCCCACCAGCATGAACTCGGGCTTGCCCGGTTGCCTCGTCGACGTGGGGTTGGCACAGGCGGCCAGCAGCGCCGCCGTGGCGCCGAGCAGCGCGAGCGACAGGATTCGATTCATCGTCGTCTCCGGGTTGTCGTGGTTCTTGTGCCGGGTAGCAGAGCCGGTCTGCCGCCCGCGCTCGGCGTGTGCCCCGAGCGGCGCCGACCGTACAGGGGGGTCTGGGGCATGTCAACCGGTGCAGACCTCAGCGCCACCGCGCCAGTGCGCCGCCGGTGAGCAAGCGCCTGCGCGCTGACTTCGACGCGGCGTTCCTCAGGCGACGACTTTCACGCTCACGCTGCCGATGCCCGCCAGCTCGTAGCGAAACGCCGTGTCCTCCAGCGGAAAGCGCGTCGGCACCAGGCTGCCGGTCATCACCACCTGGCCGGCGCGCAGGCGCTCGCCGCGCGCGCGCAGGTGGTTGGCCAGCCAGGCCAGTGCGACGAACGGGTCGCCGAGCACGTCACGACCGAAGCCGCGGTCCACCGCCTGGCCGTTGGCGTGCACCACGCCCTCGGCAGCGCCCAGGTCGGGCCATGCGCTCATCCATTGCGACAGCACCATGCCTTCGTTCCACGAGTTGTCGGCCACCAGGCCGCGCACGTCGAGCGTCTTGTAGTCGGCGTTGCGGTCGTCGACGATCTCGATGCCGGCGCACACCGCATCGACGTGCGCGCGCACGCTGTGTGCGCTGTGCCCGCCTCCGGTCGCGTCGCGGCCGACGCGCATCGCGATCTCGAACTCCAGGCCCAGGCGACCATAGGCTCTGCGCGAGAGCGTCGCGCCGCTCGATCGCACGCGCTGCGCCAGCACCACGCCGCTGATCGGCTGGTCGATGCCGCACATCGCCTGCATGCGCGGCGACGTGAGCCCGATCTTGTAACCTGCCACCGGACCTTCGCGCGCCAGCATCAGCGCGACGAACGCGTCCTGCACGTCGTAGGCCGCGCTCAGCGTGGTCGCCGATGGCGGCGGCGCGGCTGCGAAGCGCACCTTGGCGGCGTGCTGTTTCAGCAAGGTTTGTGCGTCGGTTTGTGTACGGCTGGCAGTCATGGCCCGCACTGTACTGAGCTGTGCGCTCGCGCGTACGGCGTGCGTCGCCGGCCATGCCCGCTAACCGCCTCGTCGCGCGAACACGCGCTTGCTTGTTACCTGTTGCCGTTACCACTTGGGCTCACCGTTTGCCCTAAAGCGCCCCCATCCGAGGAGCGAGCCATGGGCCTGCTTGCTTTCGCGTGCACGGGTGCGTCGCGCCACCGTCGCGTCGTTGCCTGGTGCTGTGCTGTGATGCTGATCGCGGCGTTGGCGGCTTGCGGCGGCAGCGAGGGCACCGACACTGGCGCGGGGCAGCCGATATCGCCGGCAGGCCAGCCCGGCGAGTTGCCGGCGGAGCTGCTGCTCGGCGAGCCGCGCAATGTCGACCACACCAGCCACCTCGCGCTGGCGTGGAGCTCGACAGGCGCGTTCACCGGCAGCATCGTGGCGCAGATCGAGTTCGGCCTCAGCTTCGCTGCCGGCCCGGCCTTCACGCTGCAGCACAACGGCGCGCCGGCGTTTTACGAGGCCGAGGATTCGGTCGGCGCCGCGGCCTTCGAGCTGCGCTACGCCGACGGCTTCTTTCTGCTTACCGCGCAGCGCGACAACGACGTCGGCGTCGGCCTGCCGTTCGGCGTGGACCTCTACCCGCCCGACGTGCCGCGCGTGCCGCCGATCGCGCCGCCGTGCACCGGCAACGACACCGAGGTCTGCTCCAACAGCCTGGGCTTCATCAACTTCATGGATTGGCCGCAGCGCGCCGGCGAACAGGCGACCCGGCTGATCCCGCGCGCCGACCCGGCGATGCTGACCTACGACGTGCTGCTCAAGCCCAACGCGAGCCGCGATTTCGTCGGCGTGCTGCTGGGCACCGGCGGGCAGGGCGATCAGATGCCGCGCGGTGTCGCGCGCACGCTCGACTTTCCGACCGCGAGCGTCAAGGTGCGCGGCTGCAACACGGCGGGCGAGTGCGTCGAGAGCGCCGAGCGCTCGCTGCAGGCGGCGCTGGTGCGCGGCGTGATCGCGATCGATGCCGCCGGCCCAGCGCCCAACGCGCAGGTGGCGCTCAGCGGGCTGGGCGACCGCATGGCGTTCAAGAGCCAGTTCCGGGCCGACCCGCCGATGGTGCTCATCCTGCAGCGCGCCCCCGAGCAGGGGCGCTGGTTCAACCTGGCGCTGATCGAGAACGCCGCGGCCGGCTTTGCCCGCACGCTGGCCTTCAGCGCCGACGGCAGCACGCTGGCGGTCGAAGCCTCGCCGTGCGCGGTGGCCACCGTGGTGTGCGATGCGAGCTCGGTGTTCGTGTACGTGTCCGGCGACTTCGGTGCCACGTGGACCGAGCAGGTGCGCTTCGACTCCGTGCGCGCGCCGCAGCTGAGCGAAGACGGCAACCGGCTGCTGGCCATCGGCGTCGGCGCGCAGCGCGGCAACACGGTGGCGGCGTTCGTGCGCAGCGGCAGCGCGTGGCGCGAGCTGCCGTTTCCGAGCCTCGACTACGCGCCGCTCGACCTCGCGCTCGCTGCGCGCGGCCTCACGCTCGCGGTGGCGCACCAGGGCGCACCGAGCAACGCGTGCGGCTGCCGCGCGGTGGTGATCTACGACTTCAGCGACTCCGCGGGCTGGCACCAGACCGCGGTGCTGCAGTCGGGCAAGCGGCTCGACACCGTGGGCTCGCCCAACGACGACGGCTTCGGCTTCGCCGGCGGCACCACGCACAGCCTGGCGTTGTGCGCAGACGGCTCGCTGGTGGCGGTGGGCGCCAGCCTCGACAGCAGCGATGCCGGCGACTCGATCGGCGACCCTGCCAACCACAACGCGCCGAACTCCGGCGCGATCCACGTGTTCCAGCGCCAGAGCGACAACACGTTCGTCAGGCAGGCCTTCGTCAAGGCGCGCGGCGCGGCGGCGTTCGACCACTTCGGCCATACGGCGGCGCTGAGCACCACCGGCGCGATCCTGATCGGCGGTGCGCGCGGGTTGGCGGGCAACGCACCGGGCGTCAACCGCAATCACGCGGCCGACCAGGCGCTGCCGCCGGCCGCGCCGGGCGCGAGCGGCGTGCTGGCGGGCGCGGCCGCGTATGAATTCGAGCGCAGCGGTTCAGTCTGGGTCGAGGGCGCGACGATGGTTGCGCCCAACGCCGCCGGCGCCGACTTCGGCGCCTTCCACGGCCTGGCGGTGAGCGGCGACGGCGGCACGATCGCGCTGGCCACCGGCGCGCCCGGCGGCGTGGCGCGCCGCGTGTTCGTCTACTGACGGGCGTTACAGCGTGATCAGCCGCTGGAAGTACGAGCGGTAGCGCTGCATCGCGACGCGCAGGTTCTCGGTCGACGCGGTGTCGCTCAACTGCGCCTCGAGCTGCTTGCGCTCGCTGGTGAAGCTCTGCACCAGCGTCTTCATCATCTGGGCGACCAACTCGTCGGCCAGCCGCACCGCCTCGCGCGGGTCGTCGACGAAGCCGATCTGCGCGGCGTCCCAGCGGCCGCGGTAGTCCTGCGCGACGTCGGCAGTGAAGAGCGTGGCGATGCGGCGGCCGTTGTCGTTCACGGGCATTTCTCCTTCGGCGCTGTGTTCGCGCGTGACCACTGCGTCTTCGACCTTCTGCTCTTCTTGCGCGTGCGCCGCGGCCAGGCTCTCGGCCACGCGGCGTGCCTGCAGCTCCTCGCGCCGCAGCTCGTCACGCCGATGCTCCTCACGCCGCAGCTCTTCGCTGCGTGCCTTGGCATGCACAGCGATCTCGGCCTCGAGCCGCGAACCGGCAGCCGGCCGCTCGGTGCGCGGTTCGCTCATCGCCACCATGTCATCCGTGCTCGGGCCGCCGTGCTCCTTGCGGGCTTCGCTCCTGAACCAGCTCATGACCGTGCCTCCAGGTGATGGACCGTGGTTGTGTCTGCGGCAGCCGCACTGGGCGCCACCTCGAGCAACTCGTCGAACAGCGCACGGTAGTGCACCACCGCCTGCCGCAGGTCTTCGGTGTCGCTGGCATCGCGCTCGTCGCGCAGCGCGATGGCGTGCGCGATGCGGTAGTGCTCGACGACGGAGGGGTGATCCACCGAGATGTCGCCCGCGCGGTGCTCGAAGTCGCCCACCGGGTAGCCGCGCTGCAGCATGAGGTCGCGCACCAGGCGGTCCGCCTCGGCGAGCGAGCCGCGCGGGTTGTCGACGAAGCGGGCCTGCAGCAGCTGCCACTGCTGCGCGTAGCGCGACGCGTCGGCCGGCGCGAGCGGCACGATGTGCAGCCGCCCGACCCGGCGCTCGCGGGCACGCAACTCGGCCTCGGCCTTGTCGCGGCTGCCGAGGTGGTCGACCGTGCGCATGTATTCGGGGCCGAAGCGCTGTCGCAGCCGCTCCGACTGCCTACGGCGCTGCACCACCAGCCACGCCACCAGCGCGACCATGGCGAGCGCCACGATGATCGTCAACACGCCGAGCGTGTTGGGGTCCAGGTTGGGTAGGTTCATCGCAAGCCTCCGGAGCAAACTCGGTGCTGCCGCTGCGCACACCGCGTGTGCGACGGTTATCGAGAAGTTCAGGCCACTCTAGGCAAGCGTGCCCGCGCACTGTGCGGGAACGCGTGCGCGGCCGATGACGGGCTTGTCCGATCTGCATGTAGGACTGCGCTGACACGCGTTACGAATGCCGACGCTCTGACCCCTCGGGAAAGCGCGGGCAGCTGGCGCGAGTCGTGTGTTGCGTGCTTGCACGCCCCCCAACTCGGGGTCGTGCGCGCTGCGGCAGCGGCTTGCACACTGCGGCCCCAAACGGCGGGGCATGGCCCGCCCGACAACGAATTCGTCGCCGGTGCGGCCGGCGCAGTTCTCGATCGAGGGGAGGAGCCCGCATGTTCAAGCGCGTCGCGGCCGTGCTGTCGCTGTTCGTGCTGGTGTCGTCGCTGCTCGGTTGCGGCGGTGGCGGCGGCGGAGGTGGCGGCGGCGGCGGGGGCGGCGTCAGCGTGTCGCCGAGCACCGCCTCGCTGCAGTTCGACGGCATCGACGGCGATCTGATCCCGTCGCAGAACATCAACGTCACGCTCACCAACGCGTCGGGCACCGTCTACGCGGCGGTCGAGGTCGCCGACCCCAGCGTGGCCAGCGCCACCTTCGGTATCACCGGCGACACCAGCGCCGTCATCAGCGTCACGCCGTCGGCGTTCCGCGTGCCGGGCACCTACCAGACGACAGTGTTCCTGCGCATTTACCGCAACTCCAACGCCACCGACCTGCTGGCGACGTTCTCGTATCCGGTGACGCTGACGGTGCGGCCGGGCCTGCTGCTGAATCCGACGTCGCTGGCGCTCAGTGCGTTCGAGGGCGGCGCCGCGCGCAGCACGCTGGCCGTGACGTTGCCGGCGGGTGTCACCGGCATCGTGAGCGCCGCGCTCGCGTCGGCGCAGCCGACGCCGTGGCTGAGCGTCACCGTGCTGGGCGACAACTCGGTGCAGGTCGACGCGTCGGCGGCGTCGCTGGCGGCCGGCGTGTATCACGGCGATCTCGAGGTCGCGGTGGATCGAACCAACGGCTTCACCGTCGTTCGCGTGCCGGTCACCTTCACGGTCGGTGTCGGGCTGGTGGCGCCGGCGAGTCAGACGCTGGCACTGAACGTGACCACGCCGCTCGCCAACCTGGCGGGCTCGGTGAACGTGGCGCGCGCCGACGGCACCTCTTCGCAGTGGACGGCCACCAGCTCGGCGCCGTGGCTTGCGTTGACATCGAACGCGGGCACCACGCCCAGCACGCTCGGCTTCGCGGTCGATCCGGCCCAGACCGCGAGCCTGCCGCAGTTTGCCGACAGCACCGCCGCGGTCACGATCTCGGTCGCAGGTCTGGCCGCGGTGTCGTTCAACGTCACCTTGCAGAATCGCTTGCCGTACGTGGCGACCGCGGCGCCTTATGGTCTGTCGGTTGGCACACCGACCCGCATCGTGGTCGGCGGCCGCGGCTTCAACCAACTCGGCGCCAATCCGCTGGCGACGTTGCAGCTCAGCGGATTGAACGTGTCGTCGGTCGACGTGCTGTCCGATACGCAGCTGGCGCTGAACACCACGCCGCAGGGGGGCGGCCCGTTCACGATCGGCGTGCCCAACGCGGCGGGCATCGACACGCCAAGTGCGCTGTTGTCGTTCGCAGCGCCGTTCAGCTACGCGCCAGCCACGGTGCCTCACACCGGCGCCAAGAACATCTACCTGCACGACCCGGTGCGCCACGCGGTGTTCGCGCTCAGCCGCAGCGGCAATGCGCTGGTGCGCTACCAGGTCGACAGCGGCGGCAACTGGAGCGTGACGTCGATGCCGCACAACGCACCGCTCGACATGGCGCTGGCGCCCGACGGCAGCCGCATCTGGCTCACCGACACCAGCGGGCGCGTGGTCGACGTCGATCCCGACACAATGACGGTGCGCAGCACCTACGCAGACGCCTCCGGCTTCGCATCCAACATCGGCGGCGTGCTGCCGATCTCATCGGACGGGCGGATGTGGCTGCCGGGCCTGGCCGGGTACTTCGATCTGCTGACACGCAAGCGCGTCATTCTCGACATCAGCGCGCCACTCAACCTCGAGTTCGGGACGCTGCACGGGTCGCTCGACGGCTCGCTGGTGCTGATCGGGCCGTCTTTCAGTTTCACGCCGCTGCCGCGCTTCTGGACCTACGAGCCGCTGAACGGGCAGATCACCAATCCGATGGGCGACACCAACCTCGGCTACGAGCCACGCATCAGCATCGACGGCACGCGCACGCTGCAGGAGTTCAGCGGCAGCCTCTACAACCGTGCCTACAC